>CAZEYT010000158.1:0-1509 GCA_964516295.1 uncultured Chthoniobacterales bacterium | reverse complement strand
CCTTCCAAAACAGCGCGGGCTTGAAGGAATTCGTCAAACAGATGATCCAGCGCGGTTTTCGGGATTTCGTGGTCGATTTGCGGGACTGCGAGCAGATGGATTCCACCTTTATGGGCACCCTGGCCGGGGTGGCCTTGCGCCTGCGCGAGATTGGACAGGGTGCGTTGCGGGCCATCAATGTCAACGACCGGAATTCCGGTCTGCTCTCGAGTTTGGGTCTGGATCAACTTTTCGAAGTGGAGACCCTGGCGGTGGCGGGACCGGAGGAAACTCCGGATGACAGCCAGTTGCATGAAGCGGTGGCTCCGCGCGTCGGAGCCGAGGCCCAGAAGAAAGTTGTCCTCGAAGCGCATGAAGCGTTGGTCGAGGCCGAGGCGGCCAATGCGGTCAAGTTCCGCGATGTCCTCGAGTATATGCGTCAGGAATTAAACGTGCCCGGGTCGGAGAAGGACAGCTGAACCGGGCGACCGGGGTTCCTCCCATGTGGGCCTACATTTTTTTTGCGCTCTTTTTCGGGACCTTCATCGCCCTGTTGGTGATGTTGAATGTTTTCACCCGCCGGATCAGCGAGTTGGAGCGCCAGCGGGCGGAGTTGCAGGTCGAAGAGGATCGGGTTTTTGATTTTCTCCATGGGTTGGGGGAGGCGTTCTCCGAGGGTGTGCGGTCTTCGGAGTTGCACCGTCTGACCGTCGAGAGCGCGACGCGGATCCTCGACGCGCACGGAGGGGTGTTGTACCTGATGGACAAAAATGACGCCCTGCTGGCCCCGGCGTTTATTTCCAAGGGTTGCCCGGCCATGCTGGCCGTGCCCCAGCATATTCTCACTCAGGCGGAAACCAACCCGGTTGCCCTCGACAGTTTCCTGCGCCTCAGCACGATCAAGCGCGGCGAAGGCCTCCTTGGCGGCGTCGTGCGCACGGGTCAGGCCCGGCTCTATTCGGAGGCCGAACTGGCCAACGAACTGCCCCCCGGCAGCGTGTTTGCCCATTCGGCCGTGGTCGCCCCATTGATCTATCGGCGCAAAATCCTCGGGGTCATCGGCCTGGCCAACGGCCCGATGAGCACGCCGTTCAACGAGAAGGACCTGACGGTTTTTAAAACCATCGCCGAGCAATCGGCGTTTGCGCTCTACAATGAGGTGATCTACCTCGAAGCGGGCGAAAAGAAGCGCCTCGACCACGATCTGGAGATCGCGCGGGAAATCCAAAGCATCCTGCTCCCCTCGGCCTCGCCGCAGGTGGAGGGTTATGAACTCAGCGGCGTGAACATTCCGGCCAAGCAGGTCAGCGGCGACTATTTCGATTACATCGAGGTGGACGAACACCGGCTGGGCGTGGCCATTGCCGACGTCTCGGGCAAGGGCGTTCCGGCCTCGCTCATCATGGCCATGTGCCGGAGTGTGATCCGCAGCCAGGCGATCGGCCGCCACTCCGCGGCCGAGGTGCTCTGCCGGGTCAACCAGCAGCTCTACCCGGACATCAAAGAGGACATGTTCATCAGCATGGCCTA
>CAZEYT010000157.1:0-1510 GCA_964516295.1 uncultured Chthoniobacterales bacterium | reverse complement strand
GGCCAGACGGTCGAGGCTTTTCTCAATTCCGTGACTCATTTTCCGCTCGTCTCGATCGGGCTCAATTGCGCGCTGGGACCGAAGGAAATGCGGCCCTATATCGAGGAACTCTCCCGCATCGCGCCGTTCCACGTCAGCACGTATCCGAATGCCGGTCTTCCCGACCCGCTCTCGCCGACCGGTTTCCCGGAAACCCCGGACTCCCTCGCCCCGCAGTTGCGCGAATGGGCCGAGGAAGGCTGGCTTAACATTATCGGCGGGTGTTGTGGCACCACGCCGGATCACATCCGCGCCATTGCCGCGGCCGTCCGCGATGTGCCGACGCGCCGGATCCCGGATCGGGTGCCAACCCTGCGACTGAGCGGGTTGGAACCGTTCACGGCCCGGCCGGAAATTCCTTTCATCAACATCGGCGAGCGAACGAACGTCACGGGCTCTCCGAAATTTGCCAAGCTGATCCTCGCCGGAAACTATGACGAAGCCCTGGCCATCGCGCGCCAACAGGTCGAAGCCGGTGCCCAGATTATCGATATCAACATGGACGAAGGCATGCTCGACGGAGCGGCCGCCATGACGAAATTCTGCAATCTCATCGCGAGCGAACCAGACATCTCCCGCGTGCCCATCATGATCGATTCCTCAAAATGGGAGGTCATCGAAGCGGGTCTTCGCTGCGTCCAGGGTAAGAGCGTGGTGAACTCGATCAGCCTCAAGGAAGGCGAGGAAAAATTCAAACAACAGGCCAGGCTCATCCGACGCTATGGCGCGGCGACCATCGTCATGGCATTTGACGAGCAAGGCCAGGCGGACAACTACGAACGTCGGGTCGAGATCTGCTCGCGTGCCTACCGGATCCTTGTCGAAGACGTGGGGTTCCCCGCCGAGGACATCATTTTCGATCCCAACGTCCTCACTGTCGCCACCGGCATGGAAGAACACGCGAACTATGCCCAGGACTTCATCGACGCGACGCGCTGGATCAAGAAAAACCTGCCGCACGCGCGGGTGAGCGGCGGCATCAGCAACGTCTCGTTCTCATTCCGCGGCAACAATCCCGTCCGCGAGGCCATCCACACGGCCTTTCTTTACCACGCCATTCGCGCCGGTCTCGATATGGGCATCGTCAACGCCGGCCAACTCGGCGTTTACGAAGAAATCCCGAAAGACCTTCTTGAGCATATCGAAGACGTTCTTTTGAACCGTCGTCCGGACGCGACGGAACGTCTCGTCAGCCTCGCCGAGGCGCTCAAAGCCTCCTCCGCCGGCGGCCCCGCCGCCGCATCCACTGCGGATCTCGCCTGGCGGTCGGGCACTGTCGAAGAGCGCCTCAAGCACGCCCTCATCAAGGGGATTGTCGATTTTGTCGATGCCGACACCGAGGAGGCCCGCCAGAAATACGGACGACCGCTCCTCGTCATCGAAGGACCGCTCATGGACGGCATGAAAGTCGTCGGCGATCTCTTCGGCGCCGGGAAAATGTTTCTGCCGCAGGTGGTGAAAAGCGCACGGG
>CAZEYT010000156.1:0-1562 GCA_964516295.1 uncultured Chthoniobacterales bacterium | reverse complement strand
CAGCCAGAAGACGGCCGGAACGGCCACGAAGTAACTCCATGAGCGAATCCACCACTACCGCCGAAGCAGCTGCCGGAACGACCCGTGCCCGTGCGCTCCGCAAGACCCGTGTCGGGGAGGTTGTCTCCGACAAGGGAGACAAGACGATCGTCGTCAAGACCGTCACCCGCGTCCCGCACCCGAAGTTCGGCAAGATCACGAAGCACGTCTCCAAATTCCACGCCCACGACGAGAAGAACGAGGCGAAGGTTGGCGACAAGGTCAGCATCGCGGAAACCCGCCCGCTCAGCCGCCTCAAGCGCTGGCGCCTGGTCGAAATCCTCAAGCACTAATATCACGACATGATCCAGATCCGCTCCCGTATCGATGTGGCCGACAATACCGGTGCCCGCATGGCCACCATGATCGGCGTCATCGGCAAGCCCACTCCCGAGGCCCATGTCGGCGACATCATCACCGCCAACGTCAAGGAGGCCTCCTCCGGCGGCACCGTCAAGAAGGGCGATGTCGTCCGTGCCGTCGTTGTCCGCACCAAGCAACCCGTCCGTCGGGAAGACGGTTCCTATCTCCGTTTTGACAACAATGCGATTGTCATCATCGACAAGGATATGAACCCCCGCGGAACGCGCATCTTCGGGCCGGTCGCCCGCGAGCTGCGTGAAAAGAATTTCATGAAGATCATTTCCCTCGCACCTGAAGTGCTATGAGCAAACCCAAGTTTCACGTCCATAGGGGAGACACCGTGCAGGTCGTCTCTGGAAACCACCGCGGTGCAACCGGGAAGGTCCTGAACATTATCGCTGCAAAGAGTCAGGTTATTGTCGAAGGCGTGCGCATGATCAAAAAGCATCAGCGCAAGACCCAGGATCAGCCCAACGGTGCCATCATCGAACGCGAGGGCCCGATTCACATTTCCAACGTCAAGCTCGTAGAGAAAGCGGCAGGCGAAAAGAAGTCCGGCAAGAAAGCCGCCTAAGGCGCCTGGTCGCCAACCTCAAAAATGACACAAGAACCCGAACTCCTGACCGAATACAAGACGCGCGTCATCCCGGCGATGCGTGAGAAGCACGGTTACAAGAACATTCACCAGATCCCGAAGATCTCGAAGGTCGTCGTGAACACCTGCGTCGGCTCTGCTCCCGACGTGAAGGAAGCTCTCGAAATTGCCAAATCCGAGCTCGCGACGATCACCGGCCAGAAGCCGTCGACCACGGCATCGAAGAAGGCGATTTCAAACTTCAAGCTCCGCGAAGGCCAGGCCATCGGTGCCAAGGTCACGCTCCGCGGACGCATCATGTATGAGTTCCTCGAGCGCCTCATCAAGACGGCTCTCCCCCGTATCCGCGACTTCCGCGGGGTTTCCACACGCGCCTTTGACGGCAATGGGAACTACACGCTCGGCGTCACCGACCAGTCGATCTTCCCGGAAATCGAACTCGACCGCATCAAGCGGAACGTCGGCTTCGACGTGACGATCGTCACCACGGCCCTCACGAACGAGGAAGCGAAGTCGCTCCTGAGCGAGATGGGCATGCCCTTCTCCGACAAGGCGAAGAAACCGC
>CAZEYT010000155.1:0-1671 GCA_964516295.1 uncultured Chthoniobacterales bacterium | reverse complement strand
TGAGAAGGTTTGAAGGCGGCGGGAACGGGGTCATACCCGCATCCGCCCCATGGGTGACAGCGGAGGATCCGCCGGAGACTGAAAAAAAGACCGCGAAGCGGCCCGTGAAGCTGCACGGCTTCGATGGCGTATTGCGAGCAGGTCGGCTCAAACCGGCATCCGCACCCCGGTCCACACAGCGCCTGCAGGGCCGGACTGACAAGCCATTGATAGGCGCGCAGAAGGAAAAGAAGCAGGGATGTCATGGAAGAGGCGGCAAAATAGAAAGTCGCCTCGCAAGAAGCAACCATTCCCCGCGCAATTCTTCGAACGAGGCATCGGCAGCCGGCGGCTTCGCAACGATCACCACCCAGCGGCCGGCAGCGATCTCCGGGAGGCTGACCCGGAAGATTTCCCGGAGCCGGCGGCGGACACGGTTGCGGATAACCGCACCGCCCACCCGCTTGGAAGTAATCAAGCCCACACGGGCCTGTCCCTCGGCCGGGATAAGGACTCCCACACGGAGAAACTTCCCTTGGGCCGAGCGTCCACGCTCACGGACCATCGCAAACTCCGGGCCGGACGTGAGCCGCGAAGTTTTCTGAAACCTCAAACGGGGCCGATCAGGCTCCGGTGTGGCGCGCGTAATGGATCTCGACACCTTTCGGGAGCAGACGCTTGCGACCGCGTTGGCGACGACGGTTCAAGGTGTCCCGGCCGGCCTTGGTCTTCATGCGGGCGCGAAAACCGAACTGCCGCTTGCGCGTCCTCTTGGAAGGCTGGTAAGTGCGTTTCATAAAAAAATCGGATCAGTGGAGTTGTTGAGACTAGCGGGAGATCCGGGAGAGTCAACCGGAATTCCCATCTTTCTTCCAGGTCACCCGCGGGAGAGTTGGCGCACGGCCTCGAAGAGAACGATGCCGGCTGCCGTTGCCAGATTGAGGCTGCGGGCTTGCGGCGTCATCGGGATCGTCAGGCAGGCGGCGGCATTCTCCTGGAGGAGCGACTCGGGGAGCCCCCGGCTCTCACGCCCGAACACCAGGTGATCTCCATCGCGGAAGGCCGCATCCCAGTAGGGAGCCTTCACCTTCGTCGTCAGAAAGAAAAACCGTCCGTCCGGCTTAGCCGCACGCAGGTCGGCAAACGATTCCCAAACCACGACATCGCACTGCTCCCAGTAATCCATCCCCGCCCGCCGGAGCGCCTTTTCATCAAGGGAAAAGCCAAGCGGCTTCACGAGATGAAGCCTGGCCCCCGCGGCGAGGCACAGCCGGGCGATATTTCCGGTATTCGGAGGAATCTCCGGCTCGATCAGCACGACATGCAGCATGAGGGAGAAAATGATCGTTCCGGATCTCGGCTGTCAGCCCTTTTCTAGAAGCGGTGTGGAAACCTCGCGCCGGAGGCGTCAGAGTTTCAGAGAGAGCCCGGCGCTGGCGAACGCCGCCGGGCCGGCGTCGACGCCGAAGTCGGTCCCGCTATACTCGATGTTCCGGTAAAGCGACGAACCGACTTCCGCGCGGAACGTGAGCATCCCGTTCCAGGTGTAGGCGAGCCCGCCACCTGCGCGGATGTCGAGATAGCTCATCCATTTGTTATTCAGCACGCGCTCGCCGGAGGCCTCGCCGAAATCCTTCGCGACGCGGAAGGTGCCGCCCGCCAACTGTCCGAAAGCATAAACCTTCCAGCCTT
>CAZEYT010000154.1:0-1752 GCA_964516295.1 uncultured Chthoniobacterales bacterium | reverse complement strand
TGCTCCACGTCGCTGGAAAAGCTTCCCTCGAAAAAATCTCCCTCCCGAAGGTTCGGTCCGCGAAGCCGGTCGAAACGTAGTTCGCTCCAGATTACCTTCGGCTGGAGCGCGTCGCAGACGGCGAGTGCCAGGCTGAACGCTGTCAGGTCGATCGCCCCTGGCTCCAACTCGACACCGAAAACCTGGTTTCGCAGGATTCCCTTGAGCAGTAGTTTCTAGCACTTCAGGCGGCTCGGGTAATGGCGTGGCCGCAGTAGTATTTGGTTTGGGGAGGTTTTCGCAAGTCGTCCAAGGCCGCCAAGACTTGCGAAAACCTTTGGCGGTGTTTCCAGAACAATCGGCGCAGATCGAGGAGCGACGCATGGCGTTTACGCGGGTTCCAAGGCGGTGCAGGACGCCAAGTATCGCCGCGGCCCGCGTCCAAACGAAACTGCATCAGCCGCAACAGGGTCTGCGCCACCATTTGCACTTGGAAGGTGCGGAGGATCGGTTCCTTGGTCCACGCCCGGCATTCTTCCATGCCCAGCCGTTGTTTGTGATCGCGAATTCCATCTTCCTGCCGAAAACGTCCACCATTGGCGGAAAGCGTTTGACCCGCCGCCAAGTCGGTCGCGCTGGTGATCGTCGCCCAGAGCTTGTCGTAGCCGGGCACTTCAAACACGTAGGCGTGCATGATCTCTGTCGGGCCGCTGACCGACCAGCAGCAGCGGAGGCGCTTGTAGCGAAAGGTGCGGATCCGACCGTAGACATAGGCTCGCCCCGCCTGCCAGGAGACGTTCCACTGCGCGTGGTTCTGCGGCGAGGGCAGTCGTTTTCCCCACTTTCGCGGCCGTCCGCCCTTGGGATGCTTGGGCAAGGTTTCCAAGGGTTCGTACAACCGTGCATCCTTCCGAAGGCGAGTGACCACCTCGATGCGGCGGCGGCCCGGGAGCGGATTCAGGCATGGCCGGATCACGGTTTCCATCGCATACGCCCCATCAAACGCGGCCAAAACCGGGACCATCGACTCTTCGTCTGCCACGCGGAGCATCTCCACGGCCAACGCCGTCTTCGTGCGGAAGCCTTCGCCGACGGGCAACTGGCTCTTGCGGAAGTAAAGTCGCGAGGCCAAAGGCAAGTAGGTCCACGGTTTGCCGGAGGCCAGGTCTCCCAGCAAGACCCAATTGTGCGCACGCACCGTCGTGGCGCGATTCGGGCTCCGCGCCGCGGACTCGTGGAACGTGCAGGTGCCCCACACGTCGGCGCTCGTGCGATGCTCCTTCGTGTCGTCAATCGCCACCGGATGATATCTCCCCCAGCGGGCTGGATGCTTGTGTTCCACCAGCCGCATCAGTCGTCGCTCGACCGCTTCGCGATCCCACGCTCCATATTCCGCGAAGTGCTCCACGTTTCGCCACTGGGATTCCAGCTCCAGCCCCGTAAGAATCTGCGTGATCGTGTGCTCCTCGGCACACAGCACCGTACCGCTCACCCATTGGGCGAAACGTGCCCAGCCCCCCAGCGTAAACACTCCGCGAAATTCCGCGAGCAACGATTGCCATTCCGACCAAAGTCCTTTAGCATCGTCCATGATGCAATCCTTTCGGGTATCAGGCGTGTCGTTTACAACCGCATGATGTCCCGAAAGGGGCGTCTTTGTGAACAACAAAAGTGCTAGAAACTACTGCCTAGCACGGTGAGCGAATTCAACGTGGATACGGGGGTATTGAGCAACACCTGCCGATTCGCAAAGCTAACCAAGACGAGATTGTC
>CAZEYT010000153.1:0-1880 GCA_964516295.1 uncultured Chthoniobacterales bacterium | reverse complement strand
ACAGACTTCCTCCCGGTGATGAGCGCAGGCCCAAGATCGGTGGGGGTCACGCCAAAAGCCTCCCGATCGAGCAACCGCCCGCCGACGGCATCTTCCAGAGCTTTCATTTGCCTGCTCAGGGCCGGTTGCGTGATCCGGAGGCGAACGGCGGCCCGGTTCACACTCCCCTCCTCCACCACAATCATGAAGGCGCGGATGCGTTCAATCATGCCAAGATGTTATGCTGTTCCGGCATAACCGCAATGCCGAACCGGCTTTGGCGCTCCGACGAGATCGAATCTAGTCTGGTTCCAATGAAAACACCCAACCTCACCCAACACGCTCCCCGCAGCCCCCGCGTCCGCCTGGGAGGATTTACGATCCTCCCGAGAGTTCTCGACAAGGCTCGCGCCACGGTGGCCGGCACCAATGGAGAATACAAATTCAACAACCCTCTCGACACCCTGCTCTTCGGTTTCGCCGGAGTCGAGGCGGAAGCCTTTCTCGCCAAGGTCCGTGAAGGCGCTGGCGATGCGGAAATGCTTGAGTGGTTCGCCCGACAGGCCGGGAAATCACCGCATGAAATCGGAACATGGAGCGCTTGGACGGAAACTTATGTCGGGAACGACGTGGAAACCCGGGAGTGGTTGACCGGAAGGATTGCGGCTCTCGATGCCCGCCGCACGGACATCGGCTCGGTCTTCGCCTACCTCGATCTGGACGACTATCTCTCCTTCGGCGGTCACGCGTAACCCTCATAACCCAACACACCCCATTCCCCATGGCAGAGCGTTTCATGCGAACCGTGCTGACCCCGTCCGTTCTGGCCGCTCAGCAGCACTACTTTGGCCGTCAGTATCGCGTGGAGGAAGCCCCCGAGCGCGATGCCCTTGGCGACGCCGAAATCGAGTTTGTCAGCGCCCGGGACAGCTTCTACATGGCGACGGTGGCGGAGTCAGGCTGGCCCTACATCCAGCACCGCGGGGGCTTGCCCGGATTTCTGCGAGTCGTGAGACCGGACCTGCTTGCATTTGCGGACTACAAGGGCAACCGACAGATGATTTCCACCGGCAATCTCGCCACGAACGACCGCGTCGCCTTGTTTCTCATGGACTACCAAAAGCGGGAGCGCCTGAAAATCCTGGGCCATGCGCGCGTGCTCGACGCACGGGACAATGCCGACCTCGTCGAGCAACTCGCGGAGGATACGATCCGGGGGGCCGTCGAACGCCTTTTCGTCATCGATGTTCTGTCCTTCGACTGGAACTGCCCGAAATACATCACCCCGCGATTCACCGCGGCGGAGGTGGAGAACGTCGTGCGTCCCTTGCAGGAAAGGATTGCCGTGCTCGAAGCTCAATTAGCAAACCGCTCATGACGGCGCCACGCACACCGTTTCCGCCGTTCAGCGCACACACCGCCCGCCGAAAAGTGCAGGCCGCTGAAAATGCGTGGAACTCCCGCGACCCCGAAACGGTTGTCCGCGCCTACACCCCCGACAGCACTTGGCGCAATCGCGAGGAGTTCCTCTCGGGCCTCCAGGCCATCCTACAGTTCCTGCAACGCAAGTGGACCAGAGAACTCGACTACCGACTGGTTAAGGAACTTTGGGCCTTCGAAAGAAACCGAATCGCCGTGCGGTTCGCCTATGAGTGGCGCGACGACTCCGGACACTGGTTTCGTTCCTACGGCAACGAAAACTGGGAGTTCGACGAATACGGCTTCATGCAGAAACGCTTCGCCAGCATCAACGACCTTCCCCTCCACGAGAGCGAACGCAAACTCCGCTGGCCACTTGGCCCCCGGCCCGAAGGTCATCCCTCGCTTTCGGATCTCGGCCTTTAACCACCTTCGCACAAAAGCGGGATCGTGAGTTGGGCATTGTCAGCAAATGCACCACG
>CAZEYT010000152.1:0-2033 GCA_964516295.1 uncultured Chthoniobacterales bacterium | reverse complement strand
CCTTCCGACTGTTGAAGGACGCCATCTGGACCCGATGAAAGCGACCCTCGCAGAGATCAACGAGTTGCAGGCCGCCGGGATCATTGGTCCGTGGGCCATTGGCGGAGCGATGGGGGCCACATTTTATCTGGAACCCGTCTCTACTACCGAAGCCAATGTGGCGGATGACGCGAAGCTGCGTGACATTCTGGAACGGTATGGACTGGATGCCGGGTGGAAACGATTTGTGGAAAACTACCTGAAGCTGCCATGAGTCCACTCCTGCAAAGAACTCTGAAAGAGAAAGCCCTGCGCCGCGCGCGCCTCATGGCACTGCCCTACCCGGAAAAGGTACGCATCGTGGAGAAGATGCGGACCGCCGCCCGCAAGATGCACGCGGCGGGACAAGGCCGCCCGACGCTGCGCGAGGAACCGCCGGCTTGCGGAAGCAAAATGCCCTGAGTTGGACGGTCGGGTTTCCCTGCGATAGTGTCACCGGACACCAAGAGATGAAGATTCCGGTTTCCGCGTCTGAGACGGCAGCCTCGCAGAATGACGCCTTTCGCCTCGGGAGACTGGCTTTGCTGCTCGGGATGCCCCTGTGCTTCGGCTTCCTGGTTGTTGTAGTGCTTTTTCTGTGGCAGGACCGTCTTGGTGAAGGGGAACTCGCGAAGGCGAAATCGGAAGTTCTCTTGCGCTTTGGAACCGATGATGCGCGGGCGATCCTTCCCCCGCCAATCGCCGACGAGGACAATTTTTTCGCCCTCCCTGTCATCGCCTCATGGAGAACCGACTCCGGAGATTATGTAATTCCCGCTGATGCGTTTTGGCCCGCCGACTTGCCAAAGCCAAAACTCGTCGAGGGAAGAGACGGTCGGGCTTCGACCATTGACTGGACAGAATGGACCGCGCGCGGCGTCGATGCGGGGGGATCATCGGCGCATGAACTCCATGCCAGATTGGCGGGGGGACGTTCACTCCTCGCCGAACTTGCCAAGGGTCTCGATCGGCCGGCCTCGTGTCTCCTGCCCATGCGAAGCGGGGAGTTCGCGGAACCGAAGGTAAGCATTCCTTCGGTGATGTCCCGGCAAACCGACCTCGCTCTCCGGCTACGGGTTGCAGCAAGCGCCGGGGACGCCGAGCAGACCCGACTGATCGCTCAGATCCTCCTTCGGCTTTTCGCCGAATCATCGGCCTCGCATGGTACTTTGTTAGCTATGCTGATTGGCGATGCTGTTCATGACGAGGCGTTCGCCGCAATTCAGGACGCTTTATCGTTTCCGGTCTGGAGCCAGACGAGTCTTTCCGAGCTTCAGGTGCAACTTGCAAGAGTCGATGACCTTCAAGCTCTGAAAAGGGCGTCTCTCTATGAGATGCTGCTTGGCCACAAGGCACTGATGGACTTTCGCAGCGAGGTCGCAAGTCGAGATCTCGGAAAGACATTGTGGCGCGTAGCGAAGTCGACGGACTACTCGGTGAATCTGGTCGCCCTCGGCCCCTTGGGCTGGCGAGATGCCGATGCAGCGTTCCAATTGCGATTCTGGCTGACCGTTATTGGTCCGGAAAAAGAAGATGGTTGGATTCAAGCACAAGAAGCAACGTCCGATCTCATCGCCCGCTTTCGCCGTGAGAAGTATTTGGTGGACGGTGTGATTGTGAAGCCGCACTTGTTTCTTTCCAACTTGGTCTTGCCGAATCTTGGCAAGATTCACTCAGAGTCGGCGTTCAGGCTTTTCGAGCGCCGCAGCCTTATTGCAGCGTGCGAGTTGGAAAAGTATCGGCTGGTGCATGGAGTCTATCCCGCGGCACTGCCCGTCGTGCCTGGGTTTTCGCTCAACGACCCCGCGAGGCCGGGAAAGGTCCTCGGCTACCGTCGTGAGGGAGACGGCTACCTTCTTTGGTCCGCCGGTCCTGATTCCAGGGACAACGGGGGAGATAAGAGTTCCGACTGGGTCTGGAGAATGCAACGTTCGCGTTGAACACCAGTGCAGCGATCGAATCACTCCGAAAACGGGTTTGATAAATTCCGCGCGCGGCGTCACCGTCTCGGATCG
>CAZEYT010000151.1:0-2210 GCA_964516295.1 uncultured Chthoniobacterales bacterium | reverse complement strand
GAAATTCGAGCAAATGGTCGAGACGGTCCGCGAGGTCAGCCGCCTCGGCATGGAAGTTTGCGTTACACTCGGACAGCTCGGCGATGAGGAGGCGAAGGAACTCAAAGATGCCGGGCTCACCGCTTACAATCACAACATCGATACCTCGCCCGAGCATTACAAATACATCGTCTCGACCCACACCTTCCAGGACCGCCTCAACACGATCGGCTCGGTCCAGCGCGCGGGCATCAGTGTTTGCTGCGGCGGCATCATCGGCATGGGCGAGAGTGAAACCGACCGCCTGCGGATGTTGGAGGTCCTTTGCTCATTCGACCCGGCACCAGAGAGCGTGCCAATCAACTGCCTCATGCCCATGCCCGGGACGCCGCTTGCGGATGTGGAGCCGATTGACGTATTTGAGCTCGTCCGCCTCGTAGCCACGTCGCGCATTGCGCTGCCGAAGGCAAAAATCCGACTCTCCGCCGGTCGCACCCGCCTCTCGCGCGAAGCGCAGGCGCTTTGCTTTTTTGCCGGCGCGAATTCGATTTTCTACGGTGACAAATTGCTCACAGCCGGAAATCCCGGCGTCGACGAGGACCGCCAGCTCCTCGCCTCGCTCGGCCTCCAGCCGCAGGCTCCCTACTCCGACCAACCCGAACCCGCCCACTCCCATTGAAAATCAGCATCGGCAGCGACCACGCAGGATTTGAATACAAGGAAAAGATCGTCGCGCATCTGCGCGCGGCGGGACACGAGGTGATCGACCATGGCACGTCCAGTGCCGAAAGCACCGATTACCCGCTTTTCATCATTCCCGCGGCCGAGGCGGTCGTGCGGGGAGAAGCCGATCGCGGCATCGTGCTCGGGGGCTCCGGCAATGGCGAAGCGATCGCTGCAAACAAGGTCAAAGGTGTCCGCTGCGCGCTTTGCTGGAGCGACGAAACAGCCGAGCTTTCACGCCGTCACAACAACGCCAACGTCCTCTCTCTCGGCCAGCGCATGATCTCGATGGAAATCGCGGTCCGGATCGTGGACATCTGGCTCGCAACGCCCTTCGAAGGCGGGCGTCACGCTCGACGCATTGCCGAGCTGGATTGCTACGAAGCGGGCGGCGGAGTGGAAGGCATGGAAAAAATCCACGCCACGACCTGATTCAAGGGCCACCTCAAGCGCCCGCGCAGGCCGGACATATCCCGAAAAACTCCAGCGAGTGCGAGAGCTCGCGGAATCCGTAGCGACTCGCGATATCTTTTTCCGTCGCCCCCAGCGGACACGGAATGTCCAAGAGAACGACCCGTCCGCATCCCCGGCAGACCAGGTGGTCGTAGTGTTTCCGGGGGTCATTGAGTTCATAATAACTGCACGCCCGTTGGAGGTTCACCTTGTGGACGAGGTGCAATTTTTCCATGAGCGACACCATGCGAAAAACGGTCGCGTAGTCCGGTCGCACCCCGCCGTGTTCTTCCGCGGCTTCCTGGATTTCTTGCAGGGTCAGCGGACTGCGGGCGACGAAAAACGCTTTGAGAATTCCCAGGCGGCTTTTCGTAATGCGCAGCCCCTCGCAACGCAGCGTGTCCACGACTTTTTCGTAGGTGAAGGGAACATCGGCGGTGGCGGACATCGCGGGGAACGTAATCGGAATCCGACGGCTTCTCAACCGCCAAATCGCCGCCGCACCGGAAGCCCCCGCGCGGCGAGATGGTCCTTGGCGTCGTCCACCGTGAAGCGGCCGAAGTGGAAGATACTCGCCGCGAGCACCGCATCCGCACCGCCGGTCTCAAGGACATCGGCGAGGTGCGAAAGCTCTCCCGCGCCGCCGCTGGCGATGACGGGAATCGACACGGCCGTGCCGACGGCCCGGGTCAGTTCCAAATCGTAGCCGCCGCAAGTGCCATCGGCATCCATGCTGGTGAGGAGGATTTCGCCCGCGCCACGCCGGGCCACCTCGCACGCCCACTCGACGGCGTCACGCTCGGTCGGCTTGCGTCCGCCATGGGTGTAAACCCGCCAGCGGCCGGGGCCGTCCCGCTTTGCGTCGATGGCCACCACGACACATTGAGTTCCAAACTGGGACGCCGCTTCCGTGATCAGTTCCGGCCGCGCGAGCGCTGCGGTATTCACACTCACCTTGTCGGCCCCGGCACGGAGCATGGTACGAAAATCCTCCACGGCTCGAATGCCTCCCCCGACCGTGAGCGGCATGAAGCACTGTTCCGCCGTTCGCTCGA
>CAZEYT010000150.1:0-2266 GCA_964516295.1 uncultured Chthoniobacterales bacterium | reverse complement strand
GCCGCAACCGCCAAGTCCGCCGCATGACCGCCGCCACCGGCTTCCCCACCCTGCGCCTCCTCCGCGTCCGCATCGGCCAGTTCCATCTCCCCTCCGACCTCCAGCCCGGCCACTGGCGCGAACTAACCGCGACCGACCGCGCCGCCGTGCTCGGGTGAGCGAGCGCCACGGCGGCCACGAAAACACGGAGCCGTCGCGGCCCATGCCGCCTGTAAATCAAGTAATCATCGGCGTTCGCAGAATTTCATGCGGTCGGCCCAAGTTGGATTAAGGTCTCTTTCGCTAGAGGCAAGCTGGCACCTTCGCCTCGCCCCCCCGCACCTCACGTCGCCTTCGTGACGAGGAAGTCTTCCAGCACCATTGCATCGAGATTCATTCCGGAAAATGCACGCAAGGCATCACCTGCCGTGCAGACGATGGGCTCATCGGCGTCGTTGAATGAGGTGTTCAGCAGGACCGAAACGCCAGACCGGCGTCCAAAGGCGACCAACAGGCCATGGAAGAACGGATCTTCTTCCGCGGACACGGTCTGAACCCGGCAGGTTCCGAAGTGATCGATGGCCGCAAGTCTCTCCCGGACATCGTCCCGGATGGGCAGAACCTGCTGCATGAACGGCGAGTCGCCCGGAATCTCAAAGTAGTCCGCCGCGGCTTCGAGCGGGACGCTCCCGGCAAACGGACGGAACCGTTCCCGGTGCTTCACCTGCGCGTTGACCTTATCCCGCATGTGCCGGTCAAGCGGGCTGGCGAGTATGCTGCGATGCCCAAGCGCGCGAGCTCCGAACTCCATCCTTCCGCGGACGCAGGCAACGATTTTGCGTTCCGCCAGGAGTTCGGCAACCACCTCGACCGGGGCTTGGAGTTTCTGAAACCGCAGCGTTGGGTAAAGGCCGCTGATCCCCTCGATCACCCCGGGATTCGGCCCGCAAAAGCCTGTGAAATCGGCGGCAACCCTTTCGCAGCCGGGGTTCTTCGCGTAATGGACCGAGAGGGCGGCTCCCGCCGAGGCTCCATTGTCACCGGGAACCGGCGGGATGAAGACGTCCTTGAACAGACCCGAAAGCCGGATCTTGCCGTTGATCACGGAGTTCTGGAAAACGCCACCCCCCAGGCAAAGATTGTCCGAGTCCGTGGAGGACCGCAGGTGTCGCAATAGGTGAAAGACGGTTTTCTCCGTGATGTCCTGCAATCCCGCCGCGATGTCGAAGTGAACGTGGGTCAGCTCTTCGTCATGCCTTCGTGGCGGCACGGCAAAGAGCCTCGAGAGCATCTCGTTGCAATAGCCGGGGCTGAAAACCATGGCGGTTCGGCGGGTCGAGAATCGGCCGCCATCGGAGAAGCGGACCAATCCCTTGAAGACATGCCGGAATCTCTCCGGATCTCCATAAGCCGCCATTCCCATCACCTTGTATTCATCCCAAGCGGCCCGCATTCCGAGGAAGTCCGTGACCATTCCGTAAAGAATTCCGATCGAATTCGGTGCGCGGACGGATTGGATATGGCGGTAGGTTCTGCCCTTCCATGCTCCGAGGCTTCCGCTCTCGTCTTCGCCCTGACCGTCGATGGTCAGCACAGCCGCGTCTTCGAACGGAGACAGAAAATAGGCCGCGGAGGAGTGGCTCTGGTGGTGGCTCACACCGTCGCATTCCGGCAGCGATTCACCCAGAGCCCGAGCGAACTGCCTCCCGACGCGACGCGGAGACATCAGGTCACGAATGACGCGGACGCCCGCCAATGCGAGTCGAGGAGCATGGCGAAGGGGGACGCGCGGTCCGTGATACAAGTTCATGCCGATGAACTTTGGCCAGTCCACATGCCAGGGATAGGCGACGGCGTCGATGTCGCGCACCGAAAGCCCGGTGTAATCCAAGGCGGCGCGAAAAGCCCTGATGGGAAACTCTGAAGTGTGTTTCCGCCGCGAGAACCGCTCCTCTTCTGCCGCGAAGATCAGCTTACCATCGGAGACGACGGCAACTGACGCATCGTGCCCGACGAATCGAAGCCCGTATTTCTCGTGGTAATACTGCCCGTTGGCGATGCCGGAAAAGCCGATGACGTTCATCCGATCAAGCCACGAGGATCAATCCTAGCTCATCAGCAGTTGTCTGGAGGGACTGCGTCGTCAGGCTGAAGCGCGATCACTTCTTCCGCAGAACAACCGCGGTCCCGTAGCAGAGGACTTCCGTGCCGGGTTGGGCGCCGCCGAGGTCTGATGCGTCGTAGGCCACGCCGAGGACGGCGTCGGCACCCATCTGCTGTGCGTGCT
>CAZEYT010000149.1:0-2285 GCA_964516295.1 uncultured Chthoniobacterales bacterium | reverse complement strand
GCCAGCTGGACCTCATCTCGGCTTACGAAGCGGGTGTCCGCCATGTGATCGCCCCCCAAGGAACCGCCTTCACGCCCGACCAAGCCCGTCTCCTCCGCCGATTTGTCGAGACCGTGTTGC
The DNA here is from genome assembly GCA_964516295.1 of uncultured Chthoniobacterales bacterium. Classification (GTDB taxonomy): domain Bacteria; phylum Verrucomicrobiota; class Verrucomicrobiia; order Chthoniobacterales; family Terrimicrobiaceae; genus CAZEYT01. Next base: position 2,165 of record CAZEYT010000149.1, on the reverse strand, counting down.
TCTGCTTCGACTCCGATACCGCCGGACAAAAAGCCGCCGCCCGTTCGCTGCCAGCCCTTTTTTCCAACGGCCTCGCCGTCCGCATGGTCGTGCTCCCCGAGGGTGAGGACCCGGATTCCCTCATTCGCAAGCGCGGCCCCCAAGCCTTCCTCGACGCCGTCGCCGGGTCGAAAGACTATTTCGATCACGCGCTGGACCTCGCCGAAGACCGCGGCGACCTCGAAGACCCTGCCAAAAAATCCAAACTCGTCCGCAGCCTCGGTCCCTCCCTCGCGCTCGTGGGAGACGCCTCCCTGCGCGAAGGCCTTCTCGGAAAGATGGCCGCCCGCTTGGGTCTGCCGCAGTCCGTCATACGCCACGCCCTCAAGACTCCGAAATCGGAAACCCCCGACGAGGCAGAGGTCCCAGAAGCCCGCCCTGAGCAGATCCCCCTCTCCGCCGGCATGCGCATGCTTTGCCAACTCGCCATGAGCAGTCAGGAGGTCCGCGAATGGCTCCGAACCCAGCCTCCCGCCGCCGATCTCGAATCCGGCGGAGCTCTCCTCGACCGCGTCACAAAAGCGGATTTCGATGACTGCCAACCATCCGCCTCATCCGCATTTCTGGCTTCGCTTCCGGCCGCTGACGAGCGCACGCTCTCGGCCATCGCCTCCGCCCGCCCGCTCCCGGATCCCCTCGCCCGCGCCCGCGAAACGTGGTCGGGACTTCTCGCCCAGCAACTGCGCCTGAAAATCGAAGGACTCAAGAGCCGTCTCAGCCAGCCGGGACTTCCTCCGTCCGACATCCTGAAAATACAAAAACAAATCCTTGACCTGAAAATCCGGGTGGCGGATGTTTTTCGGCCCGTTTAGTTCCCAAGGATTCCACGGCACGCTGCTTGAAAACCAATACCAAATCGTCCAAAGGAAAGGCTCGTCCTTCGGCTCCACCAAAAGCGAAATCCAAACCGGCAAAAAAACCGGCCAAGGCGCCTGCGCCCAAGAAAGCCGCGAAACCGGCCGGTGGCAAAGCGCCCAAGCCGGCGCCATCGGCCAAGGTTGCCAAGGCCGCAAAACCGGCGAAGGCCCCGAAGCCCGCGGAAACTCCAAAGGTACGCCTTCCCGAACCGCCGCCAGTTCCCCAGGCCTCCGACATTCTCAAGGTCGTCCAAGAAAAAGTCCGCGAGCTCATCAAACTCGCCAAGGAACAGGGCTACGTCACCTTCGACGATCTCGATGAGCATCTTCCCGACGGTCTCAATGAGCCGGAGCACATGGACTCAGTCATCAGTCAGCTGCGGGCCGTCGAGATCGAGATCATCGACTCCTCCGACGTGGACCGCGTCAAGGACGTCCGCAAAGCGGACGATGAAGAGGAAGAGAAAGAGGAGAAAGCCGACTCCAAGCTCGACATTCTCGACGATCCCGTCCGGATGTATCTCAAGCAGATGGGCCAGGTTCCCCTGCTGACCCGCGAGCAGGAAGTCGAAATCTCGAAACGGATCGAAGACGCCGAGCTGAAGGTTCAGGAATCCCTTTACCGCTTCGGCTTTGTCGCCCGCGCCCATCTCGATCTCGCCCAGAAGCTCATCGACCAGCGCGAGCGTTTTGACCGCGTCATTCTCGACAAGAAAATCGAAAGTCGCGAACGCTACATGAAAGGCCTCCCGCGCCTTTGCCAGCAGGTGAAGCGTCAGGCCGATCAGGTCTCCAAAATTTACGGAGACGAAATGGCCGTCGCCCATCCCACCTCGGCAGCCGCCAAGAATTTCGAAAAAGCCCTCCAAGCCCTCCAGCGCCTCTACCCGAAGTTTTACTTCAAGCAAAAGGTCATCGAAGACTTCGTTCTCCTCGCGGACGAAAACATTCGCGCGCTTCACAACCTGCAACACGAGCAGAAAAAGCACGCCAAGGATCCGAATCCCAAGCACAAGCGCCATTTCGCCCAAGAGATCAAGGGCATGCAGACGCGGTTCTGGCTCTCCCCCGAAGAGCTGCTCGCCCAGCACCACGACCTGAAGGCGTGGCACCGCAAGGCCCTCAAGGCCAAAACGGAAATGGTCGAGGCGAACCTCCGGCTCGTCATTTCCATCGCGAAGAAATATACCAATCGCGGACTTTCGTTCCTCGATCTCATCCAGGAGGGCAACATGGGCCTCATGAAGGCGGTCGAGAAATTCGAATACC
>CAZEYT010000148.1:0-2350 GCA_964516295.1 uncultured Chthoniobacterales bacterium | reverse complement strand
GCCCAAATGGCGGGCGGCGATTACCTTGACGTCATGGCCCTGCCCGACGGTTCGCTCTTTGCCATCGTCGCCGACGTGATGGGCAAGGGGCTGCCCGCCGCGCTCTTTGCCAACATGTTGCGGACCAGCATCCATGCGCGCCAGGACGAACTCTCCGACCCGGCCGAAATCCTCCGGCAGGTCAACCGCATCCTCGGCCCCGACCTCGCCCGGCTCGACATGTTCGTGACCGCTTCCTGCATTTGGATTTCCGCCGACGGCGCCACGGTGCGGGAAGCCAATGCCGGCCATCCACCGCCGCTTCGCTTGGGTGCGCGGACCGCCACCGAGCCGGGGACCGCGGGGTTTCCCATCGGCGTCCTGCCGGACTCCACCTACACCAATCATTCTTCGCCGCTTTCACCAGGGGAGGCGGTGTTTCTGTTCACCGACGGCATCTCGGAAGCCGCCGCGCCCAGCGGTCAGTGCTTCGACCTGGGCGAACTTCCGCAGCTCTATCGGTCCATGACCCCGCCCTCCGCCGCGGGCTTTGTCCGGGCCGTCTTGCATCGCCTCGACGAGTTCTCCGAAAACGCCCCGCCCCACGACGACCGCACCGTTCTCATCCTGATTCGCAAACCATGAACAAACAAATTCTGCTGGTGGATGACGAAGAGCACATGCAGCACCTGCTCCGCTTCGCCTTGAAGGACGTTCCGGCCTACCTGCGCTGCGTGAAACGCGGCGACGACGCGGTCCGTTTCCTTCAGCAGGAAAACGTCGATCTCGTCCTGCTCGACTACCTCATGCCCGGCCAGGACGGCGTGCAGACCCTGCGGGAAATCCGCGCCCTGCCCAATGGCAGCGCGCTGCGGGTCATTATGCTGACCTCCCGCGACCAAACCTCGATCCGCCGCGATGCCGAAGGCCTGAACGTCGATGCCTTTCTCACCAAACCCTTCAGTCCCCGCGAGTTGGCCCGGCAGGTCACGGAGATGTTGGGGTGAGGGAACTGGCAGACAGAGTCACGACGGATCAAGCTTGAGCCTCGCTCTCGCCTGAGCAACGGCTTTATGCAGCTTCCGCTGCATTTCTCCTCTCGGGAGCGCTTTGGTCCAATAGGACGAAACTTGGATTCCACTGCGTTCCAAGTTCAAGAGCTCCACAGTTTCGTGCCTTTTTCCGGCGCAAAGAATCAAGCCGACGGGACTTTCTTCACCCTCCGTGCGCTCGTAACGATTCAGCCAACCGAGATAAAGTTCCATCTGCCCCTTATCACCCGCCTTGAAGTCGCCAAGCTTCAGCTCCACGGCGACCAATCGGCGAAGGTTGCGGTGGTAAAACAGCAGGTCAAGGTGGTGATCCACACCGTCAACCGTGATCCGCTTCTGGCGTTCGAGAAATGCAAAACCTACGCCAAGCTCCAAGAGAAACGATTCCATCTCCCGCAGGATCGCCGCTTCGATATCCTTTTCGGCGTACGTGTCTTGCAACCCAAGAAAATCCAGAAAGTAGGGATCACGGAAGATAAGTTCCGGGGTCAGCTTATCGTCCTCCCGCAAAGCTTTGAGTTCTTGTTTGCCAGTTGGGAGGGTTTTTTGGAGAGCGCAGTGCGTTCGAAAAGCATGGAATCGATCTTCTTTTCAAGCGTGCGTTTGCTCCACTTCTCGATGCGGCACAACTCCGCGTAAAAGTCCCGTTTGAGGACGTCGTCGAGACGGATGATTTCGATAAAATGACTCCAACTCAAATGTGCAGACAATGTCTGCACAATCTGTGGGTCGGGGAATACCTCGGCGAAACGGACCATCTGAAAAAGGTTTCGGCGACTGAACCCTCGCCCGAACTCCGTCATTAATTGTGCAGACACCTTCTGCACGATTTCCTCTCCGTACCCGCCGCGCTGTTCTTGCAACAAATCCCGACGGATCCGAGCTCCAACATGCCAGTAGAGCAGCGTGAGGCTGGCATTCACCGATTGGGCGACCCGGGCCCGCGCCCGCCCGATCAGTTCGCGCAGATCGATCAATAGAGTCTCCTGGGGCGGCGCGGACCCGCGCAGCGTTTTCCCGCTCTCAAGCCCCCGAGAACGAGATGAGCGGATTTTTTTGCACATGATCGGTCGGCACTCTGAGCTTCCCGAATTGTCTTTCGACTGCCGAGATAAACTTTCTGCGGCCTCACGGTCCCTTGCGAGCGACGGACATCGGTTTGTATTCGAGCGGAACCCATCGTCAGGGTAAAAACCGCCATCATGCCCCCGCCCGCCCGGCGGGGACGGGGAGACCGGCGGACTGGCAGAGGAGGCCGAAGATTTGTTCGATGCGGGTGAGGGTGGACGGGAGCGGTTCGCTGGCTCAGATCATGGCCC
>CAZEYT010000147.1:0-2406 GCA_964516295.1 uncultured Chthoniobacterales bacterium | reverse complement strand
ACGAACCCAGCTTCACACAGCCCGACCTTTACAGCCGGATCAAGAATCACGAGCTCCTGAGCGAGAAATTCGCGACCCAGACCGCCACTCTCGGAACGGTCGATGCGGAGGAAGCGGCGGCCATCAAAGCCGAGGCCCTCGCCGAACTCGAGGCCGCGCTGGTGGATGCCAAAAAGCCGGTCGATACCAAAAAGAAAAGCGAGTTCGCCGGTTCGACAGCGATCTTTCAGCCGCCGTATTCCCATGAGCCGGTGAATACCGCGATCTCGGAAAAGACCCTCGAACAAATCGTTAAGGCGCTCACCACTGTGCCCGAAGGTTTTCGCGTGCTTCCCAAAATTCGTCGGACCGTTCTGGAGCGCCGCCTTCAAATTTGGAAGGCCGGTACTGGCTACGACTGGGGGTTTGCCGAGGCGATTGCCTTCGGATCGCTTATGCTCGAAGGAACGCCCGTCCGTCTTTCCGGGCAGGACAGCCGACGTGGGACATTCAGTCACCGCAATTCGGTTCTCTACGATGAGGTCACGCGGGAGCGCTATATTCCGCTCATGAACATCGCGCCGAAACAAGAGCGGTTCTGCGTCTACAACAGCCCGCTCTCGGAGTACGCGGTGCTGGGGTTTGACTATGGTTACTCGATGGACTTCCCGTCGATGCTGTGTATTTGGGAAGCGCAATTCGGGGACTTTGCGAACGGAGCGCAGATCATCATCGATCAATTCATCGCGTCCGCGGAGTCGAAATGGCGGCGTCCCAGCTCGATTGTCATGCTCCTCCCGCATGGTTACGAGGGGCAGGGACCGGAGCACTCCAGCGCGCGTCTGGAGCGGTTCCTACAGCTTTGCGCGGAGGACAACATGCAGGTGTGCAATCTCACCACGCCCGCGCAGTTTTTCCACGTCCTTCGCCGCCAGATCCACCGCGGCTACCGCAAACCGCTGATCATCATGACGCCGAAAAGCCTCCTGCGTTCGGACGAGGCGGCTTCGAAGACGGAAGACTTCACGAATTCGCGGTTTTTCGAGATTCTGGACGATCCGGCGATCAAGAGCCGGAAAAAGGTCACGCGTGTCGTCTTTTGTTCCGGCAAGGTTTACTACGATCTGCTCAAGGGTCGCGAGGAAGCCGGGCAGAGCGAGAACACGGCCATCGTCCGCATCGAGCAGCTTTATCCGCTCTATTGCGAGAAGCTGGGCTCGATTGTGAAGGAATATCCCAACGCCAAGCGCTTCGTTTGGTGTCAGGAAGAGCATCAAAACATGGGGGCTTGGAACTTTATTGCCCCACGAATTGCCGGTTGCATTGGCTCCCTCATCGGCTATGCCGGACGCGCCGAGAGCGCCAGCACGGCGACCGGTTCGCTCAGTGCCCACAAAGCGCAACAAGCCGCGCTGGTCAAACAGGCCTTCGAAGTATAATCCATCCTCACGCATGAATATCGAAGTCAAAGTCCCCGCCGTCGGGGAATCCATCTCCTCCGGCATCCTCTCCGTCTGGCACAAAAAAGACGGTGAGACGGTCCAAAAGGACGAAGTTCTCTTTACACTCGAAACCGACAAGGTTTCCCAGGAGGTGAACGCTCCGGAAAACGGAATCCTTCGCTGCAAGGCCGCCGAGGGCGAGGAGGTAAAAATCGGCCAGACCGTGGCCGAGATCGAGCCGGGCACTGAGGCCCCCGCGGCCTCGAAGCCGAAGGCGTCCAAAAAAGCGGCCCCCGCTGCCGAGCCGGCACCCGCGGTACCGGTCAAGGTCGAAGAACCCGCGCCGGCACCGACTGTGAGCGCGGCACCGGCGGCACCCGCGGCGTCGTTTTCATCCATGGCACCGTCCTCACCGGCTCCTTCCGACGGCCGGGCCGTTCGGAAAAAGCTTTCGCCGCTTCGCCGCAAAATCGCGGCCCAGTTGGTAATGGCCCAGCACACCGCGGCGATTCTCACCACCTTCAACGAATGCGACATGAGCGCCGTGATGCGGCTCCGCAAGGAGCTCCAGGACGAGTTCACGAAGAAAAATGGCGTCAAGCTCGGCTTCATGAGCTTCTTTGTGAAAGCCGTGGTTGACTCGCTCCAGGCCGTCCCGGCGATCAATTCGCGCATTGATGGCGACGATCTCATTCTCAACAACAAATTCGACATCGGCGTGGCCGTGGGCACGGAGCGCGGGCTCATCGTTCCGGTCGTCCGGGACTGTGAAAAACTGTCATTCGCCGAGATCGAGAAGAGTCTCGCCGGCTACGCGGTGAAGGCCCGCGAGGGCAAGGTCTCGCTCGACGACCTGCAGGGCGGGGTCTTTACCATTTCCAACGGCGGGGTCTATGGCTCGCTCCTCAGCACGCCGATTCTCAACCCGCCCCAAAGCGGCATCCTCGGCATGCACAAGATCCAAGAACGCGCGATCGTTGTTGAC
>CAZEYT010000146.1:0-2426 GCA_964516295.1 uncultured Chthoniobacterales bacterium | reverse complement strand
CGATGCGTACCTTCCACGTCGGTGGAACGGCCAGCCAGACGTTCAAACAGCCGGTCGTCAAGGCGAAGAACGAAGGCACTGTCCGCTTCAACGAGCTCAAGGTTGTCAAAACCACAGAAGACAACTACGTCGTCCTCAACAAAAACGGAACAGTCTCCATCCATGCGAAAGACGGACGCGAACTCGAGAGCCACAACATTGTGGTCGGTTCGGTCATCTCCGTCGCGGATGGCGCGACCGTCAAGAAGGGCGAAACGTTCATTCAGTGGGATCCGTATAACGTCCCGATCATCACCGAGCGTGCCGGACGCATTGAGTTCCGCGACATGATCCCGGGCGTCACCATCCGCAAGGAAGTTGACGAAGCCACGGGCGTCATGGGAACGGTTGTCATCGAGCACAAAGAGGACCTGCACCCACAGATCGTGATTACCGACGACGCGAAAAACATCCTCGCGAACTACTCGATCCCGGCCGGAGCCCACATCGAAGTCAAAGAGAACTCGAAAGTGCCCGCGGGACAACGTCTTGCCCGGACTCCCCGAAAGATCGCAAAGACCAAGGACATCACTGGTGGTCTCCCGCGTGTTGCGGAACTCTTCGAAGCGCGCCGTCCGAAAGACGCCGCGGAAATTGCCAAGATCGACGGCTCGGTCGATATCGGTGGAACTGTCCGCGGCAAACGCCGCCTCCTCGTCACCGATCCCGAAACCAAGGCCGAGGAAGAACACCTCATCCCGCTCAACAAGCACATTATCGTCTTCAAGGGCGACTTTGTGAAAAAAGGCCAGCAGCTTACCGAGGGACCCGTCGTCCCGCACGAAATCCTCGAAGTCTGTGGACCCCAAGAGCTCCAGGAACACCTCCTCAATGAGGTTCAGGAGGTCTATCGCCTCCAAGGCGTCGAAATCAACGACAAGCACATCGAGATCATCGTCCGCCAGATGCTCCGCAAGGTGAAGATCACCGATCCGGGCGATACCAGCATGCTCTGGGGCGATCAGATCGACCGCTTGGAATTCGAAGCCGAGAATGATCGCGTAGTCGAAAAAGGCGGCAAACCCGCCGAGGCGACCCCGGTTCTCCTTGGCATTACCAAGGCGTCGCTTGAGACCGACAGCTTCATTTCGGCCGCCTCGTTCCAAGACACCACGCGTGTGTTGACCGAAGCCGCAACACTTGGCAAAGTCGATCGCCTGCGGGGCTTCAAGGAAAACGTGATCATGGGCCACCTGATCCCGGCCGGAACCGGATTCCAAAAACACCGCGAAACGGATATCATCCACCTTGGCGAGGCGCTGGGGTCGGAACCCGACCCTGAGTCACAAAAAGCTGCCAGCTAACCACCATGTCAGAAGAAACCAACCACAATGTCGAAACCATGACCGAGCTCCTGGAAGCCGGCGTACATTACGGACACCAGACCAAGCGCTGGAATCCCAAGATGCGCGATTACATCCTCGAGGAAAAAAACTCGATTTACATTATTGATCTCTCGATCACCATCGAGCAGCTCGAGCGGGCCACGGCCTACCTTAGCGGACTTGTCCGCGGCGGTGGCAAGGTTCTCTTTGTTGGAACCAAGAAACAGGCCCAGGAAGCTGTCCGCGAAGCGGCCCAGGCGACCGGCCAGTTCTTCGTGAACCAACGCTGGCTCGGTGGAACGCTTACGAACCTCACCACGATCCGCCGCAGCGTGGCCCGTTTGAAGGAGATCGAAGCCGCTGAAAAGACGGTTGCTTTTTCGAAGATCAACAAAGCGGAAGCCGCTGCGATCCGCCGCGAAGGAGCAAAGCTCCGCCATAACCTCGACGGAATCGTGGGCATGGAGAAACTCCCGGACGCGCTGGTAGTCATCGATACGCTCCGCGAAGAAATTGCCGTCGCCGAAGCCAACCGCCTCGGAATCCCGATCATTGCGATTGTTGATACCAATTGTAATCCGGAAGAAATCGAATACCCGATTGCCGGCAACGACGACGCCATCCGCTCGATCCGAGTGATTTTGCAGAAGCTTGTTGATGCCCTTCTCGAGGGACGCGGCGCCGGAGCCAAGTCCCAACCGTCCGAACTCTCGGCCGTCGCGGAATAAGTTTGTTTCCCGTGTTCAGCGGTTCCCTCCCTTGCACAAGGGATCTTCGCCGAACACAGGACGAGTTCCGCGCCATCGAGCGCCCCGGCCGGAAATGAAACTCCCAACCACACCCACTCATCATGTCAGATATTTCTCCCGCACTTGTTAAGGAACTCCGCGAAAAAACCAACGCGGGGATGATGGATTGCAAAAAAGCGCTTTCCGAAACCGGTGGAGACCTCGCCGCTGCCGAGGAGCTCCTCCGCAAAAAGGGCATCGCCAGCGCCGGCAAAAAGGCCTCGCGCGTCGCCAAGGAAGGGGCCATTGCTTCTTACATCCACCTCCAAGGCAA
>CAZEYT010000145.1:0-2436 GCA_964516295.1 uncultured Chthoniobacterales bacterium | reverse complement strand
GGGGGTCGGGGGCTTTTTTGTGGATCTCATCTTAACAAAAATGCCCCCGCCCCCCCGCACACCTCACGCCGCCGCACCGCCTCCCTCCGTTACGCTGCCTCGGGCGGTTTGGCCTGCTTCGCCGCCTCCAGCCGATAGCTGGCGATGTTCAACTCCAAGATCACGCTGTGGTGCACCAGGCGATCAATCGCCGCTGCCGTCGTCATTGGATCCTTGAAGATCGTCTCCCACTTTGAAAACGGCAAGTTGCTGGTCAGCATCACCGTGCCACGCTCATACCGCTCCGCCAAGAGCGTAAAGAGTACTTCCATTTCTTCCCGACTCTGTTGCACGTAGCCAATGTCGTCGATTAGCAGCACCTCACATTTGGACATCCGCTTCAGCACCCGGCTGAGCTTCAAGTCGCGCTTGGCGACCAACAGTTCCTGGACCAGTAGGGCACACGACCAGGACACCACCTTCCGTCCGCTACGGATCAGTTCCTGGGCAATCGCCGACAAGAGATGCGTCTTGCCCGTGCCGGTCTTGCCAAACAACAACAGGTTCTCACGACGGTCCACGAACGAGCCTTCCATGAGCGTTCGTACCTGGCGAGACACTTTTGGCGGGAGGCGCCCCATGTCGAAGCTCGCCAAGTCTTTCTCCAGCGGCAACCGCGAATCATGCAGCAGCCGATCCGTGCGTTTCGCCAAGCGGGCCTGGCACTCCCGTTCTGCCAACTCCAGCAGGTACTGCTCGTAGCTGGCCGTCTCCTGCACCGCTCGCCGCGCCAATTCTTCAAAACACTCCCGAAACGTCGGCAATTGCAGTTCCCGCAAACAGGTCGCCAATCTCTCCTTCACATCCCCCTTGGAACCCATCCCACACCTCCTTGTGCAAGAACAAGTCATCGAAATCCAATAAGTCCACTTCCTCGACGGTCACTTCGGTGACCGCCGGAACTTCTTCCGCTCGGTGAACCAACTCTTCGACCGCTGCACGTGTCACCGGCCGGTCGTTGGCCAGAAGCGTTCGCAACGCCTCGTCCACCGCCGTCTCGCTCTGACGTGCCGCCAGGTAGAGAATCCCCAAATACTCCTTGTGGCCACGCTCCGGCTGCGATTCCCGCAAGGCGTCGTAAGCCATGCGAAAGCGGCTCGTCGGAAACAGTTCTTCCCGGTACACGTAGTTCTCAAAAGCCCCCGGTTTGCGCACCAGCCAGTCGATAATGTGCCGGTAGTTGATGCGGTATTTCTTTCGCCCACGTAAGCGTGCAAAACGTTCCACCTCTTTCTGGGCGTACCAGACCTCCACGTGCTCCACATACAGCCGCACCTCAACCCACTCACCCATCAAGCGGCTGGAGACCGAATAGGTGTTCCGGTCGGCATGGATCAGGCTTCCCCGATCCACTCGCACCGAAAGCCGTTTGTAGCTCTCCTGTCGCCGCTCAGGCAGACGCCGCAATCGGGGTAGCTCCTCGTCCAGGCGTTTGCGACGGCCCACATTGCGAACCGCCACTAACGCTTTTAGGAATCGATCGTAAGCTGCACGACTCTCGAAGTCCCGACTGCCACGCAGCAACAGCGTTTGCTCCACCGCTTCTTTGAACCGTCGATGCGATTGCTCAACGTCGCCATTCTCATTGGCCTCCCGGGGTTGGATCTTCTCCATCTCCATTCCGTAGTAGCCCAACAACCCCGTGTACCGCTCGGTGAACTCCCTCATGTCGGAGCCGTTGTTGACCGCCAGGCTCATCCGGTCCGTGCGGTGTCGTTGGGGCACGCCGCCCAATTCCCACACGGCGTTTTGAAGTCCTTCGCAGAGACTTTCGAAGCTCTCCGAAAAGCAGATCGTGATCGATTCCCAGTTCGAGTACGTCAGCACGAAGTGGTAGACCAGGTGATCGAACGGCTGCCCGCCAATCGTGACCGCCAAGCTGTTCATGTGGCTGAAATCCGACGCACACAACCGCCCCGGATGGTGAACCTGACTGAAGAATACCTCCTTCGCTGGCCCCGCCGTCGCTCGCCAACGTTTCACTCCTCGTTGAAAGCTGCGTAACTGCGAGTCGTCGAACTTCCCCGGATACTTCGCTTGAAGCCACACGAAGAGCGTCTTGGCTTCCAGGCCGGGAGCCTCCTGCAACTGCTCATGCACCTCCGGCCAGACCTCGACAAACAGGTCTTTCCGTGTTCGCCAGACCCGCTCGGGCGCAACTTCGCTAGGGAGTTTCCCAAGTCGCCTATACTTCCTCGCCGTCTTCTCGTCCATGCATGCTTTATCCGCTGATTGCGCCAATGTCTTCCCCAACGCCAATGTCCGCCACAATCGCTTCACCTGTCGATCCTGGATCATCGCAAACCTCCCTCCTATGGAGGTTTGCGATAGTCTACACCTACCGACCAACCGGGAATTCTAATTGTCGTCAGACCGGAAAACTAATTGTCGCTATAC
>CAZEYT010000144.1:0-2494 GCA_964516295.1 uncultured Chthoniobacterales bacterium | reverse complement strand
CGGCGGACGGGCCGTGACGGATTTGTCCGGGAAAATCCGGATCCAGAGTTTGCCCTTGCGCTTCATGTTGCGGGTAAGGGCGACACGGGCGGCTTCGATCTGGGTATTGGTGATCCAGGCGCGTTCGAGCGTCTGGAGACCGAATTCCCCGAAATCAATGCGGAGGTTGCGTGAGGCAAGCCCCTTGCGGCTTCCCCGCTGGGTCTTGCGGTATTTCACGCGTTTGGGCATCAGTGGCATGGCTTTTCTCCTCTAAATCTTGGGTAGTTGCGGCTCAGGCCGTGGCTGCCGTGGCGGCGGCCGCAGCGGCCGCGTCCTCAGCGGCGTTCTTGCGAGCCTCGGCCTGCTCGGCCTCGGTCAATTCTTGTTTCTTGCAGATCCAGCACTTGATGCCGATCTTGCCGGCGACCGTGTCGGCTTCGGCAAAGCCGTAGTCGATGGGGGTGCGGAGGGTGTGAAGGGGGATCTTTCCTTCGCGATACCATTCCGTCCGGGCGATTTCGGCTCCACCGAGACGTCCCGAGCAACGGATTTTAATTCCGAGAGCCCCCTGCTCCATCGTGATCTGAACGGCCCGCTTCATCGCGCGGCGGAACGAAATCCGGCGCTCCAACTGGGAGGCAACATTCTCCGCGACGAGCTGGGCGTCGAGGTCGGGCGACTTGATTTCAACGATGTCGATTTTCACCGACTTTCCGCCGGCGAGGTCGCTGACTTCCTTGGTGAGATTTTCGATTTCCGATCCGCGGCGACCGATGACCACACCCGGGCGGGCGGTGTGGATCGTGACGCGAAGGCTGTTCCAAGCGCGCTCGATGACGATGCGGGCGACAGCGGCCTGCTTGAGTTTCTTCTTGAGGGCGGCGCGGATTTTCGTGTCGGCCAGAAGATAGTCGGCAAAATCTTTGCGCGACGCATACCAGCGTGATCCCCAGTCGCGGCTGACGGGGAGGCGGAATCCGATTGGGTTGACTTTTTGTCCCATGGTTACTCTTTGGACTCCGCGGCGGGGGCGGAGGATTGGGTTTCGGCAGCCGGGGCGGCGGTTGGGGCCGTTGGCTTTTTGCTGCGGGGTTTCTTGCTCTTGGCAGCCGCGGGTTCGCGGCGTTTGATTTCGATCTCGTCGGTGAGGACGATGCGAATGTGGCTGGTGCGCTTGCGAATCGGGCCGGCGCTGCCGCGGGCTTTGGGTTGAAAGCGCTTGAAGGTGGGTCCTTCCCCAACGACCGCCTCTTTCACAACAAGGGAGGTCGCGTTCAGGTTGTTGTTGTTCTCCGCGTTGGCGATGGCGCTGCGGAGGGTTTTGGTGACAAGCAGTGCCGCCTTTTTTGGAGTAAAGCGAAGAACGTCCAGAGCGTCCGTGGCGGGAAGGCCCTGGATTTCACGGGTGACCTCGCGGGCCTTGAAGGCCGAGATCCTCGCAAATCGGTAGATGGATTTTACCTGCATGTCGTTGTTTGTTTTTTAAAAAGTTAAGGCTGGGCGTCGACCCGGAGGCGGTCGCCGGTTTTGATGGGTTGCTTTTCTGATTCGAGGTTTTGAATGACAGCTCCGGAGATTCGATCCCGGACATCGACGACGCGGACGTTTCCGATGCGCTTGTTGTCGCGCCAGACTTGAAAGGGCATGCCGACTTTGACGCCTTGGCGGGAACCAATGTTCGCTACCACAAGCGAGAGGTCTTCTTTGAGGTCGATGACCATTCCGTCGGAGAGCGTGGGCTCCAAGCTGACCGCTTCAGGGGCATCAGCGGAACCGAGGATCTCATTAGTTTTCCGGAGTTCGGTTTCAACCGTAAGCCGCGCCTGAGGGTTGATGCCCTCCGTCGTCTTGATCAGGACTTGAATGGCTTCGGTGAGGCGAACGAGCTGGTTGAGGGCGTCTTCGTTTTTCTTTTTGAGAATCCGAAGATCCCGAACGGCCGCAAGCAGACGCTGCTCGATTTTGGCGGGCTCCCGATCAAGCCCCGTGAGACCATAGGCGTCGAGCTTCAGTTGGAGATCGGCGGACTGTCTTTTGAAGATCTCCGCTTCGCTGTTGGACAGCGCCAGAGCTTCTGTGAGGGCTTGGATCGAGGCGCGTGCCAAGACGAGCCGTTCTTCCAAACTCCCTCTGCTCGGATTGTCGTCGATCGGCACAGGAATACTGATTTCCTGTCCCGTCGGACGTATTTCAAAACCTGTCAAAGATCGATTGTCCTGGGCTGAAAGTCCGGAGACTGCCAGCAGGACGGTGAGGGCTGCCGCCATGGCGACAAACCTCATGGGCTACTTGGTCACTTTTGCGGTGTGAGAACCGTGTTTCTTAAAGATGCGGGTCGGGGCAAACTCGCCGAGTTTGTGTCCGACCATGTTCTCGGTCACGAACACGGGAATGAAGGTCTTCCCGTTGTGGACGTTGAAGGTATGACTGACAAAGTCCGGGGTGATCGTGCTGCGGCGCGACCAGGTCTTGATCGGCTTTTTCACGCCGGATTCGGTCATCCGGTCGATGT
>CAZEYT010000143.1:0-2512 GCA_964516295.1 uncultured Chthoniobacterales bacterium | reverse complement strand
AACAAAGAGGCCGAAAAGTGGCGGCCACAAACAGCAGGCGCGTTCGACTTCGAGCGGTGGGCGAAGGAGAAGGGGCTGATGGTCCTGAACAAGAAGTCGCTCGCAAAAGCCGGTGACCTTGTCGTTTTTGACTTCTCCCACATTGCTATCATCGTCAAAGACCAGATTTCACCGGAGTCGATCGAATGCATCGAGGGCAATACGAACGGCAGCGGACAGCGTGACAGCACCGCAGGCGACGGCGTGTGGCGGAAGCGCCGGTCGGCCAGCCTCGTTCGCTCGTTTATCAGGATCATCCGTTGACACCCGCCGTCCGGCATGGCCGCCATTGACTACTCGATCGGGTTCACTCGCAAGGAGGTGGAGAAAATCTTTGCGATCCACAAAGCGGAGTTGGAGAAGACGCTCGCCTCGTGGACGGATTCCGGGTCGGCGGTTACCAAGCGACGCATGGACGAGATCCATGCCGTGATCGCAGCCTGCCAGGACGCCCTCCGGAAACTTGCCCCGGACGACTACGGGAGCGGACGGCGAGTCGGCCAATCAACCGTTGACTTTATCCCTCGATGAACCTGATCCCAAAACTCGCCCGCTTCGTTGTCCCGGCCGCATTCCTGCCGAAAGCCTGGGCGTCGCCCTACGATGCGGCGAACTGGTCGCCAAATCGCGGACGTGTGCCCGGCTCCGCTCCCCGCGATGCCAAACTCGACCTTTCACCGGGAGTAAGAACGGAACTCGTTCGACGCTCCCGCTACCTCCACCGTAATTCCGGGTTCGTGCGAGAGATGGTCTCCAACATGGCGATCTATTCCACGGGCGACGGCATTCGGCCCCAGGCGCAATCGTCAGATCCGGAGTGGAACCGTCGGGCAGAGGAAATCTTTCGCCGCTGGTCTGCCCAGTGCGAGGTGACGAACCGGTTTTCCTTCGAGGAATGCCAGTCGCTCGTCTGCCGGGGGATGGACGTGGACGGCGAGTTCTTCGTCTTGAAAACCCGCGACCGCAGCAGCCTCCCCCGCATCCAGCTCATCGAGACCCACCGGATCGGCGATGATTCAGAGGAAACCTGCGACGGAGTCGGACTCGCACCCGATGGTTCGCCGGCGTTCTACCGACTCATTGAAGATTCCGGTCTGCGTGACATCCCGGCGGCTTCGATGCTCCATGTATTCGAGCCCGAGTCGGTGAGCGCGGTGCGCAATGCGCCGACGATCCAGCATTCGATCAATCACATGCTCGATGAAATGGAGCTCCTCGCACTTGAAAAACATGCGGTGAAGGACAATGCGGACGTGGCACGGGTCCTCAAGACAGCGCGAGGAGAAATCGAGGATACCGGAGATTTTTCCATCGGCGCACAGGCCAACCAGCCACAGGCGAGCGACGCCGCCCAGCTCCAGAAAATCATTGGCGGGAAGCTTGTCGCTCTCAAACCCGATGAATCCCTGGACAGCTTCCAGTCGAACCGGCCATCGCCGACATTTACTGGCTTCCTTTCGCACCTCCGCCGTGATGCCGCGCTGGGCGTACTTCCCTATGAATTTGCGGCCGACTCCAGCAGTGTCGGCGGGGCTGGCGTGCGACTCATCGTAGCGAAGGCCTCGAGACGATTTTCGTTCCGGCAACTGATCATGATCCAGCGCTTCATCCGGCCCGTCTGGGCCTACGTGATTGGAGACGCCATCGCCCGCGGCGAATTGGATGCAGCTCCCGGTTGGTGGAAAATCACATGCACCCGGCCAAAGAGTGTTTGTGTCGATGCGGGACGCGAGGCTCAGCAGAACCGGGCTGATGTGGAACTTGGGATTCGCACCGTTCAGGATCACTACGCCGAACTCGGGCTGGACTGGGAGGAGCAGCTTCAAAACCGGGCATTAAACGCCCGCCGCATCCTGGATCTGGCCACGCAATACGACGTTCCGGTTTCCATGTTGTGGCATCCAGGTGGCGGGATTGATGCCACCCCAGCGGTCGGCGAAATCCAAGACCCGCCGCCCATCTCTGGGACCAGGCAGCCGGGCTAGTCGTTGACACGCCAGCCGTGGCGTGAACCTCACACTTCTTCAAAAACAGCCATGGCTGATCGCGCCCGAAGCTCTCGGGGCGATGGTCGCCGCCACAAAATCATTCTTCGACAACGCGCCTGATCTTCCTGAGCGCCCGAACTCGCCCTGCCTCGCATTGGAGGATGGCGTGGGCGTCATTTCGATCACCGGCCCGATGCTCCGTAACCCGGACATTTTCGACCGGATCATCTTTGGAGCCTGCGACACCGGAGAACTCATCAATGCCGTGGCAGAGGCTGCTGCCCGTCCCGACGTCGAGGCCATCTTTCTCGATATCGATTCTCCGGGCGGATCGGTCAATGGCACTCCCGAACTCGCCCAGGCAGTCGCCGACGCCTCCAAGACGAAATACGTCTATGCGTTCAGCGCGGGCCAGATGTGCTCGGCGGCCTACTGGGTCGCGAGCCAGGCGGACGCGATCTACGCCACCCCGAGCGCACGGATCG
>CAZEYT010000142.1:0-2655 GCA_964516295.1 uncultured Chthoniobacterales bacterium | reverse complement strand
CCACAGATCCGTCCCTGCATTAGAGCATCCGGTTCCTCGGAATAAAGGTTCGCTGCGTGGTGTAAACCGAGTGGACGATTCGTACCGCAGGAAGCGGATACCGCGCCAATAGGCGATTAAATCGTTCCCATACCATCTCACGTCGGCTGTTGCGACAATTCAGCCACTTTCGCCAGACACGTTGCACGCTATACAGAAAGTTCACCAGCGACCGTGCGTTTCCGGTAACCCCGTAATACGCATAGTGCCCGCGAATTTTCTGACTCAGTTTCGAATGCTGAACACAAATGGAAAGATGACGGTACTTGCGACACCACTGAGCGATGCTCCGCACCGCTCGGGTGAGACGCTTGGACATGGTCTTCCATTTGACCGCCCACCCTCCTCGCCGTGTCTTACCCCAGTAATGAGTAAAACCGAGGAGGTCGAAGGTGCCTGGCCCTTGGGGATCACCCCTTCCATCGTGCTTCCGTGAAGAGGGACGATAAAAGGGAACCAGGCGAGTCTTCTCCGGATGAAGCGTCAAACCATATTTGCCAAAACGTTTCGGCAACACCTCCAGCACTCGTCGCGCATCCGATTCGTGCGTAAACAAAAGCACGAAATCATCCGCAAACCGAATCAGGTGGGCCTTGCCGCGAAGGCGCGGCTTCACTTCCTGCTCAAACCAAGTATCCAGCACATAGTGAAGATATACATTGGCTAGCGCGGGAGAGATCACCCCGCCTTGCGGACTGCCCTCGTCCGGATAACTAAGGTTTCCGGCCTCGAACACGCCCGCCGACAACCACTTCCCAACCAATCGCTTCAGCACGCCATCACGTACCCTGAGCTGGAGAAACTCTCGCAAGTGTGCATGGCACAACGTGTCGAAGAACTTTCGGATATCAACCTCCAGAATCCAGCCTCCTCCGTTTCGCATCAACTGGCGTCGCAGGTCTTCCAAGGCCTGGTGCGCCGATCGCCGCGGTCGGAATCCGTAGGAGCCCGGATGAAAATCCTGCTCGTAGATCGGTTCCAGCAACATGACGACCGCACGCTGGAGCACTTTGTCCTCCAGAGTGGGAATTCCGATCGGGCGAGTCTCCGTAGGGGAGCCCGCTTTCGGAATATGCACCCGCCGCACCGGCGGTGCCCGGTAGGTGCCCGACTTCGCCCGGTCGAGCAGCGATTGGAGATTAGCCTCCAGGTTCGTCGCATACTCGCTCCAGGTTCGTCCGTCCACTCCCGGTGCCCCGTCTTTGCGGGTTCGGTAGAAGGCCACACTCAACCAGTCAACGTCCATCAGATAGGCCAGGGAAGTGAATCCCATCGACGGCGATCGTTTCGCCAGCTCGGCTATCCGTTGCTGTTTCGTGAATACGCTTCTCGAATTTCCAAGCATTCGTCGTATCTCCCAACAACAGTTCCATGCTCTCGATGCCTCGCTTCCCTCCACTGGGTCCGCACGGGCGTTTGTTCCCCAGCTTCTTCGGTACTATCAAGGCACTGCGACGCCTGTCTCCCTTCTCGCCGCACTTCGTTTCCTTCGCGTGGCGATACCACGGGACCACGCATTCATTCGCTCCCGTCGTACCTGCGTGCGTGCACGACGAGCCTGGGGTTGATTACCCGGTATCCCAGCCGGGTCTTCTTCCGTGGAGTTGACAGGGCTCCCAAGTTTCTGGAGAACCCCAATTCCCGTTTGCTCATGTTCTCGGACCCCGGTCGGTCGACCGATTCCAGACCATTGCGGATCAGTCACATGGCCCCCCGATGCGAAACTGGGAAGGCACCGACAATCAGCGGACTTTCGAGGCTCTATAGCATGGCTTTCGGGCTCGCTGTCTACGTATCACGGCTTGGTTACCCTTCACCGCGCAAGACTCGCTTCCAGGTGTTGGTCAGACTCTCCTGGGCGGGCTTCTACCCGCAGGGTTCCTACAAAAGGTTTCTAACTCACTTCATGTTCGTTATCCTCCTTTTCCAGGCTTTCTTGGCACAATCCGCATCTCCGCGTGAATCAAATCGCAGAGGGGGACTCACGCGGAGGCGCGGCGAACGCGGAGATTAGCCCATGAAAAAAGTACATGGGCTCCAAATTCGCAACAGTAAAATGCAAGGGGTCGAAAGTCTTTATGCCGGGGCTGGTTATGGTTTGCATGGACGACCGCGAGCGCGAAGCGTGGATTGAAGCCCCAATCGCTTGGCCGTTCGATCTTGCCACGACGCCTCGCCGAACGGTGAACCTCGCACCACGGATCGCCGCAACGCCGCCAACTCCGCTTCGGTCTGCGGCGTCTGAACGTGCTGCAGCCAGCGCATGAACTCCGACAAGTCGCCATCACCTCGAGGCCACAAAACGAAATGCCAATGATTGGAGAGCACGGCCCACCCCAAGAGGCGCATCGGCAGGCGAGTCTTGGCCTGTCCGATCACCTCCTCGAATGCCTCGAAGTCTCGCTCCTTCGCGAAGATCCGCAACCGTCCTACGGCTCGATTCAGCACGTGGCAAGCGTAGCCGCCGCTGGAAACTCGCAATCGTCGTGGCATAGCCGGAAAACTACCATTTCCCTCTCATTCGGTCAACAGAAAAGACTCCCGACCCCGTTATGCGTTGCCGATTCAGCACGTGGCAAGCGTAGCCGCCGCTGGAAACTCGCAATCGTCGTGGCA
>CAZEYT010000141.1:0-2835 GCA_964516295.1 uncultured Chthoniobacterales bacterium | reverse complement strand
CAGGGGGCAGGAAAAGGTGGCAGGAAAGGAGTCAAAACGGGGACGCAGCTAGTATTGGCAAAATAGGAGGGATATTGTAGACTGAGTCTATGCCAAGACAATCGCGAGTAACGCCCGGCGGCCTGGTGTACCACGTCCTGAATCGGTCGGTGGCGGGTCTTCCGTTGTATCGCAAGGAGGCGGACTACGAGGCGTTCGAGCGGATCATGATCGAGGCGCATGCGTTGCATCCGATACGGATCTTGGCGTGGAGCTTGATGCCGAACCACTGGCACTTCTTGGTTTGGCCCCGCGAGGAAGGGGAAGTGACGGCCTTTTTTCGTTGGCTGGCACACACGCACGCCATGCGTTGGCACGTGGCGCACGGGACGGTCGGCCGAGGGCATCTGTATCAGGGCCGATTCAAGAGTTTTCCAGTTCAAGAGGACGACCACTTCCTGACCGTGTGTCGCTACGTCGAGCGAAATGCGTTGAATGCCCAGCTCGTCGATCGCGCGGAGACTTGGCGTTGGGGCAGCCTGTGGGCACGGCATCACGGCGAAGAGCGGTTGAAGGCCATTTTGGCGGAGGGGCCGATCAAGCGGTGCCGGGATTGGCTGCGATGGGTCAACGAGCCGATGACGAAGAAGGAACTGGACGGGCTGCGCACGTGCGTGGCAAGGAACCGCCCTTTTGGAAACGAAGATTGGCAGGAGAAACAGGCCAAACACCTCGGTCTGGCCCACACCCTGCGTCCCGAAGGTCGGCCAAAGACGATCGAAAAAACAAAAAACTAGCTGCGTCCCCGTTCCGACTCCGCTCCACGTGAAAAAAAGAATTCCCACGCAAAGCCGCGAGAGAAACGAATGGAGTTACTACCCCGAGCAATAAAGAGTGAACGTTTCATTTATTCAGCGGCGTAGGCGACGTGTTCTTCTTGAAAGTACCGTTTGACGATGTCGGGTTGGCGTTGGGTACTGCGGAGGTACGAGCGAACTTGGCCAATCATTTCTTGCTGATCCGTTGGACGTAGGCGTCCCAAGGCGTTTGACTTGGTGTCCTGGTTGAGCAATTCATCGGGATTCAACTCGGGGCTGTAGCCGGGAAGTCGGAAAAGGCGGATGTGTTTGTGACGCTTCTCGATCCAGCGTTTTACCTTTCCAGAGCGGTGAACCGGATGGCCATCCACAATCAAAAAGACCTTCTGCGTACTGTGCCAGACCAGACGTCGCATGAACTCGATCATCACGTCGGCCGTGAATCGCTTTTTGAACACCATAAAGGCCAGCCGTCCACGGTTGGTAATCGTCGAGATCATGTTGCAGCCAAAACGTTGTCCTGTACCTGGGATGACCGGAGTGTGACCCTTTCTTCCATAACTGGTGCCAGTCTGGTGGTCGCTTCGCAGGCCCATCTCATCGCCCCAGTGAATCTGCGCTTTTTCCCGCTTGGCCGCACGACAAATGGCCGGATATTCTTCGTCCAACCATTTCTGCACGGCTACCGGATCTCGCTCGTAAGCCCGGCGCAAAGGCTTCTGCGGCGTAAAGCCCCATTTCCGCAGCAGACGGCCCACCGTCCAGACAGACACACAAACCCCGAATCGCTCCGCCAACAGTTCACCAACCGCATCACGAGTCCACAGGGCGAAGGGCAACTTCAGTTGGTCAGGGCAACGATCGGTAATCAACTTGACCGTCGTGGCCGCCTGCCATCCTTCCAGCCGAGAACGTTTGGGGCGTCCCCGTGGCTTCGATTTCAACACGCGCTGCCCACCGGACCGGTACTTTGTGACCCAGTTGTACACCGCAGTCTTCGAAACCACGAACGTGCGTACCGCCTCGGCTTGCGACATTCCCCGTTCAACCACCGCCTGAACGACACGACATCTCAGCGATTCTTGTGCCTCGGGCGACAACCGTCTTGCGTCTTGAGTGCTCATACCCTTCAGACACGCAAAGCATCCCAATGGTTCACTATTTTATGCTCGGGTTAGTAAGTATGGTGTCCTTGCGCTACGTTCAACTTGGGAAAGGAGGATCCATGTAGGATACATCGAGAAACCTTTCAGTGGAACCCTGCGGGTAATCAAGCCCGTCCGGAAGAGCGTGGCCAGCAGCCGGAAGCGAGTCTTGCGTGGCGCCGGGGTGACCCGTCCTGCGAAGCGTAGACAGCCAGTGCCGAAGCCGTGTGATTGAGCCTCGAAAGTACGAATGCAGGAGCCTTCGTCGTGGACATAGCGGGGGCCGCGTCGGCGCATTGCATGGCCTGATGCGTCGGTCCTGCCGGGGTCGAAGAGCATGGCAAGAGCACAATGGGGTTCCCCAGGAACGTAGGAGATCCTGTCGTCTCCACTGACTATTCCCGGCTGGAGATACCGGGTGACCAACTCCAGGGGACCCGTATGCGGCGGCGCTCGGTCGCAGACGGGCGAAACGCGAGCGCTTGAGGGGTATCGCCAAGCGAAGGAAACGAAGTTCGGCGAGATGGGCGGCAGGAAGTCATAGCGCCCTGATAGTACCGTGGAAGCCGGGGAACTCGCACCGTCGAGGACCCGGGGGAGGGAAGCGGGGCGTCGAGTTATCAGACCGTTGGAGGGAAACATGCCGGAGACATTGGACTCCGAAATCGTGTCTACGCGACAACGACGGATAGCAAAGTTGGCGAAGCAGATGCCGGAGAAGGGATTGACCTCCCTGAACCAGCACCTTGATCTTGCATGGCTGCGCGAAGCCTATCGGCGGACGCGCAAGGACGGCGCGGTGGGGATTGACGGCCAGACGGCTGCGGACTATGAGACAGAGTTGGAGAGCAACCTTCGCTCGCTCCTGGAACGCGCCAAGTCGGGGACGTACC
>CAZEYT010000140.1:0-2871 GCA_964516295.1 uncultured Chthoniobacterales bacterium | reverse complement strand
TGCCAATAAACTCCCGGTTCGCACCCGCTTCATCGCCCGGCACCACGCCGGTTGATACGACGCCATGAAGATCGCTGAAATCAAAGAACTCACCTCGAAGGAACTCCTGGCCCGCAAACGCGAGCTGCGTGAGGAAATCTTCAACCTCCGCGTGCAACAGCAGGCCGGACAGCTCGAGAAGCCCCACATGCTTCGCACGCTCCGCCGCAACGTCGCCCGCATCGAAACCGTCCTCAGCCAGAAACAGGCCGGCACCACCGCAAGTAAATGAGCGAATCCACCACCCATCCCGAAACCAACGGCGCAGAAACCGCCGAACGCACCCGCTCGCTTCGCAAGATCCGCGTCGGTGAGGTTGTCTCCGACAAGGGCGACAAAACGATCGTCGTCAAGACCGTCACCCGCGTGCCCCACCCGAAATTCGGCAAGATCACCAAGCAGGTTTCGAAGTTCCATGCCCACGATGAAAAGAACGAAGCCAAAGTCGGCGATCGCGTCAGCATCATGGAAACCCGCCCGCTCAGCCGCCTCAAGCGCTGGCGCCTCGTTGAAATCCTCAAGCACTGACCAGCCATGATCCAGATTCGCTCACGCCTCGATGTGGCAGACAATACCGGAGCCCGCATGGCCACCATGATCGGTGTTATCGGCAAGCCAACACCCGAAGCCCACGTCGGTGACATCATCACCGCCAACGTCAAGGAAGCTTCTTCCGGCGGCACCGTCAAAAAAGGCGACGTCGTCCGCGCGGTCGTCGTCCGCACCAAGCAGCCGGTTCGCCGGGAAGACGGGTCCTACCTGCGCTTCGACAACAACGCCATCGTGATCATCGACAAAGACATGAACCCACGTGGCACGCGTATCTTCGGGCCGGTCGCCCGTGAGCTCCGCGAAAAGAATTTCATGAAGATCATCTCTCTCGCCCCGGAGGTTCTATGAGTCGGTTGAAATTTCACGTCCGCCGCGGAGACACCGTCCAAGTCATTTCCGGCAACCACAAAGGTGCCACCGGAAAGGTCCTCGAAATCGTCGCCGCCAAAAGCCAGGTCATCGTCGAGGGCGTCCGCATGATCAAAAAACACCAGCGCAAGTCGCAGGACAATCCCAACGGTGCCATCATCGAACGCGAAGGCCCGCTCCACATTTCCAATGTCAAGCTGGTCGAGAAGGCAGCCCCGGAGAAAAAGCCCTCCAAGAAAGCCGCATAAGGACGCCACGGCGTCACTAACCTGCCATGATTCAAGAACCCGAACTCCTGACCGAATACAAGACGCGCGTCATCCCGGCGCTGCGTGAAAAACACGGTTACAAAAACATCCACGAGATTCCCAAGATCTCCAAGGTGGTCGTCAACACCTGCATCGGCTCCGCTCCCGACGTCAAGGAAGCCCTCGAGATTGCCAAATCCGAACTGGCCACCATCACCGGCCAAAAGCCCGCGCAGACGTCCTCGAAGAAAGCCATCTCGAACTTCAAGCTTCGCGAGGGCCAGGCCATCGGGGCGAAGGTGACGCTCCGTGGTCGTCTCATGTATGAGTTCCTCGAGCGTCTCATCAAAACCGCCCTCCCGCGCATTCGCGACTTCCGCGGGGTTTCGACCAAGGCCTTCGACGGCAATGGCAATTACACCCTGGGCGTCGCCGACCAGTCCATTTTCCCCGAGATCGAACTCGACCGCATCAAGCGCAACGTTGGATTCGATGTGACCATCGTCACCACGGCGGGGACCAACGAAGAAGCCAAATCGCTCCTCACCGAGCTGGGCATGCCCTTCGCCGACAAGGCCAAGAAAGCCCCGCAGGCGAAAGCCGGAGAACCCGAAACGGCTGCCGCCTGATTGAACTGCCATGAATGATCCCATCGCCGACATGCTGACCCGGTTGCGCAACGCTACCGCCTCGCGCAAGTCCGAACTCTCAATGCCCTACTCGAAGCTCAAGAGCGAGGTGGCCAAAATCCTCAAGAAGGAAGGCTACATCACCGACTACGAGCTCGACACGAAGGGCACCCATCCGGAGCTCAAAATCCGCACGAAATTCGTCAATAAAACCAGCGCCATTGCCGGACTCAAACGAGTCAGCCGGCCGGGTCTTCGTCGCTATGTCGGAGCCGGGGAAATCCCGCGCGTCCTCGGCGGCATGGGGATCGCCGTGCTCTCGACCCCCCGCGGGGTTCTCTCCGGTCACGAGGCGCGCAAACAAAACGTGGGCGGCGAAGTGCTCGCCTACATCTGGTAAGCCATGTCACGTATCGGAAACAAAAAAATCACCGTACCGGCCAAGGTGAAGGTTGCCGTCTCAGCGACCGGCGCGGTTTCGGTCGAAGGCCCGAAAGGCAAGCTCGAATGGGCTCTGCCGACAGGCATCTCGGCCAAGATCGACGGCGCTGAAATCAGCCTCACCCGTTCCGGTGAGTCCCGCCAGGTCAAAGCCCTCCACGGCCTCTCCCGCGCTCTGGTCTCCAACATGGTCACCGGAGTCAATGAGGGATTCAAGCGTGAGCTCGAGATCCACGGCGTCGGCTTCAAGGCCGCCGTTCAGGGGAGCAATCTCAATCTCAACCTCGGCAAGTCCCACCCGATCCTCTTCCCGATCCCGAAGGAAGTGAAGATCACGGTGGCCGACAACACGAAGATCACCATCGAAGGCGTTGACAACCATGTGGTGGGTCAATGCGCCGCCGACATCCGCGCTTATTACCCGCCGGAGCCCTATAAGGGCAAAGGCGTGCGATTCGTCGGGGAAAAAATCCGCCGCAAAGAAGGCAAAACCGTCCAGTAAGCCATGTCCGCTACCGACAAACGCAAACTCCGTCACACCCGCCTGCGCAAAAAGCTTGCGGGAACCACCGCGCGCCCGCGCCTCAGCATCC
>CAZEYT010000139.1:0-3315 GCA_964516295.1 uncultured Chthoniobacterales bacterium | reverse complement strand
CCATGGTGGCGAGGTCGGCTTTGACCCGTTTGACCACTTCCATGCCCAGTTCCTTGTGCGCAATCTCGCGTCCGCGGAACTGCAAGTTGATTTTGACCTTGTTGCCCTTGTCGAGGAACTCCTCCGCGTGGCGAATTTTCGTGAGGTAATCGTGTTCGTCGATGTTCACGCGGAACTTCACCTCCTTGACCCGGCCCGCCGTGTTCTTGCGTTCCTTTTCCTGCTTGGCCAGATCGTAGCGGAATTTGCCGAAGTTCACGATCCGGCAGACCGGCGGTTGGGCGTTGGCGGCGATCTCGATGAGATCAAGCCCCAGGCCGCGCGCGGTGCGCAGCGCTTCTTCGATGCGCATCACCCCAAGTTGCTCGTTGGTGATGCCGTTGATCACCCGGACCTCTCTGGCCCGGATGCGTTCGTTGACACGAATGTCTTTTAAGTTAATGGGACCTCCCGGTTGTGCTTTGCATGAATCGACGAGGGAAACACCTCAGGCGAAAAAAGGTCTGGCGAACGCCGGACGCGAAAAAATCTGGCTCATGCGCGGCATGAGTTATTTTTCGCTGGTTGAGAATTGCATGGGCGTTCTTTTCGAAATCGGCGTCGGGCGCTCCGGGTGGATCGGTCCAACTGCGGGCAGGTTTTAAGAATTTCTGCCCCGGGCGCAAGTGGAAAATGCATCCGGTTCTCCCACCGCCCCCGGGTCGGGGACCCCGTCCGCCGCAAAATTCGGACACGCCGCTGGCCAGTCCGCGGGCGATCTGCTAGGAACCGGGGTTCCGATTGATCCATGGATGAAGCTCCGGAGATTCCCGACGAAGAATTGGTCGCCCGCACACAAGCGGGAGATCCGGACGCGTTTGACGACCTGGTGATGCGCTACAGCAAGCGGCTGTACGGGCTGGTGTACAACATGACCTCGAACCACGAGGACACCAATGACCTGCTGCAGGACGTCTTCGCCAAGGCCTATCGGTCCATCAAGGGATTTCAGGGAAAATCGAGTTTCTACACCTGGGTGCACTCGATTGCCGTGAACATGACGATCAATTTTCTGAAAAAACGCGGCCGGCGGCAGAGTGCCAGCCTCGACGACGAGGAGTCCGGCGTGCAGTTCGACAAGGAATTCCTCGAGGCCACCGAGGGGAGCGACCCCCGGCGGGAGGCCAACCTCTCGGAATTACAACAAAGATTGAACGAGGCCTTGCAAAAGCTGTCTCACGAACATAGAGCGGTGGTAACAATGTTCGACATCCAAGGCATGCCCCATGCAGAGATCGCCAAGATTCTTGGCATTTCCGAGGGGACGGTGCGCTCCCGGTTGTTCTACGCCCACCGCCAGTTGCAAAATTACTTGGAAGAGTTTATCAAAAATTAAAGGACATCATGGCTGAGGAACTGAACATTTCGGAGTTGCTGCGACAGAAGCGTTTTCAGGAGCCGCCTCCGGAATATTTTGACAAGTTCCTGCGGGATTTCCGCCGCCGCCAGCGGGCCGAACTGATTCAGCGCTCGACGTGGGAGATTGTCTGGGAGCGCGTGATGGCGCTGGCTCCGGGATTCCGCGTGCCCCAAGTCGCCTACGCCGCGATTGCGGTGATGGCCGTATCCGCCTCCACGCTCATGCTCGTGCGTCAGCCGGGCGGAGCCGAAACGCAGGTCGCGTCGGCCGAGGCTCCGGCCACAACGTTTTCCCTGACCTCGGCGAAGCCGGTGACCATCGGCGAAACCCGCACGGTTTCGACCCGGGCCAATGGCTCGCTTCCGTCCCACTACGTTTTGCAGGCCAGGCCCGTGAGCAATGAGAAGCCGCTTAGCTTCTAGGCGTCCGCGATTCTCGCGCGACGCCTTCCTTCTGCTGGCTGCTTTTGTCGTCATCGGCCCCCTCGCCGCGGAGGAACTGGGGGAACGGATTTCCGGCGAGGTCAGCCGCGTTTTCGCCGACCGCCGCAACGCCGTGGTCCGGATCGAGGCCTTCGACCAGCATGGCAAACTCAGCGGCACCGGGTTCTTTATTGATCCGGCCGGGACGATCTACACGCTGGCCGGCATCGTGGCCAATGCCGAGGAGATTTTTGTCGTGCAGGGGGACAAAAAGATTCCGGCCGAACTCCTGCTGGCGGACGCCCGGAGCGGTGTGGCCCTCATCAAGGCCGACTGCAAATCGACGTTCATTCCCACGGGCAAGTCCCGGGACCTGACCCTGGCCTCTCCGGTCATGGCGATTGGTTTTCCCATGGACATGGATGCGACGCCGACCTTCGGCATTGTCGGCGGATTCGATCGCAAGTTCCTCGGCAAGTATTTTGTCACCACCCACCTCCGCGCCAACATGCCGGTCCAGGCCGGTTTCAGCGGGGCCCCGCTTCTCAATCTCCACGGCGAGGCCGTGGGCATCATCATTGCCGGCATCGGTGGCGGTGGTGCGTGTTTTGCCCTGCCGATCGAAGCCGCGGAAAAAATCCGTATGGACTACGCCCGATTCGGCGAGGCCCGTCCCGGCTGGGTGGGGGTCACGGTTGAAGAAACCCCCGAGTCCGGCGCCACAGGCGTCCGCATTACCGAACTCGGACCCGAAACGCCCGCCTCGCGTGCGGGTCTGCAGAATGGGGATGTGCTTCTTCAGATCGGCTCCATTTCCGTGTCCTCCGCCGAGGATGTGATCGATGGGGCCTATTTTCTCACGGCCGATGATTCCGTGAACATGAAGGTGTTGCGCAACGGGGAAACGCTCGACATCGAGGTGCGGTCCACGCTCCATCCGGCCATTGACCCGCGGGTGCCCAATATCGGCGCGTTGGAATCCCTCACCGACAGCCTGAAGCTCGGCGACGGCAAGTAAGCCGGCGCGCCGTTGGCGAGAATTTCATTGCCATCCGGCGGAAACTCCCTACTTTCGACAAACCCGTAAACGGCCGGATGCCGTATCCGACCGCCCTGTTTAACCAGCAACAGCGCGGGTCCAGAAACGAAAAACAACCCAAACCAACATGGCCATTATGGCAGAACTGCAAGAATTGATTGCAGCTTCCGTGAAGAATTATCGCGAAGGCAGCATCATCAAAGGACACATCCTCGAAATCCGCCCGCGCGAATTTTTGGTGGATATCGGATACAAGAGCGAGGGCGTGATTCCCGCCAGCGAATTTGAAGATCCCGAAGAGGTCGAAATCGGCGACGAAGTGGAAGTCCTCCTCGAACGCCTCGAAAATGACGAAGGCATGGTCGTTCTCTCCAAAGAGAAAGCCGCCGCCCGTCAGAACTGGGAAAAGATCGTCCAGGTCTTCAAAGGCGAGGGCCTGATCAAAGGCCGCGTCA
>CAZEYT010000138.1:0-3371 GCA_964516295.1 uncultured Chthoniobacterales bacterium | reverse complement strand
GGGGTGCAGGTTTGTTTCTACGTAGTATTGCAGGGGGATTGGAGCCGTTCGATCCGTTTGTATTCACACCACATTGTATCCCAACGGCCGGATTTCACATAGGTCCGTAAACTCAATATGGATTGGCCACCGACACGCGACCAACGCATGCCGCTACGACATAACCGCGTTTTTACCAAACTTTTGCAGGCCGCCTCCACCGGTCCGCTGCCGATCGGCCAACCGTTACGACGAAAACGGGCATAGTCCATCCGATGTCCGTTCCGGATGAAAAACGTCCGTTCCGCTTCGAGCGCGGCACGACGCGATCGGCAAAGACGACCCGCCCGCTCGTAATAATCCATCGAACGCAGTACTTGCTTGGCGGCGCCGTCCTCGCCCTTGAGCTTCGAACAATACTTGTCGTACCAACGCTCGGCCTTTTGAGAGCCCTTGCCGAAAATGGCCTCCGCCGCCTTGGAAAGATGCTCCGTCGTATGATGGTAATCGACCAGCTTTTCATAGTCCGTGTAGGTCGGATGATGGTCGATGTAGTTCCACAAGCCGGGGGCGCCGTCGCAAAGCATGATCCGTGTGACGCTCTCATTCAAACGCGATTCGGTCTCCTGTAATTCCCGCTCGAATTTCGTCTTCAACGTCGGCGCGCGATCCTCGGGCATACGCGCCGCGTAGCGACTTACCAGGCGTTTCGGCGACTTTTTCCCCGGCGGAACCTCTCCGTAAAGACTGATGCTGCCGACCATCGCGTTTTTGTAACAGGTGGGAGACATCCGTTCCCGCGAGGCGTCCTCGTGCGGACGTTCGCTGGGCCGGCCTTTCTTTTTGCCCGGTTCGGAAAGCAACACGTTGGCACCGTCCAAACTGGCGCATAGGACGTGTGTTTCTTCCGGAATTGGTTCATCGGCGCGGATTGCCTCAAGCACCTCGTCCTCGTGCTCTTCGAGCCACTGGCCCATGTCGCCGACCATGCGTTTGATCGCGGTGGCCGACGGATGGAACAAGACGCACTTCGCAAAGAGCGTTTCGACTTCCTTCGGCGTAATCAGGGCGGCGGCATACAAAACGGCATCGCGCACCTCGACGGTGGCGAATTGATCCTCCATGCCCCAGGCGGCGTCGAGTGGAACGTGGCACGGGCCGCCGGCATCCGGCTGATACACGCGGCGTGTGAGTCGGATGATTCCCGCCGGCGTGAGGAATTCTTTTTCGCTGTCCAGTTTATAGCGGTAGCTTTTGCCGTGGTGTTGGATGGTTGGGGTATCGATTTCGGCCGTTTGGAGCCATCGTTTGAGACCTTCTCCGCAGCCGGCCGCCGCGGCTTGGCCGAGTAATCGGATCACTTCCTCGGCGTGTTCGGGCGTAACGGAGCTTTCGAGCAATTCCTGGTTTTCCGACAAAACCGTCTTGACTTTGGAAAAGATTGCATTCATGATATCGGCCGACGACATTAGGGGACTCCCTTCCGAAACGATGGTAAATCGAATGTTTGTACCAATCTCCATCATGAACGAAGGGAGCCCTTTTCTCCAATATCAATACGTAGAAACAAACCTGCACCCTTTCTTTCTTCGGGCGCCACGGTTCACCTTGCCCGGCCGTGGTACCCTCGAATTTACCTTCTTTGTCGGAAAATGGTTGACGATACCAACCCAAAAACATTGAGGATAACGCCTCCATCCTGAATTGGAATCCAGCTCGCGGCGTCTCTCCCTACACCTCCAGCTTCCACGGCTCCCGGTACGGTTTGGAGACGTACTGCTGGGCCTCGTCGTCGCCGATCACCCGGTCGTTGGCCCCGTCCCACTGAATCTGCCGGCCGGCCAGCCATGAGACGTTCATCAAATGGCAAGCGTTCGTCGAGTACATCCCCTTTTCGAGGTCCGCCGCCGGCTGCTTGCGGCTGCGCACCGCCTCAAGGAATACCGCCTGATGCGACTCGTCCTCGGGCGAGCGGAACGATTCCTCGGGCTTGTCCTTCTCCTTCTCGGAGGTAATGGTGTAACCGCTCCGGTCGAGGATCATCGTGGCCTCGCTGCCGAAGAAACATTTGCCGTGCGCCCGGAACTCCCGGCGGGAGCCCATACGGCAGGTGTACTGCACCACGAAGCCCAGCTTGGCGACCGGTCCCGGCCCGTACTGGCAGACGGCCGAGAGCGTGTCGGGCCACTCGAAGTTATCGTCCATGGCGAACGAGCCGCCCATGCCGGTGACCGATTCGGGATAATCGACGCCCATCGCCCACTGCATGACGTCGAAATGATGCACGCCCCAGGCGACCGCGTGCCCGCCGCCAGAGAGACGGAACCAATCGTAACCGTAATCGTAATAGCAGTTCGGATTGTAATTGCGCCACGGGGCCGGACCGACGTAGAAGTCCCAATCGAGTTCCTTCGGCGGGTCGCAATCGGGCGGATTGCCGCGCCCGGGGGTGCGGTTCTCGTAGTCCCAGATTTTCACC
Organism: uncultured Chthoniobacterales bacterium; assembly: GCA_964516295.1. Taxonomy (GTDB): domain Bacteria; phylum Verrucomicrobiota; class Verrucomicrobiia; order Chthoniobacterales; family Terrimicrobiaceae; genus CAZEYT01. The sequence goes on along the minus strand of CAZEYT010000138.1, from coordinate 913 downwards.
TCCGAGATTTCGCCCAGCCGGCCCGACTGAATGATCTCGACCGCGCGGCGGTAATGCTCCCAGCTTCGCTGGTGCGTTCCGAGCAGGGCGATGCGGTTATACTTTCGAGCGGCCTCGACGGCGAGTCGCCCCTCGTGGATCGAGTTGCTCAGCGGCTTCTCGACATAAACATCCTTGCCGGCCTTGCAGGCGTAGATGGTTTGCAACACGTGCCAATGGGCCTGCGAGGCGATCAGCACCACATCGACGTTCTTGTCGTCGAGCAGCTCGCGAAAGTCGTGGTACAGGGCGACCGGATGCTTGGCCTCGATGCGGTTCTTGAGCGTTTCGGCCCGCCCCTCGTGAACGTCGCACATCGCCGTGATCCGGTTGCCCGGCAACATGCGGAAATTGTCGGTTACCTGCGTGGCCCGGGCGCCGCAGCCGATGACGCCGATATTGATCATGTCGTTGGGGCTCGACTCGGCCTGGGCGGCGAAGAGGTTGCCCGCCGTAATGGCCGCGACGGCCGTGGCGGAGGTAGCTTGCAGAAAACGGCGGCGGTGCATGGAACCGGTCATCGAAAAAACCTTATGGCGGGAGGAAGGGAAAAAGGGGTCAGAACTATTTTTCGGTGGTTTTTCGAATGAATCCCCCTCGCCGGAAGAAAAATAGTTCTGACCCCTTTTTCTGGTCGGGGAATATCCATCTGCCTGCCAACTTACCGCATTTCCCGACGCGAATCAATCAATTTTTCGATAAATCGGGTGGGGGGCATCACCTGGATGCGGGGGTCCAGCCGTTCCGCGGACCACAGGGCCGCCTGATAACCTCCCTTGCCCGGTTGTTCGGAATCGCGCTGCGAGGTCTCGGCATCGTCGAATCGCGACCAGGCGTGGATGACCACCCAGGCGAACCGATCGCTCGGCCGCTG
>CAZEYT010000137.1:0-3437 GCA_964516295.1 uncultured Chthoniobacterales bacterium | reverse complement strand
CCACATTCACTGCCACCAGCCGGACATCAATTGTGTGGGATTTTTTGGATTGAAGAATGCCGCGGGAACGCCCGGCTACGGTGTGAAAGTCGGCGGGGGTCTCTCCAGCGCCCCTCACCTCGCGCAGACGCTTCCGGTGTGGATCGAGCCGGATTTGGTCTGGCCGGTTACGAAGGCGATCAGCGAGGTCTTCCGCGACGAAGGGTATCGCGCCAAGCGGAATCGCGCGCGGTTCAAGTTTCTGGTGGCCGACTGGGGCGTTGAGAAAATGCTCGCGGCGCTCGAGGAGCGTCTTGGACACAAACTCCCGACGCACACCGAATTCCTTTTCCCGCGTGATCAAGAGACGGACCACATGGGCATCCACCCTCAAAAGCAGGCCGGTTTTTCCTGGGTGGGCATCTGTTTCCCCGGCGGCCGGATCCGCAATGGCATCCTCGCCAAAGTCGGCCAACTCGCGAAAAAATACTGCCAATCGGGCAACGACACCATTCGTCTCACGAACAAACAAAACCTCATCATCCCGTTCGTCCCGAACGAAAACCTCCCGGCGATGAAGGCGGAGATGGATGCACTCGGTCTCGATTACGGGCCCTCGAATTTCCGCAAGGGCTGCGTGTCCTGCACCGGTATCGAGTTTTGCAATCTGGCCGTCGCCGAGACCAAAAACCGCATGATCTCACTCGTCGAGCAGCTCGAAGCCCGCAGCGGTTGGTTCAAGGACAAAATCCGGGTCCACTTCAGCGGATGCCCGTCCTCGTGCGGACAGCACCAAATTGCGGACATCGGCTTCCGGGGCGCCCGCACCAAGGTCAATGGTCAGATGGTGGATGCCTACGATCTTTTCGTCGGCGGCCGCCTTGGACAAAACCGCCGGTTCAACGAGCTCCTCAAAGGCAAAATCCTTGCCAATGAAGTGGATGTCGTCATCGATTCCCTCCTGCGCCACTACGAGGCGGGCAAGCAGGGGGACGAGTCGTTCAGCGAATTCTGCGAGCGATCGACGAAGGAAGAACTTCTCGCCGGGCTGCCCGAGAAATACCGCTGATCAGGAAACCCGCTCGACGACAATTCGCTCGGCCGACGCCGAGAGAACACGAACCGGTTTGCCGGATTCGATGAAATCTCCGTCGGTGACCACGTCGACGAGGGAATTTTCAAAAAGCACCTTTCCCGCCGGCCGCAGCGGAGTTTGCGAGACGCCCGTGTCTCCGGCCCGAATGGACGGGGCGGCGTAAAGGGCATTCTCGGCGTCCGGAATCGACGGTCCACCCGCCGACTGCGCGGAGAGAAACAGACGGCGGAACACCGGCAGGTCGGGCAAAAACCGCGCCAAAAGCGCAATGAGAAACACCGAGCCGACGATGGTGATGCCAAGATTCAGCATCGGCCGGGCCAGGAGCTCGAACGAGATCGAAACCGGCTGCGCCGGATAGTAATCCACCATCGCGAAAAACAGCGCCCCGAGCATGATCGAGAGCCCGAGCCCCGCGAGGAAGAACACGCCGGGGAAAAACACCAACTCGATCACGATTAACATAATCCCCAACGCAAAAACCGCGATGACTTCCATCCCGGTCAGCCCGGCGATGTAGTGTCCCGCGAAAAAAATCAGGAAACAGAGTGCGGAAAGAACGCCGGCCACGCCGAACCCGGGGGACTTGAACTCGATGTAGGCTCCGATGATCCCGCCGAGCATGAACAACGGGGCGAGCGTCGTGATGAGTTGCGCCAGCTTTTCAAAGCCCGAAGGCTCGATGTTCACCACCTTCGAAGCATCCAACCCGACCATTTTGCAGACCTCCGCGACATCCTTCGCAATTCCCGAAGCCAGCAGCGGTTTGCCGCCGACTTCCTTCACGGCTTCCTGAGCACTGAGTGTCAATAGCGCGCCTTTTGGATTGATGACCACGTCGCCGATTTTCACCTCTTTGTCGAGGTTCATAAAACCATCCACCAACTCCGGATGGTAGCCATTGGTCTCCGCGACGCTTCGAAAGTAACCGGAGTAATACGACACGATCTTCGCATTCATCGTCGCCGGAATCTCCTGCCCGCCGCCAACGACCGGCGCAGCGGCACCGATGGCGCTGATCGGGGCCATGAAGACCTTGCGCGTGCCCAGCGCGATGAGGGCTCCGGCAGATCCCGCATTGGCGTTGACATAGGTGTAGGTCGGCACCGGACTCTTCATGATCATTTGCACGATGTCCTCCGTGGCCTTCAGAGCGCCACCGGGCGTGTCCATGTCGAGGATGAGCGCCGAGGCTCCAGCGGCTTCCGCCTTTTTCAGAATCCGGCGAAGAAAAAAGAACTGCGCCTCCGTCACCGGTCCGTCGACGGGGATGACGACCACGGAGTCTTTCTCGATCGGTTTTTCGGCCGCCCGCGCGGGCAACAACCCGGCCGCAAGCGCACACACCAGCAAAATTCGGATCATGGTTGGGAATCTCCTCCGCTCCCCGATGACCCGCAAGGCAAATCCCATGAGCCGGACCCGGCCGGTCGGCATGCGGAATTTCACCAACAATGAGCCTCGCACGCCCGCACTTCCGGCGATAACGTCCCCGAGTGGCATTGATTGCGGAAGAAACCATCCGGCGCGTCACGGAGACGAATGATATCGTCGACGTGATCGGCTCGTATTTTCCGCTCAAGCGGGCCGGGACCACATTCCGTGCGCTCTGCCCGTTTCACCGCGAAAAGTCGCCGTCGTTTCACGTCAACCCGGCCCGCCAGACATTCCATTGCTTCGGCTGCGGGGCGGGTGGCGGCGTTCTGCGGTTTGTGATGGATTATGAGCATGTGGATTTTCCCACGGCCGTTCGCCGCCTCGCCCAGCGCTCCGGCATTCCGGTCATCGAAGACGCCGGCGGTCCCGACGATGACCGCCTGCGAGGACGCCGTCAGCGGCTGCTGGCGATTCATGCCGAGGCGGCGGAGTGGTTTCACCGCCGGTTGATCAAGGACCCGGAGGCCGAACACGCCAGGGCTTATCTGAAATCCCGCGGCATCGGCGGCGAGATCGCGAAAAATTGGCAACTCGGCTACGCGCCCGATTCGTGGGACGCCGTTCTCATCCACCTCCGCGAGCGAAAATTTACCGCGGAGGAAATTCTCGAGAGCGGTCTCGGGACAAGCAAAGAGGACGATGCCAGCAGGAAGGTTTACGCCCGCTTTCGAAATCGCGTCATGTTTCCGATCCGGAACGACTACGGCGAAGTCATCGCGTTCAGCGGGCGCGTGCTCGAGGCCGACGCCAAGGCCGCCAAATATGTCAACTCACCCGAGACGCCGATCTTCACCAAAGGCCGCGTGCTTTACGGTCTCGACAAAACCAAGCGCGACCTCATCGAGAAAAACGCCGCCATTGTTTGCGAGGGCCAGCTGGACCTCATCTCGGCTTACGAAGCGGGTGTCCGCCATGTGATCGCCCC
>CAZEYT010000136.1:0-3446 GCA_964516295.1 uncultured Chthoniobacterales bacterium | reverse complement strand
AGGTCTCGCGGATCGACCACTGGCCGGGCACCCAGTTCGACGTCTGGCGCATCTCGCCGCCGAACGGAAACGGAAACCGCTCCATCGCCCACTCGGTGTAATACATCGCCTGCCATGCCCGCATCGGATCGCTCAGGCCGGCTTCGATCGGCACGTGCTGGCTGTAGATCCAGGGGTCGGTGTGTACGCGCTGGTGTCCGCCCTGCTCGATGTAGGACGCGTAGTGTCCGGCACCTGGAAGCCAGAGAACCCTGTCGAGCGCGGCCTTGATATGGTCGGCAACAGCATCGTGCGCGGCGGCCCCCTTCACATCACCGATCCGGCGGCGCATGTCGGCGGCAGCCCGGCGGCCGTAGTAAACGTAGGCGCTCTGCTCGACCGTCCCCCCGCCGCTGAACCAGACGGAATCGTTCGGCCATGTGTTGTTGTAGCTTTCGTAGAGGCCGTCACCGTCCGGGTCGAAGCAGTCAAGGCAGCGCTGCAGCTGCAGCTCGAGCATAGGCAGGAGCATCTTCTCCAGCGCGGGGTCGGCGGTCGCCCGCCAGGCGCGCACCGCCTCGTCGAAAAACTGCGTCTGGAACTCATAGTGCGGCGGTTGTTTGTAATCGATGAAGCCCTCGCCGAAGAACCGTGAATCCCCGGCCTGCTGCGCCCCGTTTTCCGAATAGACACCGTGCGGCGAGCCCACTGGCTTCTTGGCCTGGAGGCTGTCCCAGAACGCGATGCTGCGCTTCACCGGCTCGTGGAACCCGTAATTGTAGGCTGCCCCCATCGTGCGCCAGCCAGGCTGCTGGTTGCGCCACGAGCCGCCGCCGTGAACGAAAACCGGATCGACGAAGAGACCGATCGCGGCAGCGACGGACGCGCTCACCGCCGCGTTGAAGTAGGGGTCGGGCGTGTCCACGACGACCTGATCGCCATAGGCCTTCACGCGCGCCAGGCCCGCGGCAAAGGCGTTGGCCGGGTCGGCGATCACCGCGGGATCGAGCGGCTTCTCCCGCCGGACGATGGCGGCGTAAAATTTCGGATCGTTTTCGTCGGAGGCGATGGCGACGTATTGGGGCACCTTGTCGGCGACCGGCACCCAGGCGACAAGCGAAGCATCCTTGAGCGGCTCCGTGCCAAGCGGAGCGAGGCCTGCGAGGATATCGTGGTTTTTCCATTTCCCCCGGTCCCACCGCATCACCGGCGACGAGAATCGGCCTGCAATCTGTGCCAACTTGGCGGCGGGCACGCGGTCGAGCGTGAACCCGTTGGCTGCGGTCCGGACCTGGAATTCCGCCCCCTTGTCCACGCCGGGAGGAACGAGCGCCCAGCCGGCAAGATCTCCAGGCTTCGCTCCCTCGACGATCAGCCGGGCGGTGCAGCCATCTGCGTTCGCGAGCGTCGTGATCACAAGACGCACAACCATCCCGGTCAGCCGGCCATCGCTCAGTTCCCATTCCATCCGGCCGGCGCGGTAGCGTGCGGTGCGCTGCCCGAACTGGTGGAGCGCAATGCGGGTCTCCCCCCTCGCGATGGCGGCGTAGAGGCGCCCCATCGGCCCCTTCACTCCGGGCTGCTCGCCGGATCGAAGAATGGCAAACCTCTCGTGCCCGTAAAGCGGACGGTTGTCCCAGCGCGTCCCGTTTGCGATCACGATGGCGTCGCCCTCGGGATGGTAGTCGAGGCCGGGAAGGAGGGCCGGATCCGCAGCACTCGCGGATGCAAGCGTAAATAAAATGACAGTCAGCGACTTGAAGGTGAAAAGGCGGATTGTTTTCATGAGGTCAATTCAGGCGGAAAGTCCGGGAGGAACCGGAGGGGTTCGGGTACCCCAGCTCAGCATGGGCACAGCGGCATCACTTATTGCAGCGCCGCCGCACCGGGACAACACGTTTCTCCAGAAAAAACCTGTTTTGCCTGCAAAACATCTGTTCCCAAAACCCGGACCACCTTTTCAGCTCCCCGCTTGAGAGCAATGCCCTCCGGAATGGGGCGTCCTGCAAGCAGGAACGGCAATGCCACCCCCCGCCAATTTTGGCCATACCCGTCAATGTGAAGTTCGAGTAGATTCTTGAAAATGTGGACTTTTATGCGCCCCCCCAACCCCTCCGTGTTCTCCAAGTCTTGACGGCATTTGCCAGTCTGTGCTTTGCCCTGCCGGCGGTCGCGCAACCTCCGGATACCAAGCCGGCGGCGGCTCCGGCGTTCGGCGAAATGACGAAGCTCGAGGACTTCGGCGGCCCGTCTTCGGGGACGTATCATCCCAGCGATGCCGAGAAGCAACGGATCGCATGGTGGGGAAATGCGTGCACACCTCGTTTTGGCAGCGCAGCGGCTCGGTGCCGAACAACAACATCTTCGAGATCGATTCGTATGAGATCGATTCCGCCGAGTTCCTCACGCACGCCCACAGGGCCAAGCCCGAGAAAGCCGATGCGCCCGGCCAGCGACTCGCTGGCCTGATGCAGCAAATCCAAAGACGCTGAACCCGTTCTTTGACAGGCCGTGGAAACAATTGACGGGCGGACCGCATTCTGGCAATGTGATCGGTTCTTTCCATACATGCGCCATACTATCTCGATCCTCGTTGAAAACAAATTTGGAGTGCTTGCCCGAGTGGCCGGCATGTTCAGCGGACGCGGCTTCAACATCGACACCCTCAACGTCGGGCCCACGCTCGACGCCTCGGCCTCGCGGATGACAATCGTCGTGCGGGGGGACGATGCCGTTCTGGAGCAGGTAACCAAGCAGCTTGAAAAACTCGTCGACGTGATCGACGTGCAGGATTTCCGTGACGAGGAATATGTCGACCGCGAGCTCGTGCTTCTGGCTGTGACTGCCGACTCGAAGACCCGCGCCGAGGTCATGCAGATCTGCGACATTTTCCGCGCGAAGATCATCGACGTGCAGCCGTCCAAGCTCGCCATTGAGATCACCGGCACGGAAAGCAAGATCAGCAAGTTTCTGACCCTGATGGATTCGTTCGGCATCACCGAGCTCACCCGCACAGGGAAAGTCGCGCTTTCGCGCGCCAAATAGCTTTATTCTCCCAACAACCAACCACAACTATGCCAGCCAAAATCTATACCGACAAAGACGCCGACCTCAAAGTGTTCAAGGGCAAAACCCTTGCCGTTCTGGGATTCGGATCCCAGGGCCACGCCCATGCGCTCAACCTCAAGGAAAGCGGCGCCAAGGTCATCATCGGGCTCTACCCGAAATCCAAGAGCCGCGAAGTGGCGAAAAAACTCGGCTTCGAGGTCTATGACACAGCCGAAGCCGTCCGCCGGGCGGATGTCATCATGGTTGCGATTCCCGACACCAAGCAGGCTGCGGTCTACAAGAAGGACATCGCCCCGAACCTAGCCCGCGGGAAGACCCTGCTCTTCAGCCACGGGTTCAGCATCCATTTCAAGACGATCGTTCCGCCGGAGGACGTGAACGTCATCATGGTCGCCCCG
>CAZEYT010000135.1:0-3593 GCA_964516295.1 uncultured Chthoniobacterales bacterium | reverse complement strand
GCAGTCCGACCTCGACGCATGGGTCCTGCGAGAAGCCCGCACCAGTTATGAAAGCAACCCTCGAAATCACGCCAACCGACGCGCTGAGCGCGCGGCTCGAACAATTCCGCCAGTTGGGGGAGAACTACGTGGAAAAGTTCTGCGAGCCGGAGACGACGATTGACCAACCGGAGCCCCTCCCCCAGCCCACCGCGCTGCAAAACGCGATGATCAAGGCCCGCGCACCGAAGAAACAGCGCAACCGAACCGAGTTTTCCGGCGAGGCATGGCTGAAAACTCTCGCGCTTCTCAAATCCCGCTTGGGCAAGGGGGGAATCTTCGCTCTGATCGGGTCCAACGGTCCGGGCAAGACACAGATGGCCGTCGAGTGCATGCGGGACATCTTGCAACGCCCTCGAGGGTCCGCCCTTTACGCCGTGGCCATGGATGTCTTCCTCGACCTGCGGGCGACCTTCCGCAAGGACTCCGAGAAAGACGAACGCGCGGTGATTGCCGACTACGCCCGGCCTGCGTTGCTGGTGATCGACGAATGCCAGGAGCGCGGCGACACGGATTTCGAGGACCGGATGCTGACCTACCTGATCGACCGCCGGTATCGCGACGAAAAGGATACCATCTTGATCAGCAACCTGCGCCGCCAGGAGTTCGAGACATCCCTCGGACGAAGCGTGATCGACCGCCTGAACGAGACCGGCGGCATCATTGAATGCACCTGGCCGAGTTTTCGGAGGTAAATCTTTGCAGATTTTATGTGCACCGAAATTCACAACATGAAAACCGGGGAGGAAGCGACATCTCCGAACGAATTCGCGGCGATGCTCGGCTGTGAGGTCTCGCAACTCGTCGTCGCCGAAGAGTATGGAGGGACGCCTGTAGATCCAGAGTGCTGCCTGTGCCAGGTGGACGTGACCGCAACGCTCCGAGAGCACGGCTGGCGATTCGATAAGTCCCACGATCCGATGGACGTGGACGCGTGGCCTCCTGATTCTGCGGCCGCCCCATGAGCCGATACACCCAGCGAAAGGACGGTGAGGGATGGCAGGAAACCAGCGGGAAGCCTTTCCGGCTTGCGTGCTGCGACTGCGGACTGGTTCATGACGTCGTGATCGTGCGAGGCCGGGGAAAAGAACTCGGCATTGCGGCCCGGCGGAACAATCGCGCGACTGCGCAACGGCGGCGAAAGGTCAAGTTTCCCAGTTGACGAAACAAGCCCTGGGGCATTTTCTCATCCATGATGGCTGCACCGTCCAACAAACGAGATCGCTCGGAGTATCTCGCCGAGTACTACCGCAAAAACCGCGAGCGGCTGCGAGCGGCCAAACACGCCAAGTATCTGGAGAACCGGGACGAGCACATTGCGGTGGCCAAGCAGACGAACGAGCGGCTCCGGCCCCGAAAGACTCCGGAGCCACCGCCGGGTCTTCCGCCGCTGCGGCGCCGGTGGGCGGTGATTCAGGACAAGGTCTATTTTTCTTCCCGCTTGGGATATTCCCAGTCGGATCTCCTCACGGCGGTTTCCGATTTGCAGATCAGCCTGAACCATCCCCATCTGTGGGACGAGGCCCGGGACAAAATGCGCATCCGCTCGTTGCGTCAGAACTACACGCCGGAAAAGCGGGCCAAGCGGGCGCAAGCCGTCGCGGAAGCGCGCCGCGCCGCTGGAGCCGGCACGAAAGAAGCCGTCGGCCAAAGGATGGACCCGCCGACCAAGCGGCGGTGGCTGGTTATCGGCAATCGGATATTCATCAATCCTGCGACGCCCATCGACCTCGATGGTCTCCTCCGCGCCGTCCAGGCCATGCGCATGGAAGCCCGACGGATGCTCAAAGCGGAAACGTCGCCATCGGCAAAGAAAAAGCCAGCGCCTAAGAAGTGATCGAGAGATTTTTCACCCGCACTCCAGGCCCGAGAACCAACGCAATGTGACCGCGAACCGGGAAGAAACACCGGTTCATGGCAAATGGTCCCGCCGCACCGTCGGTGAAGCTGACATTCCTGCCTTCTTTTTCAATCGTCCGCGTTCGCCAAACCCCCGACGTTTGCGGCAGCGCGCCGGAAAGCTCCGCCGGCGGATATTCATCCCGGCAGGATGAGGACTGATTGACTCCAGCGAAAACCGCGCCGCGCGTGTCGGAGGAATTGGTGGACCAGCTTCCGATTCCGACCTCTGCCGTGTTCATGGTGGTCGCTGCGCGAAAACGCACGTTGTGTTTTCCGCCGGCCGAGATCTGGTACTCGTAGGAAATCAGGCAATCTTTTGCGACGACCGGAAAAACGATGATCGACGTGTCTGCCGCCAGACCGCCGCCTAAATCCCCTCCCCCCGCACGTCCAAAGCTCGTCCCGTCACTGGAAATGTCGCCGTAGATCGTCGTCCCCGCCACGCTGGATCCGTCGAGCGAATAAGGCAGACCGCTATCGCTGGTCGGAAAACTGTGCAGTGCCGACCAGGCGGCCAGCGTGGGCGAGGCGCAAAGTGTGCACGGCCGAGACCCGGAGTGGAACCACAGTCGGCGGCCGCTCATCGCGTGAAGCCCATCGTAAACGCCAGGTTGGCGGCCGAACTTGCGGCGGTGACCTGCAGGACGAGCGTCGCGTCCTTCACCAGATCCTTGTAAATGGAGAACGTGTTTTCCGTCGTGGTGAGGGCGAACGTCCCGAGCGGTTGCGAATCGACCAGGAGTTTCACCGTGGCCGAACCGGCGGTGAGCTTTGCCGCAAAGGTGGTGATTTGCGACCCGTAGGACGCCTTTTGGATGAGTGTGTACGACTGGACGGCCGGCTCCTCGATCAGCCCGTTCAGTTCCTCGGTTTGCGGGGTTGGCAGGACTGCGGATTCGGCCGATTTGTCCTCCGAAATCGCCTCAGTCAGAAACGCCAGCCGGCAGTCGGCAAAGCTGGTGAAAAGCTCCCGGATGGTGAGTCCCTCCGGCGGGTAGGGCACCGTCTCCCCGCGGTCGTTGATCAGAACGAGCGTGCTCATTTCGGCCCCTGGTCTTCCCACCCGACTGTGATGTCTCGCATGGCGAACGGAGCATCTTCCGCCGTCGTCGCTTCGACGGTGATCTTGATGGCGTGTCCCGACATGCAGAATGCGACCTTGTGCCGCTCCCGGCCGTGGACATCTCCGTAGGTGATCTGCCTCGTATGCCCAAGGTCCGTTTCGATGGTGATCGCCAGGACCGCGCGCGCGTTGCGCAGCGTGCTCCACTCCAGCGAGAAAAACCCCTTCCGCGTATTCGGTGCCCCGAAATCGAAAAACGGCGACTCCATCACACTCGTTGCCGCCTTGAGCAGCTTCCCGCCGTCCAGAGTGATCGTGCCGTAGCCCGCATGCTCGGCCCCCGGGGTGTAGGATGGGGAGTAGTAAGTAAAGGCCGAATTCGAGCCCAGCGGATCCGCCGTCACGTCTGTCGCGGTGTCGAACACAAAAAGATTTCCCCCTTCATCGCAACCGACAAACCGGCCGTCGCTCGTTCCCACCTGGCAGACCGCGGAGAGCTTTGGGTAATCGAATGGACCCGTCAGGCTTTTCACCAAGAAATCGTAGATGAACCCGCGCAGGAGATTGTCGGACGCCGGGACCCAGATCC
>CAZEYT010000134.1:0-3645 GCA_964516295.1 uncultured Chthoniobacterales bacterium | reverse complement strand
TGGAGCGCGTTTTTCGGCGCCATCATCGTGAGCATCGTGAGCTTCGTGCTGAGCTCCTTCTTCCGGACAAGTGACGGGCAGATCCACACCATCACGCACCATCCGGCCATCAAGAAGGCCGACGCCCGCACGATCCGCTAGTCTTTTCCTCTGATATGAAATTTTTCGAACCCGGAATGGTCCGCGTTAAGATTTGCGGGATAACCAATGAAGCCGACGCGCGCGCGGCGATCACCGCCGGAGCGGATGCGCTCGGGTTTAACTTCTACCGTGGCTCGAAGCGCTACATCGATCCCGTGGAGTCGGCGGACTGGATCCGCGACCTGGGCGATACCGTGGACCGCGTCGCGGTGGTGGTGAATCCCTCCGAGCAGTTGCTGGACAACATCCGGCGGGCGGCGTGCTTCGAGATCATCCAGTTTCACGGCGACGAAACGCCGGATTTCTGCGACTGGGCGGGCTTTGCGCGCTGGATCAAAGCCATCCGCGTTCGTAACAAGGAAGCCATCGAGAAGTCGAATACCTACGAGACGCCGAACATCCTCTTCGATTCCTGGATCGATGGCGCGTACGGCGGCACCGGATCGCGGCTCGACTGGGACATGCTGCGGAAGTTCACGGTCCGCAAGCCGGACCGGCGGTTTATCCTCGCCGGGGGCTTGAATCCGCAGAACGTGAAGCAGGCCATCCGCACGGTGCGGCCGCATGCGGTCGACGTGGCAGGTGGCGTCGAGATCGTTCCCGGGAAAAAGGAAGACTACCTGATGAAGGAGTTTGTTAAGGCCGTCCGCACGTAGGCTGGCCGTCGCGCCAACGGGAGGCTTGCCTGATCCGGCAGCTCCGGCTTAGATAGCCGCGCATGAATTCTGAAAAATCGTTCCGCATCGCTGTCTTGGCGGGTGACGGAATCGGGCCTGAAGTGATGGTCGAGGCACTGAAAGTCCTCGATCGGGTGGGCAAGAAGTTTGATCTCCAGTTCACATTCGACCGGCAGCATGTCGGTGGAATTGCCATCGATGTCGCCGGAAAAGCCCTCCCGGCCGAGACGCTGGCCGCTTGTGAAGAAGCCGACGCGATTCTTTTCGGCTCCGTTGGCGGGCCGAAGTGGGAATCGCTCCCGGCGAACCAACAGCCCGAGCGGGCGGCGCTCCTCCCCCTGCGCAAGCATTTCGGACTTTTTGCCAATTTGAGACCGGCCGTCTGCCTGCCGGAGCTTACCCATGCCTCGCCGCTGCATCCGCGTTCGGTCGAGGGGGGCTTTGACGTGCTTTGCGTGCGCGAGCTCACCGGCGGCCTCTATTTTGGAGAGCCCAAATACATCAAGCAGGAGGGCGGTGAGGAGTTTGCGGTGGATACCATGGTCTACTGGGAGAGCGAGATCCGCCGCATCGCCAAAGTTGCCTTCGAGGCGGCCCGCAAGCGTCGCTGCCGGGTGACCTCGATCGACAAGGCCAACGTTCTCCAGAATGGTGTTCTCTGGCGCCGCGTGGTGACCGAGACCGGACGCGACTACCCGGACGTCTCTCTCAACCACCTCTACGTGGATAACGCAGCCATGCAGCTCATCAAGAGCCCGAAATCCTTCGATGTCGTGCTGGCAGAAAATCTTTTCGGGGACATTCTCAGCGATGAGATGGCCATGATCGTCGGATCCCTCGGAATGCTCCCCAGCGCCAGCCTGGGAGATTCCACCGGTGGCAGCAAACGGTTTGGCATGTATGAGCCGAGCGGTGGGACGGCGCCGGATATTGCCGGCAAAGGAATCGCCAACCCGATCGCGCAGATTCTCTCCGCCGCCATGATGCTTCGCTTTTCCTGCGGACAGGAGGAAGCGGCTCTCGCTATTGAGAATGCGGTCCGGACGGTTATTGCCAAAGGGCTGCGCACAGGCGACATCCACACCGAGGAAACGACTCTCGTCGGCACCGCTGAGATGGGCAAAGCGATCGCAGAGGCCATTTGAGGCGAAATTTCAACATTCGCATACCAAGCGAACGTTGAAGGGCTCGCCTTTCAACGGGACCACTCCCACAGGCTTCGCCTGCCGCTGCGGATTTCTCGGGCGATGAGGTCGGGATTCCTCCGGAGGCTACCTCCAGGAAAACCACTTTCTTCTGCCCATCCAAACATACGCATAGCCCGCGAGAGCTCCTCCCAGATGGGCTTCATGACCGATGTTTCCTCCGAGACCGGTGATGATGAAAAAGAGGGAAATGGCGATGAGCCCTCGGCCAAGCCACTTGGCTTCAAGGTTGATGGGGATAACAAAAAAGAGCAGGGCGGTGATGCGGAGTTCGGGGTAGAGAGCGGCAAACGCGCAGACCACGCCGAAGACGGATCCCGAGGCGCCGATCAACAGAGAACCCGGGCTGAGCAAAACCTGGAACAATCCGCCGACAATGCCGCAGGCCAGGTAGAGGATGAGAAAGCGCCTCGGTCCCATTAACGACTCGAGGGCGCGGCCGGCAAACCAGAGTCCGGCCATATTAAAGACGAGGTGCAACAGGCTTCCATGCAGAAACTGATGCGTCACCAGCTGCCAGACCATTCCACGACTCAAATCCTGAGCGCTGAGACCAAACGTTGAATCCGTCCAGATCTGCAGGCTCCGAGGCAGGAGGAGTTGAATGACGAAGACCGCCACATTCAGAAGCACCAGCGATTTTACCATCGAACGTGAGGAGGGGCGGCGGAATTGATAAATCATTAGAAAAAGACCGCGTGGTTCGCGTTGGATGCGATAGTTTGCTGGGTTTGAAAGAAGAGATATCTTCCTAAAGCACTTATTAAAAATATATTAAGCTGATTAATTCTCACAAAAATGAGAAAGTCGTGGGCTAGGCGGCAATCCCTGCGGGTGGTGCGGTCGGGCGGAAGCGGAAGCGCTCCGTGTAGCGTCCGCCATTGAATTTGCGACAGCACTTGAGGCAGGCGATGGCCCGTTTCGGGCGACGCACCCGCGCGAGCTGGGATCCGCACTCGGGGCAGGAATAAAAGAACTTCCTTTCGGGCCGGCTTCTCTTGAAGGGGAGATTATGACAACGGGGCTCGTTGGGAATTCCCAGAACTTCGCAAGCTTCGCGCCATTCGCGTCCATGGGCGTCAATGCGTTGGCGTCCGGCAACAAACTGGGCGAGGATATGAGCCAGTTCGTGACGCAGCGTGCGCTGCACCTCGGCGCTGGACACTTCAAGGAGCTTCGGGTTCAGCACAATTTGCCGGTCTCTCCAGGAGGCGAGGCCGGCCGTCGTGCGGAGGGAGGGATTCCAACAGACGGTGACTTTAAGGCGGGAGTAGCCGGCCGCGGCGAGGAGCTGATTGGCAAAATCTTCCAGCAGCGGGTCGGGGCGGAGGCGCGAGTTCTTGCGGGCCGGCCGGTGAGCGGGAGAATCCGGCGACATCTTCACGCGCCGCATCACCGAGCGGCCGAAGTCGAGAAGAAGCTGCCGGTATTTCATGTGACGGGAAAAGATTGAAGGTTTAAGACCTGGCGGAGAGCTTCGCTTGTTTTGCGAATCTCATCCTCTGTGTTCGAAAGGCCGAGGGAAAATCGCACGGTTGCCAGAGCGGTCAAGGGGTCGACTCCCATGGCCAGAAGCACGTGCGATGGCTGGATCGCGCCGACCATACACGCCGAGCCGCTGG
>CAZEYT010000133.1:0-3709 GCA_964516295.1 uncultured Chthoniobacterales bacterium | reverse complement strand
GCAGTGAATGTGGCACCCACCGATGGCGATTTTGTATTTCCGCGGGAGGTTCGAGAAATCGCGGTTGTCCGTGAGCTTGCGGCTGACTTCCATCAGCTGAGGGGTCGCGTCAATGATCTCCTCCGGATTCAACCCCGAAACCGGGCAGCCGACGACGTTGCGGGTGTCGTCGCCGCACGCGCCGCTGGTTGTGATTCCCACCTTGTTCAGCTGGTCGAAAATGTCCGGAATGTCCTCAATGCGGAGCCAGTGATACTGGATTGTTTGCCGGGTCGTGATGTCGCAAAACCCGTGGCCGTATTGGTCCGCGAGGCTGGCCAGGACAATGGCCTGGTCGCCCGTGATCTGGCCACCCGGCACCTTCGTCCGCATCATGAAGTAGCCACTGTCCTTCGGCTTCTGCCGGTAAACCCCATACCACTTCATGCGATCAAAATCCCCGTCGGAAATGCTCGCAAAGCCCGATTTTGCGTAGCGGTAGATGTCGTGAATGACGTCGAGACCGTCTTTGTCGAGCTTGAGCTGTTCCTGAGGTGTGACCTCGATGAGGCCCTTTTTGACGGCCTCGAAGTTCGGGTGAATATTGATCATCTTGGTAGGAATTTGAGCGGCTGAACAGAATCCCGCAACCTGGAAAATTCACAAGGGGAAAATCCGTTGCCGAAAACCGCGGCGACGCTAGTGTGGATGGGATGCCGGTCAGACGTTCAGTAAAAATCGGCCGTCATCTTCTTGGCGGCAAGGAGCTTGTCTTCATTCTCGGACCCTGTGTCATCGAGACTCCCGCCTTCACCCGTCGGATGGCCAAAAAACTGAAGACGATATGCGACGGCGAGGGGGCCTCCTTTGTTTTCAAGGCCTCTTACGACAAGGCGAACCGGACTTCCGTCAAGTCCTTCCGCGGCACCGGCGTGCGGGATGGTTGTTCTTTGCTTGCGGAGATCGGGGCCGAACTTGAAGTGCCGGTGACGACCGACGTCCACACGCCGGCAGAGATCGAAGTGGCCTCGGAGTTCATCGACGTGCTCCAAATCCCCGCCTTCCTCTGCCGTCAGACGGATTTGATCGTCGCCGCGGGGACCTCCGGCCGGGTGGTAAATGTGAAAAAGGGGCAGTTTCTTGCCCCGTGGGACATGAAAAACGTGGCGACCAAACTCGAGGCCTCCGGCTGCCGGAGCTATTTTTTTACCGAGCGTGGCACGACATTTGGATACAATAACCTTGTCGCCGATATGCGCTCCATTTACTGGATGCAGGGCCTGAACAGCCAAGTGGTCTTTGACGCCACGCATTCGGTTCAACGTCCCGGCGGAGCCGGGGAGACGACGGGAGGCGACGGTGTGTTGGCCCCGGTGCTGGCCCGCGCGGCGGTAGCCGCCGGCTGCGATGGTGTATTTTTAGAAACTCATGAGAATCCAGCAAAAGCGCTTTCCGACGGTCCCAACCAGATTCCACTTCGTGAATTGCCTGCCTTGCTCGCCCAACTTCGGAAAATCCGTGAAGCCGTTCTCTAAATTCGCCGCCATTCTCGTTGCGCTCGCGGCGTCCCCGCTTTTTGCTGACCAGTCGCCGACGCCCTCACCCACGCCCGCCGCGGAAAAGACCGAGGCCTCCGGGGGCGAGTTTGACATTCCTGTTCCTTCCGGCATGCCCGTGCGCGGGATCAAAATCCCGCACCGCGACGAAAATGGAAAATTGCTGATGATGCTCGAGGCAGATGTTGCCCAGAAACTCGACGAGACCCGCATCGAGATGCACAACCTCAAGATCGATGCCTTCGACGAAGACGGAAAAAAGATCCTCGTCACCATCCCGCACTCGATTTTCCACCTCGACACCCGCATCCTGGAAGGCGAACGAAACGCCTCGATCCAACGTGAAGACTTTGAAATTCTCGGGGATTCTCTGGAGTTCAACACCCGGACCCGCAACGGAACCGTGCGGGGCAATGTCAAAATGACGATTCTCACTGCCGATCAACAACCATGACCATACGCCAAGCCTTTGTCTCTTTCCTCCTCGCGGGCTTCCTGATCGCCACGGCCGACGCGCAGGAAACGCCATCCATGAACCCCGGAGAGCAGCGCTCGGGGTCCGGTGCCGGAGCCTTTGCCGGACTGGGCAACGACCGCCCCAAGGACGCCCGCACGGAGATCACGGCGACGAAAGAAGCCGTCTTTGACAACGCCGCCAGCACGGCCGAGTTCGTAGGCCGCGTCGTCGTTCGCGATCCGCAGTTCACCCTCACCTGCGACCGCCTCAAGGTCACCCTCAGCAAAGACCGCAAGGGACTCGAACGGGCCGAGGCGACGGGCAATGTCGTGATTATCCAGGAAACGACCGACAGCTCGGGACAGACCACGAAAGCCATCGGGCGCGCCGGACAGGCTGTTTACACGCCGGCCACGGGCGACATCGTCCTCAGCATCTGGCCTCAGGTCCAGCAAGGCGTGAACAATCAGGTCGCGACCGAGGAATCCACGGTAATGACGCTCAACCGCTCCGGCCGGTCGGTGACGAAAGGCAGCAGCAAAACCATGATCACTGACGGCTCCGGGTCATGAGCGACCGAACACCCGCCCCGGCTGCCGATGCCGTTCCCTTGCTGCGGACCGATGGTTTGGTCAAGATTTACAACGGTCGATCGGTTGTTAACGGTGTCGATATCAACGTCAAACGCGGCGAGATTGTCGGTCTTCTCGGACCCAACGGTGCCGGCAAGACAACGACGTTCTACATGATTGTCGGGCTCATCCGCCCGAATGACGGCCGGGTTTTCTTCGAGAGCGCGGATGTCACCGATATGGCCATGTATCGTCGGGCCCGCTACGGCATGGGCTACCTCCCGCAAGAGGAGTCGATTTTTCGTAAACTGACCGTTGAGGAAAACATCATGGCCATCCTCGAGACAACGAAGACTCCGAAGGCTGAGCGCAAAAGCCGGTGCGAAGAATTGCTCACGCGATTCGGCATCGAGCATCTCGCGAAAAACCAGGCCCTTACCCTCTCGGGCGGAGAGAAGCGCCGCCTCACCATCGCCCGCTCGCTCGTCACCAATCCCACTCTCCTCATGCTCGATGAGCCGTTCAGCGGCGTCGATCCCATTGCCGTGCATGACGTCCAGCAGATCGTTCAGGATCTCCGCGAACAAGGGCTCGCCATTCTCATCACCGACCATAACGTCCGCGAGACACTCAATATCGTCGACCGGGCCTACCTCATTTACGAAGGCCGCGTGGAAAGTCAGGGAAACAAAGAATTCCTCCTCAACGACCCGATCAGCCGGAAGCTTTACCTCGGCGAGTCTTTTACCATGTAATGAAACGCCGCCCGGCCGCCGCCTCCTCCGCCTCAGACAATCGCGTACCGCACATCACGGTCGGGCACTTCTACGCGAACCACGCCGAGAAGCTCGGCTTGCGGCTGGAGGGGTCTTCGCGCGGGCTCAACCGCCTCATCCGCGAACCAACTGTCAACCGCCCCGGGCTCGCCCTTTCCGGGTTTTTCAGCTACTTCGCGGTGAAGCGGATCCAAGTCCTCGGAGCCGCCGAGTTGAGCTATCTCAAGAGCCTCAAAGCCCAAGTCCTCCGCGACCGGCTGCGGGCGCTTTTTGGAAAAAACATGCCGTGCATGGTTATTGCCCGCAATGCGCCCGTTCCGGCGGCCATCTTGGAAGCGGCGTCAGAGTTCGACACCCCCGTCTTCCGCA
>CAZEYT010000132.1:0-3720 GCA_964516295.1 uncultured Chthoniobacterales bacterium | reverse complement strand
AAAGGCGGCTACACGACCCTGATCGTCGACGCTGACCTTCGCCGCCCGGCCCAGCATCGTGTCTTCGGCATCGAAAATGAAGTCGGCCTGAGCGATTACCTGACGACCGAAGTTGAGTTGGAGGAGGTCGTCCACCTCACAAAGATCGACAACCTTTACCTCATGACCAGCGGGCAGCTTCCATCCGACGCCGTCGGAGTTCTGAACTCGCAGCGCATGGTCGAGTTGATTGAAGAAGTGAAAGGCCGTTTCGACATTGTCTTTTTTGACTCCCCACCGATTCTGGGTGTGAGCGATGCCTCCGTGCTGTCCAGCGCGATGGACCTCTGCATCATCGTCATCCAACACCGCCGCTTCCCGCGCGCCATGCTCCAACGGGTCAAACAGGCCATTATCAACGTAGGCGGGAACATCCTCGGCGTTGTCTTGAACAACGTCGACGTCCGACACGACCAGCACTACGAGTACTACACGAGCTACTACAACTACTACCACAAGGCGACCCGGAAGGACAAAGGCAAGCGCGGTCAGGCGAAAAACGCCCAGACGGTTTCAACCTCGCCGGCCAGCCCCGAAAAATCGTCGAATGAAGAAGCTTACTAGGACATTCGCCGTCGCAGCCGTCACCCTGCTCTTGGCGGGAGGATCGCTCTTCGCCCAAGATGCGGTTCTTCGAAATGGCGACCAGGTAGAGATTCGCCTCGGGGGCGTCCCCGGAGACGAAATCTCAGCGGTATCCGGAGTCTACACCATCGATGGCGAAGGTTCCGTCAATCTTCCCCATATCGGAAAAATCCGTGCCGCCGGTGCCTCGCAGGCGCAGCTCCAGTCGGCCATCGAGGCGGCTTATAAAAACCAACAGATTTACACAAATCCTTCGATTACCGTCTCCGTCCCCACCGCCGCTCGATTTGTCGACGTCGGAGGTGATGTTCGCTCGCCGCAACGTGTGCCATTCACCCCGGATCTCACCGTTCTTGGAGCGATTAATGCATCTGGCGGCTTCACGGAATACGCCGACCAAGGCAAAGTCCGCCTCCTTAGGGATAATCAGGTCGTCTCGATCAACATCAAGGATGTCCGACGGGATCCCTCGAAAGACATCAAGCTCAAGCCCGGAGACAAGATCGAAGTCCCGCGGAGTTTCTGGTAAGAGCTCCCGCACCCTTTATTCCGTCTCGATCAAGTTCCGGTTCTTAGCCAGGTAGGCCAGGCCGGAGTATACGGTCAGAATCACTGTGATTGTCACCAGACCGTCGGTCCCTACTGCCCAGGCAACCGCCTGACCCGGGACGCTCACCCACTCACCGGCCGCCAGAAGAAGGAGAAAATATGAGATCGTCACCATCTGCCACGCGGTTTTGTGTTTTCCGAGCTTTTCCGCGGGCAAAACAATGCCCTTGGATGCCGCCAGCGAACGCAGACCGGTGATCAAAAACTCGCGGCCGATGATCAGAATCACCGCCCACTCCGGCAGCGCGCCCAGTCCGCTCAGGCAGATAAAGACGGATGCCGTGAGGATTTTGTCCGCCAAGGGATCCATTAGCCTCCCAAAATCCGTCAATAATCCACGCGTCCGGGCGATTACGCCATCGAGATAATCCGTGACCACCGCGAGCAGAAAAAGAACGGCCGCCGTCGAAAAGCGGCCCGGAAACTCCACGGAAAAACAAATGACGAGCAAGGCCGTGAAAAACAGTCGGGAGACGGTGAGCTTGTTGGGTAAATTCATGAGGGCCTGACGCCGCAAAACACGGTTGCCATTCGCGGCTGAGGCAACCTACGATGCCCCGCCTTAAGGTCCCAACTTACAAGAAAGATCATCAATGAGCAAATGTGATATCGGCCTCATCGGCCTTGCCGTCATGGGCGAAAACCTCGTCCTCAACATGGAATCCAAAGGATTCCGCGTCGCTGTTTTCAATCGAACCATCACGGTCACCGACCAGTTTGCCGCCGGTCGCGCCAACGGAAAAAACATCGTTCCCTGCAGAACGCTCGAAGAGTTTGTCGGTGCTCTGGAACGGCCGCGCAAAGCTCAGATCATGGTCAAAGCCGGCGCACCCGTCGATGCGGTCATTGAACAGCTCATTCCTTTGCTGGAGGCGGGCGACATTATCATCGACGGCGGCAACTCCCTTTGGACAGACACACAACGCCGCGAAAGATACCTTCGCGAGAAAGGCATTCACTTCTTCGGCGTCGGAGTGTCCGGCGGCGAAGAGGGAGCGCTGAAAGGCCCGTCCATCATGCCGGGAGGCTCAGCCGAGGGCTGGGAATCCATCGCGCCGATCTATACCCGCATCGCCGCGGTTGCCGAAGGCGAGCCCTGTTGCCGCCATATGGGCACCGATGGAGCCGGCCACTATGTCAAAATGGTCCACAACGGCATCGAATACGGCGACATGCAGCTCATCTGCGAAGCCTACGCCATTCTTCGTTCGACCATTTCTCCCACGGCCGACGAGTTGGCGGATATCTTTGGCGAGTGGAACCGCGGCGATCTGGACTCGTTCCTCATCGACATCACTGCACGCATCTTCAAAAATGTCGACCCCGAGACCGGAAAGCCCCTCGTAGACCTCATCCTCGACAAAGCCGGTCAGAAAGGCACGGGCAAATGGACGGTCGGTCATGCCGTCGAGATGGGTGTCCCGCTCTCCGTCATCGGCAGCGCCGTTGAAGCCCGCATTCTGAGCTCGCTCAAAGCCGAGCGTGTGGCCGCCTCCGAAATCCTCCCGGCCCCCGCCGATGTGCCTTGGACTGGCGACCGCCAAGCCCTCATCGAGGCCGTACGGGACGCCCTCTACGCCAGCAAAGTCATGAGCTACGCCCAAGGCTTCGTCCAACTCGGCGCTGCTTCCGAGCTATATGGCTGGAACCTCAACTTCGGAGACATTGCCTCCATCTGGCGCGGCGGCTGCATCATCCGCGCGCGCTTCCTCAATCGCATCACCGAAGCCTATCGCAATAACCCTGGCCTCAAAAATCTGATCCTCGATCCCTACTTCCGCGACATCCTCGCGAAAACCCAAGCGAACTGGCGGCACGCCGTACAAACCGCCATGGGCCGTGGGGTCGCCGTCCCGGCCTTCAGCGCTGCTCTCAGCTACTTCGACAGCTATCGCACCGCATCGCTCCCCGCCAATCTCCTCCAAGCCCAACGCGACTTCTTTGGAGCCCACACCTACGAGCGCATCGACAAACCCGCCGGCGAGTTCTTTCACACCGAGTGGATCGCTGACTGATCCCCGCAGCAACTTCTTCCAGCGCCCGCAGGACGACCACCTGCGGGCGCTTTTTCGTTTACACCACCTTTCTGAGAGTTTCCGACCGTGGCCCGATCGTCACCGTGGGAAGACCGACGCTGTCTCGCTGACCTTCGCCAAAACATCCGAAGGAGCAGATTTGACGGGGCGATTCTGACGTGCTCCAACCCATCAAAACCTTTGGAAAATGGATGAAAACGAATGGCCCATCGAGCGTCTTTGCGAATTTGCCGACGAAAAATCCAAAAAAGTTCCGGGTCAAATAAAAACCTTGACCTGCCAGCAACCCTCCATTCCATCAGCATCTGCGAGCCGATGAGGACGCCGCGCAGTGACTCCTTCCTGTTGGATGAAAATAATTTTCGAAAATCCCATTGACCATTGTGCGCGGTTGGATATTCTCATCCTCCCGCAAGCAACACAGCTTGAAGGGAATAGCTCTTCCGAAACT
>CAZEYT010000131.1:0-3872 GCA_964516295.1 uncultured Chthoniobacterales bacterium | reverse complement strand
AGGCGGGAGAGCCCATCCGGCAAGTTGGAAAGCGAGCCCCGCTTCCCGTATGGCCCTGTTGATCCGCGAACGTTTCATCTCGGAAGAATGGCCGCAGATCGAGGCCCCGGCGCTTCTGGATTTCTGACCACAACGTCTGGTATTCTATCAATAGGCGTGAGATTTCGCCTTTTCAGGCGAGAATAACGTCCGATGTATTTGGAAACCGAAATCGTGCCTTACGGACCGGGGCGGTCGTTTGCGAGCATTTGCTACGGAGGTCAGGAGATCGTGTGTCCGTATCACCGCCACGTCGAACTGGAGCTTGTGTCAGTGGATTCCAGCGAGGGACGGTTGGTTGTCGGCGATCACGTCGGGACGTTCCGGACCGGCGACCTTTTCTTCTTCGGAGAAAACCTCCCGCATTTTTTCAAAACGTCCAGCGTCGTCCGGCGTGCGAAATGGCGCGCACGCAGGTCATCCAATTCCGCCGGGATTTTGCCGGAGGCGAGTTGTTTGGAATTCCCGAGTTTCGCCCGGTCGCGCGGCTCCTGCACCTGGCTCGCCGCGGACTGAAGGTCGGCAAGACGGCCTCCCGAAAGGAATTGCGAGAACGCATGCGAGTCGTGCATGAAGCGCGACAAGGACAGCGCGTCACGGCGCTCCTTGAGTTGCTTCTTGAGCTTGCCGCCTGCGAGTCGCTGGAACCGTTGGCCAGCGTCCACTACGACCCCGGGTCGCACCCTTCCGACGAACGGATGCCCGTCATCATGGCCTATATTCACGAGAACTTCCGCGAGGCGATCACCGTGACGGCGGCCGCGACCCGGGCCGGGTTGACGCCGAATGCGTTCTGCCGGTATTTCAAAATCCAGACCCGCCGTACCTTCATTGATGTGGTGAACGAGATCCGCATCAACGAGGCCTGCCGTTTGCTGGAGCAGACGGCGTTTCCAGTAACCGAAGTCGCCTATGCCAGCGGCTTCGCGAACCTCGCCCACTTTTACTCCGAGTTCCGCAAGCGGATGAACTGCTCGCCACGTCGCCACCGCGAAGAGGCCCGGTGAGTAAAGTTGGACAGTCCCTTGCGGAGTCAGGAAAAATGCGGCATGATCCCGCGCGTGAAGTCTCTCCTGTCGTTCCTGAAAAAACTGTTTGTCCGTTCCGAGCGCAAGCCCGAGGTGCGCATTTTGACACGCTACATGGGCTAGTCGTTCCCGACGGGAGAGGGAGCCAAGATTTAAAAGCCGGGAGAAGAGGGAACAGAATTCTTGGAATAAGGGAGCCTATTGCTTGGAGATCTGCCTATTGCTTGCCGCCGGGAACTTGAAGGGTGGTTGAAAGGGCAGCCATCAGACATTAACTTCCTGTTTGGAATGCAAAGTCGCGTCTGTGCAAGACATGAATGTTTTATGACTGACACCTCACACCCACCGGGCTGATGGCGTTTCCGCGCAGGTCGTAGCCGACGGTGGTGACACTGTTGTCAGGGAGAGTGACACGACTCTCCACCGACTCTGGACAGGCAACCCCGTCCACGAGATTATAAAAGGATATGCACATTGAACCCCAGTTTCCCTTTCACCGGGTGCTCTGTGACACGCTCTTGCGATGAAAGTTCTCACAGGCTCGAACGTCATGCGGCGACCCTTCGCGCTTGTCTCTCGAGCGCCTCTCCCAACTCGGTGCAAGTTACCGAGCGGTCCGACTTTTTTCGTTGACGTGCATCAGGTTGTTTCGGATTTAGTTGGTTTGTGAGTCGTTTTGTGATTCGTCAAGCGCTAGCGGTTGTTCTTGCCGGGGCCATTCTTATTCCTGCTCTGTCCCACGCGGAGGACGTCGATTGGAGTGTCCTCTCCGAATTCGGGGACGATCTCTTTCCCTCGCTCATCATCGCGACCTCGACATTCAAACCGGAGGAGGACGATAATGAGCAGGTTTTCGGGGATCCTATGGGCATGCTCGGCGTTTCGATTGTCGCGCCCTCGGACCACGCCCGTGTTCGGGTCGAGGTCGAGAGCCAGAAGCTTATTCAAACGAGCGCGATTGAGGTCAGCCTTCCAAACGAAGGCGAGGAGTATCACATTTTTCCCGTGCTGAAATACGACTACGATTCTCTGCTCAAAGTGCGCCAGCCTTTCCCGGAAGTCGTTACCGTGCGCGTAAAAGTCGCCGGCAAAGACGCAGGCGAGCAGCAAGAACGCATGGTCGCCCGGTCAATCAACGACTGTCCCTTCGGCATCGTGGATGAGGACGGCGAATACACCTCCCTGGACATCATGTTCGCTGCTTACGTGAATGAGAACCATCCGGTCGTGGACAGCATCCTCGCCGAGGCGCTCAATTCCGGCGACACGAAAGGTTTCGCCGGATACCAAGGAGACCGCGACGATGTCCTGCGCGAGATCGAGGCTGTCTGGAACGCCCTCAAGCGCCGCGGTTTCGCCTACAGCAGCATCACCCGCCCGTCTGTGCAGGACGCCTCGGTCTACGCCCAGCACGTGCGTCTTATCGGCGACTCCGTCAAAACGGCGCAGGCGAACTGTGTGGATGGCAGTGTCTTGCTTGCGTCGATCTTTCTGAAGCTCGGCCTGGATCCGTTCCTTGTTTCGATTCCCGGGCACATGTTACTCGGGGTTTACCTCGACTCCGACCACTCGGAGTTCGCCTGCATCGAGACAACCATGCTCTCGAATTCCTCCCTCTCTGAAGCCATTGAAACCGGCAATACCACATTCAAAGAACACGAAGACGAACTCACCGACGAGCATTCTCAGAATCCCGAGTACGCCATCGTCGATGTCTCCGAGGCCCGCGACTCCGGCATCCTGCCGCTCCGCGAACCCGGAGCAGATTGATTTTCCCGGAAATCCCAACCATGAAAACGCGCACACCCGTCATCCTGACCCTTGCCGCCCTCGTCTCCGTGGTGCCAGCACACTACGTGCGCGCCCAAGCCGACAGCGCGGGCGGTTCCGAATCCTCCGAGAAGAAAAAGGGCTCCGTCTCCGATGTCCTGCTCCAGATGTCGATGGCGAACTCCGCACTCGCAGCCTCGGTGTCTGGACTTCCGGGAAGATCGCCCGTTGAGCGTCCGTTTCGCTCCGGGATCGAACAGGCCTCGACCCAGATTGACTCGCTCTCGAAGCTCTACGCGGCGAAGAGCGCGAACTTTTTGCCCGCCCTCGACGATCTCGGCGTTTCCGTTTCTCAGATCTCAGCGGCTTGGGCGGCTCTCGACGTGGATGCCCCCGAGATCAGCGACAACGTCCAGAAACTCCGCGACCTTTCCGCCCTCCTCCAAGCGAACGTCGGTGCTTCCTCGCTCGCCTCGCGCAGTGGCAAAAAACTCACCTCCGACCAGAAGGAGAGAATCTCTTCACTCCGCAAACAGGGAAATTCTCTTAGCAAGAAACTCTCTGGCCTGAAGTCGAAGGCGAAGAAAGGCTCGCCCGAATATCGTATGATCTCGAGCCTCCAATCGCGGGCCGCTCGTATCGGATCGACCGACGTCACTGACCTCGCCTCCTTCGCCGCCCTCCTCGGTCTGCTCAACGCCCTGAACACCGACTACCTCGCCTTCGGCAACGTCATCGAAGTCGCCGACCCCGATCTCTTCGAGTCCTGGAGCTCGTTCAGCAGCGAAATCACCGTCTTCGGCGAATTCTATGAATCGGAGGAAGTTTTTGAGGAGGAGTCCTGGTCCGATTTCGAGGAGTCGTTCGAAGAAGAGTCTGAAAGCCTGGAGGGAGACGAGGAGTCAATGGATGAGGAAGAAACCGGCCTCGACGAATCCGCCGACGAAGACCCCGGTGCCGATGACGAAGAAGACATGGGAGGCGATGACGGCGGCGATGACGGCGGCGATGACGGCGGCGATGACGGCGGCGATG
>CAZEYT010000130.1:0-3893 GCA_964516295.1 uncultured Chthoniobacterales bacterium | reverse complement strand
GCCTCCGGCATTTGTGAATAATTCCCATGACCTTGGAACCTACAAGCATGGGCGTTCCGCCCGTTAGGGCACCAGCTGGGTAGCGGATAACAGTCTCCAAACAGGCGGGACGCCTGTTCTCCCTGTTGTTTGCAGCTTTAGGGCATGCGCTCTTTGCTGGGAATATTGCGGCTTGTGAAACGCCGGCTCCTGATGCAGAGTTCCGGCTGTGGAAGTGCGCTCCTCGACGGGTGCGGAAACCGCAGCGTCAGGGCGTCATCACGGAGTTTGGATAAAAATCAAAACCTATGACCAACGACCCTGGAACCTCACGACGCAATTTTTTGAAATCCGCCATGGCGATGCCCGTGGCCCTGACACTGGGCTCCAGCCTTCAGGCGAAGGCCGCGCCAAGCCCGGCAGCGGGCGGTGGCCCGCTCCCCATGCGTAAGCTCGGCAAGAACGGCCCGGATGTCACCTTGATCAGCCTTGGCGGAATGATGGCGGCGCTCAGCCCGGACTACCTGGACATCGCCTGGTCGATGGGCATCCGGTATTTCGATACGGCGGATTGCTACCTCAAGGGAAACTCCGAGAAAATCATCGGCGAGTGGATCGCCAAATACCCCGAGCGCCGGAAGGAACTCTTCCTGGTTTCGAAGGATCATCCGAAGCAGGGGCCGGATCAACTTCTCGAGCAGATTGACAAGCGGTTGGCCGCCTGCGGCACCGACTATCTCGATCTCTTTTTTGTGCACGGGCTCGGGCCGAAGGAATACGGGCCGGATGCGGTCAACTGGCCGAAGAATGACGCGTTCAAAAAGGTTTGTGAGAAGCTGAAAAGCTCGGGCAAGGCGAAGATGGTCGGATTTTCCTGCCACGACGGAACGTTGAACGAATGCCTGAACTCTGCGGCGGAGGGAGGGTTTGTCGATGCGATCATGCTGAAGTATACCCCGTTTTTCAAGCCGGGGGATGCGTTCGATACAGCGGTTTCGGCCTGTCACAAGGCGGGGATCGGCCTTGTGGCGATGAAGACGATGCGGAGCGCGGGCGAGGTGCCGGCCCGGATTCCGGAGTTCGACAAGCTCGGGCTGACGACCAACCAGGGGCTCCTGCAGGCCGTTTACAGCGACCCCCGGATTTCGGCAATCTGCTCGGCGATTAACAATGTTGGCGAGATGGAGGCGAACACCGCCGCCGCGCGCGATTTCAAGGGCCCGCTCAAATTCGCCGATGTCGAGGCGCTGAAGCAAATCGTTCTCTCGCACCGCCGGACCTTCTGCCCGGGCTGCCCGTCATGCGCGGCCTTTGCGTCGGCCACGGGATTTGCGTTTCTGGATATTTCCCGCTACGTCACCTACTACGAGCAGGACGGCCACCTCGGCGCGAAAGAGCTCTACCAATCGCTGCCGGCGGAGAGCCGAGCCCATGATCAGGTCGATCTAGCGGCCTTGCGTGACGGGTGTTCTTTCCAGACCGATTATCCGGAAATCATCCGTCGCGCCAACCGCTACTTCGCTTGAGCGGTCGCGCACAGGAATCTTCGCGCCAGGGACGCAAGGCGTTCCAGCGCACGAAGGTTTCCGCGCTCGAAAGGGCCATCAGTCTTGCGATTGTCGGGGGGCTCGCCGCCATCGGGGCCGCGGTCTGGATCGCAGGCCGGAAGTTTGATCCCGGGCTCTACAGCCTAAGAACCGAGTCCTTGAAATCCACGGAGGCTTTGGTCGCTGGAAAGCCCGCCAACGCAGCCGGTGAGCCGGCCACCACAGCCCCGGCATCCGAATCACCGGAGGGCTACGAAACCAGTCCGGGCCCCGCTCCCGCATCCGCTCCGAAGAGCCAACCGCTTGAGATCCCGGGTGCCAAACCGATGGGACCCACCGAGTTTTATTCCGCCGACACGCTTTACGAGAAGATCAACGGACGTGCGCCTGCCTACATGGAATTCGGGTTCCAGCAGCTCCGCAGCCGGTCCTTTTCAGTGCCGGACAGCAAGGGCAGTTATGTGGACGTTTACGAGTATCGGATGGATTCGCCGGTGAACGCATTCGGGATCTTCGCGCTGGAGCGCGATCCTGCGGGCAAGCCGCTGGACTTTGTGCCGGACGGATACTCCGGGGAGATGGGGTATTTTTTCCGTCAGGGGAGTTCCTATGTGCAGGTCATCGCGTCTGACCAGACCCCCGCGACTCTGGCGCTGGCAAAGTCCGCGGCAGAAACCATCTCGAAAGCGATTCCTGCGGATGACAGCGGCCTCGGCGCCCGCAGGAAACTTCCCGCTCAGGGAATGATCCCCGGGTCGATCGCCTACACCCAGGACAATGCCCAGGGGCAGGCATTTCTGAAGGAGGTCTTCCAGGCGGACTACGATTTCGAAGGGAAGAAGATCGCCTTCTTCCTGATGGTCACGACGCCTGAAGAAGCAGCCAAGGCGTGGGACTCGTATCTGGCTTTCAGCAGCCGCTATGGCGGAAAGGCCGAACCCATCGACGGCATCGCCGGAGCAAAAGTCTTTCAGGCGCAGAATTTCGGGAAATCGAAATTGGTCTATCAGCGCGACGGCGAGTTGGGCGGGGTCATCGACGCGCAAGATCCGGTTGCCGCGCGCGCATTTCTGGAGAAGGTTCTCGAAGGCAAATTGCGCTGAACACGCCATGAACAATCCATCCGAACCAGACCCACAGATCAGCCGCCGGGAATTTCTGCTCCGGGCCGGTGCTGCGGGCGCACTGGTCGCGGGATCTGGACTCGGTGGGCTGGCTTTGTGGCAGCGTCGGCATTTTATTCCCGGATTCCAGGAAAAGTCCGGGCTCCTCCTCCCGAGCTATTCGCTGGTTCCGGACAAGCTTCTGCCCGAGATGGCGATCGCGCATGGTTCCGAACATGAGAAGGTGATCCGTGCCGCGATCGGTGCCCTTGGAGGGATGGGGCGGTTCATCAGCAACGGCGACATTGTCGTCATCAAGCCGAACATCGCGTTCGACCGTCCGCCGGCACTCGCAGCCACGACCCACCCGGATGCCCTGCGAGCGGTCGCGCGGATGGTTCTGGAAGCGGGAGCCGCGAAGGTTCTTGTGGCAGACAACCCGATCAACAGCCCGGCCGGATGCTACCTCAAGAGCGGACTGCTCGCTGTTGCCGATGAGTTGCACCTGGACCTGTATTATCCAGAGACGAATTCTTTCGCGCCCATCCAGATGGACGGCGAGATCCTGCGCCACTGGTCGTTCTTCGACGCTCCGTTCAAGCGTGCGACGAAGGTGATCGGGCTCGCGCCCTGCAAGGACCACAACCTCTGCCACGCCTCGATGACGATGAAGAACTGGTATGGCCTCCTCGGCGGTCGCCGGAATCAATTCCACCAGCACATCCACAGCATCGTCTCGGATTTTGCTCTCATGATGAAGCCGACGCTCGTCGTGCTCGACGGGATGAATGTCCTCATGAAAAACGGCCCGACAGGAGGCCGGCTCTCCGACGTGAAGCAGATGGGGACGGTCGTTGCGGGCACCGACATGGTTGCCGTCGACAGCTACGGCTACACCCACCTCCTCGAGCGCGACATCGCCGAGCTCACCTACATCCACAAGGCGAACGACCGCGGGCTCGGGAACATGAATTGGAAACAGACCCGCTACAAGGAAGTCCAGGCATGAGGCTACATTCCCGATTCGCTCAAAACAGGGAGAACGGGCGTCTCGCCCGTTTGGAGACTGGCTTTCGCAGCGTAGACACTGCCGCACACGGGCGGGACGCCCATGCTCCCTGGAAAACCCATCGCGATGTCACCGCCCGGAGCTGTGCCCCATGAAGATCCGGACCGCCCGCCGCATTTCGCAGGTTTTCTTTTTCTCGTTGTTCACGTTTTTCGTGGTTGTGACCGACCTGCGGTATCTGGGCGGATATCCGGT
>CAZEYT010000129.1:0-3946 GCA_964516295.1 uncultured Chthoniobacterales bacterium | reverse complement strand
CTTCATTCTCGTGCTCCAAATCAATTCTTGTCCTCACGGGCCATGCTATTAGAGTTTCTAATAACTGATGAAACCTGTGCTTTTCAACAACACCGTGCTGCGGGACGGACATCAATCGATGGCCGCGACACGGATGCGGACGGCACAGATGCTTGCCCCGGCGGCGCTGCTCGACACGATGGGCTTCGGCATGCTGGAAACCTGGGGCGGGGCGACCATCGACACCTGTCTGCGGTTTCTCGGCGAGCAACCTTTTGACCGTATTCGCGCCTTGCGCGAGGTGGCTCCTAAAACCCCGCAGGGAATGCTTCTCCGCGGGCAGAACATTGTGCAATACAAGTCGTTCGCCGACGATGTGGTCGAACTCTTCGTCGACGCCAGTGCGAAGGCGGGCATGGAAGTTTTCCGGATTTTCGACGGCCTCAACGACCCGCGCAATCTCGCGACCGCCATCGCCGCCGTCCGCAAAGCCGGAAAACACGCTCGGGGCGAAATTTGTTACACAACCAGCCCGGTTCACACGACAACGGCCTTTCTCCACTTCGCGTCCGAACTCAAAGACCTCGGCTGCCACTCGCTCGCCATCAAGGATATGGCGGGAGTCATCACCCCACACGCCGCCGCCGAACTCGTCACCGGCATCAAAAAGCGCACCGGCCTCCCGGTCACCATCCACAGTCACGACACGGCCGGTCTGGCGGCTTCGGCCTATCTGGCGGCGGTGGATGCCGGCGTGGACGCCATCGAAACCTCGATCTCGCCCTTTGCCAACGGCACCTCCCAGCCGGACACACTCCGGATGCTGACGCTGCTCGATGGCCACCCGCGTTGCCCGTCCTTTGACCGTGCCCGCCTCGCGGAGCTTCGCGAGATGTTCACGGCAATCTACGCGGAGCTTGCCGCTTTTACCGCGCATGCCAACGAGGTCGTCGAAAGCGATACCCTGATTTATCAGGTGCCCGGCGGAATGCTCTCCAATTTCCGCGTGCAGCTTAAAGATCTCGGCATGGCCGACCGCATGCCGGAGGTTCTCGCCGAGATCCCCCGCGTCCGCCAGGCGCTCGGCTGGCCGCCACTCGTCACCCCGATTTCCCAAATCGTCGGCACCCAGGCCACCCTGAATGTGAAATTCGGCCGCTGGAAAAATTTCTCGCCGGCCGCGATGGACATCGCCCTCGGATTTTTTGGAAAGACACCCGGCCCGGTGGACCCGGAGGTCCAGGCGCTCGCGGCGAAGCTGACGGGAAAGTCCCCGCTCACCTCGCGACCGGCCGACTTGCTCGCCCCGCAGGTTCCCGAGCTCCGCCGTCAATTGACGGAGAAATCCATTCCATCGACCGATGAAAATACGGTGCTCTACGCCATGTTCCCGATGGAGATCGGGAAACTCCTGAATCCGCCCTCCCAACCCGTCCCGCCCGCGCCGGGCGTTCCGGTGCCGCAAACACCTGTCCCCGCAACCCCTGGCCGCCGCATGGTCCTCACCGTCAACGGCCGCCCCACCGAAGCTTTCATCGAAGAGATTTCCTGACCTTTCCTTTTGCAATCCACCGCCATCATGCCCCTGTCGCTCACTGAATTCGCCCCATCCACCTACGAAGAATGGCGTCAAGCCGCCGAGGAATCCCTCAAGGGCGCGCCGTTTGACAAGAAGCTGATCACACCAACGCCGGAAGGCATCCGGCTCCAGCCGATTTACCGCCGCGAGGATCTGGAAGCCCTGAAGCTTCCCGAGTCGTGGCCGGGACTGGTTCCTTTCACGCGCGGATCGACCGCGTCCGGGTTCAAGACCGCTCCCTGGCGCGTCGCGCAGGAACTCGCCGTGGGTTGCCCGGAGGAATTCAACACCACACTCAAGAACGACCTCATGCGGGGGCAAAACACAACCACCGTCGTCCCGGACACCGCCACGCGCCGCGGGGTTGATCCCGACCAAGCAACCGTGGGCGAGGTCGGACAGTGCGGCCTTTCTCTCGCTACACGCGACGATGCTGCACGCGCCTTCGCTGGCATCGACCTCACCGCGGCCCCCCTGCTCGCCTTTGCCGGAGCCTCGGCCCTTCCAATGGCCGGGCTTCTGGCATCGGTCGCCGGCGAAGATGGACTGGCCGGAGCGATTCTGGGCGATCCACTCACCGAATGGGCCCGCGACGGACAAATTCCGCTTCCGCTAGAGGACGCCTACTCCGAACTCGCCAGCGCCACCCGCTGGGGCGCTCCAAAAAACATCCGCACCATTGGCATCCAAGCCTCGCTTTGGGGAGACGCTGGCGGGTCTGCGGTCGAAGAACTCGCCTTCGGCCTCTCCACCGGAGCCGATTACTTCCGGGCATTAACTCGCGCGGGCCTCGACAGCGACCTGCTCGCCGGGCAGTTCGTCATGTCCCTGTCGCTGGGTTCGCATTACTTCATGCAGATCGCCAAGCTCCGCGCGGCCCGACTGCTCTGGGCGAATGTCACGGCGGCGTTCGGCGCGAAGCCCACGCCTCTCTTCATCCACGCCCGCTCGAGCCTCTTCAACAAGTCCACCCTCGATCCGCACACGAACATGCTCCGCGCGACGTCCGAAGCCTTCGCCGCGGCCGTCGGCGGCGCCGACAGTCTTCACATTGCGGCTTTTGACGAGACGATTCGCACGCCGGACGAATTCTCACGCCGCATCGCCCGCAACGTTCACGCCATCCTCGCCGAGGAATGCAATCTCTCCGAGGTCGCCGACGCCGCCGGTGGATCCTGGTTCGTCGAGTCCCTCACCCTCGAACTCGCCCAAAAGGCCTGGTCGCTCTTCCAGGACATCGAAAAACAAGGAGGCATGGCCGCAGCCCTCGCTGCCGGTTTTCCGCAGCAGATCCTCGCCAAGAGCGCGAAGGCCCGCCTCGACGCTGTCGCCAAGCGCCGCGAGGCCTTCATCGGCGTCAACCTCTTCCCCAACCCAACGGAAACCCCGCTGGCAACCGGCGAGAACCGCGCGGCAAAAATCCACGCCGAACGCGCACGCCGGATCGCTGCCGCGCGAACGGCTTGCACGTCGGCCCTCGAACCCACCGTGCCCTCCCTCGCCGCGGCATTCTCGGCGGGAGACACCCTGGGACAGGTGACGTCCGCCCTGCCACGCAGCGGAGTGCCCTCGCCGACCATCGAACGAATCCCGTTCCGCCGCGCCGCCGAAGGCTATGAATCTCTCCGCGCCGCCGCACGCCCGGCTCCTCCGGTCGTCTGGCTGGCGAAATTCGGCCCGCCGAAACAATGCAAGGCCCGTGCCGATTTCTCCTCCGGCTTTTTTGATGCCGGTGGATACGATGTCCGCCAGGCACCCGCCGGGGCCAAATCCACCGAGGTGGCCCTGACCCAGGTCGCCGCGGCCGCACCAAAAGTCGTCGTCCTTTGCTCGACCGACGACACCTATCCGGACATCGTCCCCTCGTTTGTTCCGGCCCTGAAAGAAAAAATCCCGGGCGTGAAAGTCATCCTCGCCGGTTTTCCGTCCGAGCAGATCGAGGCGCACCAGGCCGCCGGCGTGGACGACTTCATCCACATCAAAGTGGATTGCCTCGCCTTCCTCACCAACCTCCACCGCGAACTCGGCCTCTGATCTCCTGAACCGATGAAACAACCTGACTTCACCACCCTTTCGCTTGATCTGAATCCCGCTGTCACCGGCGACGCCTGGAAGAGCGCTTTCTCCGCGGAAACCTCCCGTTCTCCGGAGGACCTCACTTGGACCACCAATGAAGGCATTCCCGTGAAACCCGCCTACGGTCCCGCCGACCTGGCCGACTGCAAACACCTCGATTACACCGCGGGCGTCGCTCCGTTTCTTCGCGGACCCTACGCGACCATGTATGTCCAGCGCCCGTGGACCGTGCGCCAATACGCCGGCTTTTCGACCGCCGAGGAGTCGAACGCCTTTTACAAGCGGAACATCGCCGCCGGCCAGCAGGGTCTT
>CAZEYT010000128.1:0-4009 GCA_964516295.1 uncultured Chthoniobacterales bacterium | reverse complement strand
TATCTGGGTTTTCGTGTCAACCCGCCGCTTTCACGTGACGTGAACGAAGCATTGCCAGCGCGTCGGCCCGGCTCTTGACCGTCCCGGCCAGGTTCATGCGCATTGCAGCCTTGGCAGAAAACGTCTGACCCTCCATCGCTTCGTCTGGAATCTTCCGCCCGCGACTGAGCACTGCGGCACGAAAGTCGGTCGCAATCTCCTCGACGTTTTGTTGGAGCAAGGTGCGCTGCTCATCCGTGAGGGAGACGCCCGATGTGCCAACGCTCTTGTATTTTCCCGCCGCGAAAACCTCGACCTTGATGCCTTCGTTGCGGAGAGCTTCGGTGGTATCGAGCATCGAGGCGATCACACCGATGGAACCCACCCGCGCGCTGGGGGTCATGTAAATGGCATCGCACTGGGATGCGACCCAGTAGGCGGCGGAGCACATTTGCCCGGCGGTGAACGCGTAGGCGTACTTTGCCCGTGACAGGTCGGCCACTGCCTGCGCCAGTTCGGGCGTGCCATTCACGCTCCCGCCCGGAGAATCAATATCAAGAAGCACGGCTTGCACGGAGGCGTTTCCCGCTGCTTCGTTCACAGCTTCGATGACTGATTCGGTGTCGGTTGCGCCGAAGAGAATCTGGGCGATGAGGCCCGGTCGACGGATGATGGGCCCGGAGATCGTCACAATGCCGACGCCGTCCTCCACAGCCAGAAGGGGCGATTCCGGCTCGGGAGTGATCTGAGGCGGAGATTCGAAAAATGTGCGCGATGCGGCGCCCATCGCAGAATGGGCCTCAGGGGTCAGAAGCCAGGGTTGGTCGACAAAGAGAACTTCGGCGGGTTTCACGCCCCCATCGGGATGTCAATCAGCCGGGCTGACGCGGACCGACCGCCGAAGTCGGATTCTGATCCTCGCCAACAACCGGCGTAGCGTTTGTCCCACCTCCCGGACGCCAGAGCATTTCGAGAGGAATGTCGAATTCGCGAGCGAGATCGAGAATGCGCCGTGCGTTTTGCGCCCGGACCCGCATCTCCTCCTCAAAATCCATGCCCTGCTCGGCGAAATGCTCACTCAGCGTTTTGAGCCCCATCTCGACATCGGCACGGTTTTGTTGGGCCTCCCGGCCTGCATCGACGGTAATGCGACGCGGTGTGGTGGCGCTTACCCGGTGCCAACTCGGTGCGTAGGGCAATGCACCACTTCGAATCGCATCGGAGATGACGTATGCCCAGACCGGGCGGATGAATCGTTGGATCAAAATGAGTTGGCGAAACGAGAACCTTCGGTCGGCCTTGGCTACAACGAGTCGCACTCCCGCCCCGCCCACGCTGCTGGAATCAGCCGCAAACTCGTATGGAAGGACGCCGAGGGCGGAGTCCCGCCGCAGGTGGGTCAGAAACCCGGTAAATGTCGGGCTTGGTCGGTTCGACTGAAAGCTGTCGAGGGATTCCTCCGGTTTGAGCGCGACCAGCTTTCCTCCCACAATCTTCTGGAGCGCCGACGGGTCGCTGGATTCCTGGCCGCCGGGCGCATTTCCGAGGGAAAAGTCACCGTCCTGGTCGACTTCGCCACGGGCGGTTTTCAGAATCCGAGCCACATCAGCATTGTCTTTGACCGCGTGCTTTTCGAGAGCCAGGAGTTCCATTTCGTCTAGGACGTGATTGATCGAGTGCTGGATGGTGGCGGCATTCCGAACCGATGACGCCGACTCTGGCTCGAAGACGTGCAGAATGCCGGTTGCAGGCAAATCACGGTGCGTTCCGTCATCGAGGAGCATACGATAAAAAGTCGGGGCTCCGAATTCATCCAGACCGATTCCGTCGACTGTTTCCACTGCGCCAGGGGCATCGCCGATGCGATGCGCTTCAATCAATTGAAGGATTGGCCGAGCGGCACGGTCGCGAGTCTTGTGGACAAAGTACTCCCCGTCCACGTCTATGCCCCGGCAGACCAAGCTCTGGCACTCCTCGAAAGAATATCGCCCCGTTATTTCACAACGAGATGACCAATTGGAGAAGTACTCCTCGGCAAGCCGGTTCCACTGGGCATCAGAGGATTGCGCTTGAGGCTTGATGCCGTCCCCAGTCGAGTAAATCGCCATATTGGCGACGAGTTCGCGCACAAACCCCGAGTTCTTTTGGAGGTAGCGCGACCGCCGAACCAGCTCAGAACGGATGCCAGGCGACAGATCCCGCTTTGCGTCGCCGGGGCCTGAACCCGGGACGCGGCCCCTTCGCGGTGAGTAGTTGGCCGACTCGTAGGGGCTCACCCATGTTTTTGGCAAAAATTTGCCGACTATGGAAAGAAAGCGGCTCATTTGGGCAGGTATCCGCAAATTGACGAAACGGTGGACGTGCGGTTGCGGCCGTAGGTTGCGGGGTCAAGGACGCGGAGCGCGTAGGCGCATTCCTCGAGCGTTTCCTTCACCGTCATCGGGAATTGTTTCGATACCGACATGCCGGAGTCGCCCCACGACATGACCGTCTTCCCCTCCATGAGCATCTGTTTCGCCTTTGCCTGAATGGAATGCACCTCGGCGACGGTGAATCCGGTGATGAAAAGACCCTGGGCCATGACACCGGATGGGGGGTGTCAACGATTTCTCGGGGGTAGGACTGTATTTGTCCCGTCGCTAGAGTAGAATCTCGTGCGTATGGGACACGGAAGCCACTGGGAAGCGGTTGCGGGAGCAACCGAGAACGCGATCAAAGAATGGATACCGACAGTCGTTCAGAAAGGATCGATACTCGGTGACTCGACCTTTGTTTTTGACGATGGCGAGAACCCTCCACGCGAAGAGAAATGCATTGGGATCGTTTACCCTGACGGACCGATGCGATTCCTCGCGCTGATTTCTACGGACTCGCTCAGTGATCCAAAATCCAACTTTCTCTTCTCCGCCTTCCCATTCCCACACGAGGGATGTCTGAATTCCATCGAGATCGATTCCATCGAAGATTGGTGCAATCCGATCGAAGGTATTGTCGAGGGAAGCACAAAAGGCGGGGCGTCGGTGAGCTTCTTTGACCCTCTCTACTTCCTGAATAAATCGCGCTACCAGAGCGGGGTTTCTGTGGACTTCATCATCACCGCACTGGCGTATCGACTTCGACCCTGCGAGCAACAGGAGATTCAAATCGACGGAGGCCCACTTCTCGAAATGGAACGGAAAAGGGCGCTGGAGGAAAACCCTGATGCGGACATCAGTCAGATTAAGACCGTCTCGGTTTCGCTTGAGCACGCCTGTTGGATGATGCCAACGGATGTGAAAGACGATTTCGAGTTTCGGGGCATACCGGAAACCGTTGAGAAAGTCGAGGTGGGCGGGCAGGGATTCTACAAGGTAACGATGATTCTTACCCGTCCCGACGATATCGATTTCAGGGTTGCGGTCTATGCATCCGAGGCAATTCTGGACGGGTTTGTTCCCTTCGTTGGCCAGCCCGTCGAGGGATTCCTTTGGCTTCAAGGACGTCTCGCCGACGACTCCACTGCAAAGGCTTGAAGATCGTTGTTCCGGTTCATCCACCCTTTGAGGAACTTGGCTTTCCGTCCTTTGGCGATTGAGCGGTAGAACGTGGCGCGGCGGGCAATCAGCTTCGCCGCAAGCGTGGTTGGGTCCGTCGACGCGGCGGACTTCAAGGTTACCGGGCCAATGAACCCATCGGTTTCGACGCCGAGAAGCTCCTGAAGCCAGCGAGCAGAACGCGACTTGCCGTTATTCACGCCGATGTCGAAAACGACCTCGCCCACCGGGAACGGTAATTCGTGACACCGCAGGGGAAGCCAGTAGTCACGGTGGTAGATCGCCGCCGCGCCGTCCTTTGTGAGCGCAATGATGTCGATGCCAGGATGTGACCGCTGGTCGATGCCGAACTTGGTCAACCCGCCCGGGTCATCAGGGTCGTTCTCCGCGATGGGGTTTCCCCTGCGGTCGAACACCGTTTCCCATTTGAGGACGAAATCGAGCGCCCGGCGAAACCGGGGACTATCGACGGAGGCCTCCGGCTTCATTTTTCTGGG
>CAZEYT010000127.1:0-4018 GCA_964516295.1 uncultured Chthoniobacterales bacterium | reverse complement strand
AACCATGACACCACTCCGTCTCTTCGCCATCCTGTTCATCACCGCCTGCACCGCCTTTGCGTGGTTCGTGCTCGGCCATGCGATCGACTTCCGAACCAATCAGCCCGCTCTCGACGGCGCGGTCGCCGAGGGGTGGGGGCCGCCGATCACGCAGGTCCAGCCCATCGCGTGGTATCAGTCGCCCGGCACTCGAGACGGTCGTCTTTCCATCCAGCCCTCGTCCAGTCGGGTCCGCGTCGGACTGCTCTACGAGCCGCGACGCAAGGGGCTCCTTTGGTATCGCGCTTATCTCGCCGATTTCCAAGGGGAGTATGTTTTTGAAAATCCGACCCCGATTCCGCAGACGGTCTATGTGCGGTTCGCGCTCCCCGGTGGGCAGGCCAGCTACAATTCGTTCTCTCTTTTGCTGAACGGAAAACCCACGACGGCCGCGGTGAGCGGATCCGAGCCGATCACGGAAGCGGTCGAGCTCGAGCCCGGCGGCAAGGCGACGCTGGCGGTCGCCTATAAAACGCGCGGTCTGAACCGCTGGGACTACTCCTTCGGCAGCGAGACCCGGGTGCGGAACTTCGAACTCGCGATGCGCACGAATTTCGCCGACGTCGACTTCCCGGCTGGTTCGCCGACCTCGCGCCAGCGCGACGGGGCAGGGTGGTTGTTGAATTGGTCTTATCCCGATGAGATCGGAGCGCGGGGCATTGCAATGGACATGCCGAAAGTGCTCAACCCCGGGCCAGTGGCCTCCCGCATCACGTTTTTTGCCCCGGTGTCGCTGGTCTTTTTCTTCGCCGTGTTGGTCGTGCTCTGTCTGGTCCGGAATGTGAGCCTGCACCCGATGAACTTCTTTTTCCTCGCCGCGGGATGTTTCGCCTTTCAATTGCTGTTCGCCTACCTCGTCGATCTCATCCCGCTCACGGCCGCCTTCATCATTTCAGCCGCGGTGTCCCTGGCGCTGGTGTCCGGGTATTTGCTCCTCGCGAGGGGACGTTCGTTCGCGCGTCTTGCCGCTCTGGCTCAGTTTGCCTACATGGTTTTGTTTTCCTACAGCTTCTTCTTCGACGGGCTAACCGGACTTACCATCACCATCGGGGCAATTCTCACGCTCGCCATCCTCATGGCCACGACCGCCCGCATCAACTGGGAGGAAAAATTCCGCCGCTCCAAATGCCCGCCGCCGGTCCCGGCCACGTGAGGGCGTTTTATCGCGACAGCAAGGACGTGCCGTTTGTGGTGATCACTTCCCGATACCAATGAGCCGAATCTTTCATTGTCCTCTTCTGGGTCTCGTAGTCCACGTAGATGAGTCCGAACCGCTCGTTGTAGCCCTCGGCCATTCGAAATTGTCCATGATCGACCACTGGAAATAGGCGGTGACGGGCACTCCGTCCGCGATGGCGCGGGCGATCCCGTCGGAATATTCGGCGAACCTCTGCGGCCGAGTCCCGGTTGAGCCAGCCGTCGCGGCCATCCCTGGCAAACGCTCCTTCGACCTGATAGGAAGAGGCAGCGGCACCTCAGGTGAAGTTTTTTGAAAGGGATCGGATTGGGTCGTGAGGAAAATCCCGGGACCGATGATTTGATGGTTACCTGCGCACGGGAACGACGAGCACCGGACAGGGCGACTTTTTCAGCACCCCGGTGACCACGCTTCCACTGAACAGGTGATAAAGCGCGCCGTGACCGTGCGATCCCAAAACGACGTATCCGGCCTCGCAGGTTTTGGCCTGATCGAGGATTTCATCCGCCGCCATGCCGAGTCCGACTTCACAGGTCACATCGGTTCCGGCCGCACGGATAGACCCTGCGAGTTCCTCGAGGCGTTTGCGGGCCGACTCAGTCTGCTCGGGCTCCAGGACGGGAGGTGTCGTAGTGATGACATCCATCGCCGCACCGACGGGCACATACGAAGCGACCGGCTCGATCACATGGAACAGACAGAGGTTTCCACCGGTGGAACGCGCAAGAGCGGCTCCTTGATCGAGTACCGGTCGGGCGCTTCCACTGGTGTCGAGGGCAACAAGAACGGTGGCCATGCGGAAACTCTCGCATCATACCGCCTTGGCTTGCGAGAAAAACCGGCGATATTCAGGCGGTGGAAGATTTGTTTGGAGAAACGCCCTCAGTCCCCGGCGCGGAAGCCCCGCTGGCGACTCGCATGCGCCCGCGAACGCTCGCCGAGTATGCGGGGCAGCAGCATATTCTGGGACCGGGCAAGTTGCTTCGGAGGGCGATTGAGGCGGACCGGATTTCGTCGCTTATCCTCTTCGGGCCGCCGGGCACCGGAAAAACAACCTTGGCGGAGGTGATTGCCGGGGCCACCGGTGCGAAATTTGCGCGCCTGAGCGGCGTCGAGAGCAATGTGGCGGACATCCGGCGTGTCGTGGCTGGTGCCACCCAGCGCCGCGCGAACGGAGTGAAAACCATTCTTTTCGTCGATGAGATCCACCGCTTCAACAAAGCCCAGCAGGATGTTCTCCTTCCCGAAGTCGAGAACGGCATCGTTCGCCTCATTGGAGCGACCACTCAAAACCCCTTCTTCAGTGTCAACAGCGCCCTCCTTTCCCGCTCGCAGGTTTTTCAACTCGAGCCGCTGCCGGAGGCGGATCTTGTTGCCTTGATCCACCGCGCGCTGGCAGATGCCGAACGTGGGCTCGGTTCCAAACCGGTGACCATCGACCCCGAGGCCGCATCGCATCTCGCCCGCCTGAGCGATGGCGATGCCCGGAAGTGCCTGAACGCACTGGAGATCGCCGCTCTCAGCACGGCCGCCGATGCCGACGGGCTCGTGCACATCACGTTGTCGGCTGCGGAAGAGAGCATCCAACGCAAAGCCGTGGTTTATGACGGCACCGGCGACGAGCACTACGACACGATCAGCGCGTTTATCAAGAGCATGCGCGGAAGCGATCCGGATGCTGCCCTTTACTGGCTCGCGAAAATGCTTCACGCCGGGGAAGACATTCGCTTCATCGCCCGACGGATCAGCATTTGCGCGAGCGAGGACATCGGACTGGCGGATTCCAACGCCCTTGTTGTCGCCACGGCCGCCCAGCAGGCTGTGGAATTTGTCGGTTTGCCGGAGGCGAATCTCATTCTCGCCCACGCGACCGTCTATCTTGCGACCGCGCCGAAAAGCAACAGCTGCACGGTGGCAATCGGAAAAGCGTCGGCCGAAGTCCGCGAAGGACGAACGCTGGCCGTGCCGCGTCACCTCCGCGACGGACATTACAAAGGCGCGGAAAAACTCGGGAACGGCAAAGGTTACCTTTACAGTCACGATTTCGAGGGCGGATTTGTTCCCCAAGCCTACCTCCCCGAGGGACGTCGATACTACGAACCGACCGAAAACGGCCTCGAAAAACGCATCAAGGAACGGCTCGCCTACTGGAGGGACCGGTTCGACGCCGAACAAAAATCTTGAAACCTCTACCGTCCCGCCGAAAGCCGCCGGGCATTTGACGCCGGGAGGCGGGCTTTTCGAAAGCGATCCTGCGCCTTCGCGATGTCGTAGGCGACCCGACGGTGGAAAACCGAATGCAAGGCGGCGTCATAAAGCACATACGAGGCGCGGGGATCATCATCCCGCGGTTGACCGACACTCCCGACGTTCACCGTGCAGAGACGACTGGGATCGAGCTGAACCGGTTTGTCGGGTGGCTCAAAACAGAGGGTGCCGCCGTCACCGCGTTCCCAAATGCAGGGCACGTGACTGTGGCCGTGAAAACTGATTACCGCCTTCTGCGCCAAAAAATGCTCGTCGGCCCGATCGTGGCTCAGGATGTAGTGAAATTCGTGGGGGTCATCGAGCGATGCATGGACGAGCTGGAGAAGCTCCATCTCCGCGACAAGCGGGAGGTATTCGATCCATTCCTTTTGCTCCGGGGTGAGTTGGTCGTGGGCGAGGGCGAGCGGCTTACCGAGGATTTTCCCAAGTTCTTCCTCCGGACCATGCGCGCAGTAAAGAAACATCGCCTCATGATTTCCCATCACCGTCGCGGCACAGCGGTCGCGGATCGCC
>CAZEYT010000126.1:3078-4036 GCA_964516295.1 uncultured Chthoniobacterales bacterium | reverse complement strand
GTCAGGGGCTCGAAATAGAGCTTGTCGCTGGTGTCGTAATCGGTCGAAACGGTCTCAGGGTTCGAGTTGACCATGATCGTCTCCCAACCGAGTTCCTTGAGGGCGAATGCGGCATGGACGCAACAGTAGTCGAACTCAATTCCCTGCCCGATCCGGTTCGGTCCTCCCCCGAGGATGAGGACTTTCTTTTTGTCGCTCTTCCGGGTCTCGTCCTCGTCGCCGTAAGTCGAATAGTAATACGGCGTGTAAGCCTCAAACTCGGCCGCACATGTGTCAACCAGACGGTATGTGGGAACAACCCCGGCCGCCTTCCGCTGGATGCGGATCTCCGGCTCGGTGGAACCGGTCAGGTGTGCAAGCTGCCGGTCGGAGAAGCCGAATTTTTTAGCACGCCGGAAATCGAGGGCGGATTTATTTTCCCGGATCTTTCCCTCTTCCACAACGATCAGGCGGATGTGCTCGAGGAACCATCGATCAATTCTGGAAAGTTCGTGAATATCCTCGACGGTCAACCCCGCCAGGAATGCATAGCGGATGAAAAAGATCCTGTCGGCTCCGGGGATCCGGAGTTTTTGTTTGATGGTCGCGAGGTCGGGCGAGGTATCCTTGCCGTCGGCTCCCAGCCCGAAGCGTCCGATCTCGAGCGAGCGCAGGGCCTTCTGCAGGGATTCCTTGAAGGTCCGCCCGATGGCCATCGCCTCACCGACGCTTTTCATCTGTGTCGTCAACGTCGGGTCGGCCTGCGGAAACTTCTCAAATGTGAAGCGCGGGATCTTCGTCACCACGTAGTCGATCGAGGGCTCGAAGCACGCCGGAGTTTCGCGGGTGATGTCATTCTTCAACTCATCGAGCGTGTATCCGACGGCCAGCTTCGCCGCGATTTTTGCAATGGGAAATCCGGTCGCTTTTGATGCGAGAGCGGAGCTGCGCGAAACGCGCGGGTTCATCTCGATGACCA
>CAZEYT010000126.1:0-3068 GCA_964516295.1 uncultured Chthoniobacterales bacterium | reverse complement strand
GGATTCACCGCGAACTGGATATTCGACCCGCCGGTCTCGACCCCGATCGCACGGATCACCGCGAAGCTCGCATCGCGCATCGCCTGGTATTCTTTGTCGGTGAGAGTCTGGATCGGGGCGACCGTGATGGAATCGCCGGTGTGAATCCCCATCGGGTCCA
Organism: uncultured Chthoniobacterales bacterium; assembly: GCA_964516295.1. Classification (GTDB taxonomy): domain Bacteria; phylum Verrucomicrobiota; class Verrucomicrobiia; order Chthoniobacterales; family Terrimicrobiaceae; genus CAZEYT01. The sequence goes on along the minus strand of CAZEYT010000126.1, from coordinate 2,908 downwards.
GGTTTTCAATCGAGCAGATCACCACGCAGTTGTCCGCGCGGTCGCGCATGACCTCCATCTCGAATTCTTTCCAGCCGAGGAGCGACTCTTCGATCAGAACCTCGGTCACAGGCGATAGATCGAGGCCACGCCTGACGATTTCCTCGAGTTCCTCGCGGTTGTAGGCGATGCCGCCACCGGCACCCCCCAGCGTGTAAGCGGGACGGATGATGAGCGGGAAAGTCCCGATTTCCACCGCCACCGCAGCCGCCTCGTCCAACGTGTGCGCAACACCGGAGTGGGCGCAATCGAGACCAATCTCGATCATGATATTCTTGAAAATCAGGCGGTCCTCGCCTCGCTGGATCGCTTCCGCATTTGCACCGATGAGGCGGGCCCCGTGCCGCTCGAGGGCCCCGTTGGCGACAAGCGCCATCGCCGCATTCAGCGCTGTCTGTCCGCCGAGCGTCGGCAGCACGGCATCCGGCTTTTCCCTCTCCAGAATTTTTTCGATGACCTCCGGCGTGATCGGCTCGACATACGTCCGCTGAGCGAACTCGGGGTCGGTCATGATCGTTGCGGGATTCGAGTTGACCAGAACCACCTGGTAGCCTTCCTCCGCGAGAGCTTTACAGGCCTGAACGCCGGAGTAGTCGAATTCACAACCCTGGCCGATGACAATCGGGCCGGAGCCAATGAGGAGGATTTTTTTGATGGAAGTATCCTTGGGCATGGTGCGGCGGGCAGACTACGCCAACCCGGTGCCCAAGGGCAACGAAATGCGTGACGGGAAGCGCTTTTCATTGGCAAACCCCGCTGCGGCCGGTATTTGTCAATACCCCTCCTCCAAGCGCTCCATGAAAGGCATTGTTTTCACCAAGTTTATCGAGATGGTCGAAACGCAATATTCGATCGAAACCGCTGAGGATATGATCTCCGCTTGCAACCTGCCGGGCGGCGGGGCTTACACATCGGTCGGAACCTACGACCACCGCGAAATGGTCTCCCTGCTCCAGCAGCTCTCCCAAATGACCGGACGTCCGATTCCGGACCTGCTGCGCGCCTACGGGAATTATCTTTTCGGCCAGTTTGCGCGGATGTATCCGGCCTTTTTCGATGGCATCCGGTCATCCATCGAGTTCGCCGGACGGATCGAAAGCGTGATTCACGTGGAGGTCCTGAAACTTTACCCCGACGCCGAGCTTCCGAAGTTCGATGTTACGTCGATCACTCCGGACAACCTGCAGTTTGTCTATCGGTCCGACCGTCATCTCGGGGATCTGGCCCATGGCCTCCTGGAAGCCTGCATCATCCATTTCGGAGAGCAGGAAACGGTTACTCTTTCACGGGCAAACCTCTCGGAACCGGGCGATCCCATATGCTTCACGATGGCACGGAGGCCGTAAGCCCGGATCTCGCGCGGGCGCTTCGAAGGGCTGATCGGGAACGGGCAGCCCGCGAGCAGGCAGAGGCGCTCCTGGAGCAGAAGAGCCTCGAACTCTACGGCCTGAACGAGAAGCTCCGGGACCAGACCTTGGAGCTTGAAGACGTCGTCCGCGAACGGACGGCCGCCCTGCAGCTGGCCCTGGAGGAAGCCAAGGCCGCGACCCGCGCGAAGAGCGACTTCCTCGCGGTGATGAGCCACGAGATCCGGACCCCTCTGAATGGAATCATCGGTATCGCCGACCTCCTCGCCCTCTCCACGCTCGACGATGAGCAGAGCGCCCACTTGAATCTTCTGAGCACCAGCAGCCAGTCGCTCCTCACGCTGATCAATGATATCCTGGATTTTTCAAAAATTGAGGCCGGGCACCTCGTGATGGAGGAGAAGGAGTTCGATCCCGCGATGGAACTCCAGAGCACGGCCGCCATATTCCGGCCCATGGCCGAGGCGAAGGGTCTGAAGGTCGATGTTGAGATCGACGAAATGCCGCGCGCGGTTCTTGGCGACAGCCACCGGCTCCGGCAGATCGTCTCGAACATTCTCTCGAATGCCATCAAATTCACCTCCCACGGCCGGGTGCTCGTCCGGGGTGCGGGGAAGCGGCAGGACTCACACCACTGGAGGCTCGATGTCTCGGTGACCGATACCGGAATAGGGATCCCTCCCGGCGTGATCCCGCGTCTCTTCGACCCCTTCTCACAGGCGGACACCTCGACCACGCGGAAATTCGGCGGCACCGGGCTCGGGCTGGCCATCTGCAAACGGCTCACAGAGGCCATGGGGGGACAGATCTCGGCAGATAGCGATGGCGGCGGGTCCACGTTCCGCTTTCACGCCGTCATGAAAGCAACACCTGCCCGCGACGCAGGGGAAACGCTGACGCCGGACAGCTGCGCCACCCACTCTCCGGGAATCCTGTCGATCCTGCTGGTCGAGGACAATACAATCAACCAGACAGTCGCCCTCTCACTGCTGAAGCGCCTGGGGCAGCGGGCGGATGTCGCAAATACCGGACGCAGGGCGGTCGAGATGATCGCAGCGAGGTCCTACGACCTCGTGTTTATGGACATGCAGATGCCGGAGATGGACGGAATTGAGGCCACAAAGTGCATCCGTGAGCTCAGCCAGGTCCACCAGCCCAGAATCGTCGCGCTCACCGCAAATGCTTTCGAAGGTGACCGCGAGTTGTGCCTCGCGGCGGGAATGGACGGGTTTGTTGCCAAGCCATTCCGCTTGGAGGACCTCCGCCGGGCGATCTGCGAAACCTGCCTCAGGTGCGCGCGCTGATCAGCAACGCACCACAAAGGAAATTTATTCGCCGACTTCGAGACCCATCTGGCGGGCTGTGCCGCAGAGCGTGCGGAACGCTGCTTCCTCGTCGCGGGCGTTCATGTCTTTGAACTTGATTTTGACGATGTCCATGACCTGCTTCTTGCTGAGCTTGCCAACCTTGGTTTTGTTCGGCTCCTTCGAGCCGGAAGCCAG
>CAZEYT010000125.1:0-4324 GCA_964516295.1 uncultured Chthoniobacterales bacterium | reverse complement strand
GACAGTTGTCGAACATCGCCGAATCCGAACCGTTCGTGTTGATGACCGGGAAGGTTTTCTTGAGATCGTCGCCAAAGAGTTCGCTTTCCAACAGCGCCTGGCGGGCGTGCATCCAGTTCACATTGCCGCGGAGCGTATTGATTTCGCCGTTGTGAGCAATTGTCCGATAAGGATGCGAGCGGTCCCAGCTCGGAAAAGTATTGGTCGAGAAACGCGAGTGAACGAGCGCCATCGCGGATTCCATGTCGGGGTCCATGAGGTCCGGATAATAGGTGTCGACCTGCTCGGGCATGAGCATGCCTTTGTAGATCATCGTCCGGGCCGAGAGGCTCGGCATATACCAAAGGGAATCGAGGCCGGTGCCCCGAATCTCGTTCGTGGCGATCTTGCGCACCACGTAGAGTTTCCGCTCGAAGGCGAGCGCATCGGTCACGGGCCCTTGGTTCGCAACAAAAACCTGCCGCATGCGCGGCTCGCTGACTTTCGCAGTGTCGCCGAGCGGCGCGTTATTGGTCGGGATGTCGCGCCAGCCCAGGAGTCGCAGACCTTGTCCGGCCACAATCGCTTCGAATGCCGCGGCGGCCTTTGCCGATTCCTCCAGCTCCGGCGAACAAAAAACCATGCCGGCTCCATAGTTGCCCTCGGTCGGCAATTCGATGCCGGCCGCCGTGCAGACCTTGCGCAAAAACTTGTCCGGAACCTGAAGGAGAATTCCCGCACCGTCGCCCGTATTCGCCTCGCAGCCGCAGGCCCCGCGGTGGTCGAGATTGCGAAGAATCGTCAGCGCATCCGAGACGATCGCGTGGGATTTCTTTCCGTGGATATTGACCACAAATCCAACCCCGCAGGCGTCATGTTCAAAAGCCGGATCATAGAGTCCCTGCTTCGGTGGAGGCCCGGATGGTCGAGTCTGGTTGGTCTGCATGCTGATCTATACGAATTTCGGTTCTGCGTGTATTCCTCCGAGTCGTCCAAAGTCGTCTCGGCCGGAATCGACCTTTTTACGACAAGAGGGATTTGCGGCACAACCCTTTTGTCGCCGGGTCAGGCGGTCGGGGGAAACTTTGGAAAACGCTCGGCTCCGTGCGGGAAGGTTTTGTTCCGGAGAGGAAAAATCGGAACGCCTTTGGCGCTGGACAACATCGCTTGCGAAGCTGGTTCGAGACGAAAGTCGCCCGGAGGCTGGGACACCAGTGGTCTTGTGGAATTTAGAAACGGTGAGGGAGGGATTATCCTGCGCTTCACGCCGCTCCACGAAGGTGGCCTCGCTTTGCCCGGCTTCTGCCAAGGCGCTTCCGCGCAGGCGGTCAAACCCTCCTTTTCGGGTTCTCATCCCTCCGCTGGGTGAATGTTCACAGCGGTTGTGGAGTTCGCGTTCGCCGCTTTTTTCAGAAAATCGGTGAGGGAGGGATTCGAACCCTCGGTAGCCTTTTGGACTACGGCGCTTTAGCAAAGCGCTGCTTTCGACCACTCAGCCACCTCACCAGATCAAGCTGAAAGGCTACAGCACAAAGTCGGGGATGGTCAAATGCGGAAGTCCGAAGATTTTTCCGTCTCAGCGTTGGGGGACTTTGACGAACTTGGCCGTGTCGAATCCGGCCCGGCGAAAAACATCCATGAGGCTCTGGAAGGTGGTTTCCGGAAGCCGACTTTTTCGCGCCAGGATCCAACCGAAGCGGCGGGAGGGGTGGGCGACGGCCGCCCATTCATAATCCGGGGACAGCGCGATGATGTTGTAGCTGGCGGAGAAAAGCGGAAACAGGTGCATCTTCCAGCGGGCGTTCGTTCGACGGTCCACGAGCCGTCCCCGGAAGCGGTGGGTTTTCCGCGGACCCTCGAAGGATTTGTCGTTCCACTGAAACGTTACTCCGATCCGATCTTCCCGGAGAAGATGGTAGGTCTCGACGGCTTGAAAGAACTGACGCTCGACTGGATTATCCATCACGGCAAGGACGTGCCAGTCGCCCATAAATCGTTCGAGATCGACGCGTTCAACGGTCTCCAAAGGTGGCTTGCTCCAAAAAAAGAACGTTCCGATGAGGATGGTTCCCAGGCTTGCAGGTGAGGTCGGGATCATGCTTTCACTTCGAGTGGGATGCGGGCACCGGTCGCGCGAGCGGCTCGCGTCCGGGCAGCACCCGATACGTAGCGCTGGAATCGGCGCCGATCCGCTCTCATGCCCCTCTCGTTCACATTTCGAAAAGTAGCGTTTCCTCCCGCGGAGCCCGGAAAACCCAAGACCGTTCTTGTCACCGGAGCCGCCGGAAACATCGGATACGACTTCGCACGCCACTCGCGTGACAGATACCGATTGCGCCTTTTTGTTCACCATCCGCGGAATGCTCCCGGGGATCTCTGCGAATGCGGCGAAGTTGTGGGTGGCGATCTGGCAGACGTTGAGACTCTGCGTCGGGCGTGTGCTGGTGTGGAAACGGTGGTTCACCTCGCCGGAGAACCGAGCCCGAGTGCCACATGGGACTCCCTCCGCGAGGCGAACATCGAGGGAACGCTGCGGCTTTTGACGGCGGCGAAGAATGCCGGATGTCGGCGGGTGATTCTGGCCTCCTCGATCCACGCGGTCTCCGGCTATCCCCCCGACATGCAGGTCAAGACGGTCGATCCGGTGAATCCAGGAGATCTCTATGGCGTATCGAAATGCTTTGTCGAAGCGCTGGGACGGTATTTCGCGGAGCAGGAGGGACTGTCGGTCATCGCCGTCCGCATTGGAGCTTTCCAATCGGTGGCCAAAGCGCAGGATCCGTCGTCGTTGGCCATGATGGATGCCTTCATATCCCCGCGCGATCTGCGCCAGCTTCTCTGGCTATGCATCGACGACGACCGGCTTCAGTTCGCGATTTTCAACGGGCTTGGCGCCAATCGGTTCAAACGCCAGGACCTGAGTGACGCGAGGGAACTGCTGCGCTACGATCCCCAAGACGACTTCGCAGCGGAAAATCCACAACTGGCACCCTTGGACTTGGAGAACTCGGTCATCTCACACAATCTCTCCGACGTTGGCCAGACAAGTGGACTTCGGGACGTATTGGAAGAAAATCAATGAAGGTCCTCCCCCGCCCGATGGTGCAAGCCCGTCGGGCGCGGGGAGGGGAGCGGCCCAATAAGCGTCGGCTTCGTCGATTTCTTTTCGGATTTCCTCGCGCGTTTTGCCCACCTTTTTCTGGAGGCGCCCGAGGAGTTCCTCCTCCTGACCTTTTACATACGCCAGATCGTCGTCGGTGAGTTCGGCGTAGGCCTTGCGGAGTTTTCCTTTGATGACGTTCCAGTTTCCTTTGAATTCGAGTTCTTTCATAACGGCAGGGTTCGCGAGAACGATCACCCGCGGTCGTATGCCGATGGGACGTACAGCCGCGGAGGTCGCCCGCGGCGAATGGTGGACGTAATGAAAACCTACAAATCTCTCTTCGCCACAGTGATTCTCGGCCTCAGCGCGTTCACCCTCGGAGGCTGCATCTCGGTGAAATGTGAAGTGCCCGAAACGACCACCACCCTGCAAAGTTCGACGGTGACTCCCACGACGACCACGGTCGAGCGGACGACGGTCTATTAAGGCTTCTTTTCGAAACTGATCACCTTCGAGAAAGAAAGCCGGCACTCGGATTCGAACCGAGGACCGACGGTTTACAAAACCGTTGCTCTACCACTGAGCTATGCCGGCGACTTGGGGGAGGTTGTCATGGCGCGGGGAGCGGGGCAAGTCCCGGCTCTCCGCGCCGAAAAAATGTCAGAGTTCCTGCGCGTCGAGGAAGCCCTCGAGTTGGCGGATGCGGGTGGGGTGACGCATTTTGCGGAGGGCCTTGGCTTCGATCTGGCGGATGCGCTCGCGGGTGACCTTGAACTGACGTCCGACCTCTTCGAGCGTGCGGCTGTAGCCGTCAACGAGGCCGAACCGTTGTTCCAAAACTTGGCGCTCGCGCTCGGTCAGGGTTTCGAGCACGTCTTTGATTTTGTCCTTGAGAAGGACAATCGCCGCCATGTCGGCTGGGTTGTCGGCCCCTTTGTCCTCGATGAAATCGCCAAAGCTTGTGTCGTCACTGTCACCCACCGGTGCCTGAAGCGAGATCGGCTGTTGCGCCATTTTGAGCACGGCGCGGACACGTTCGACCGGAAGTTGGATTTCGTCGGAAATTTCCTCCGGCGAAGGCTCGCGTCCGTATTCCTGAACGAGCTGCTTTTGTACCCGGATGAGCTTGTTGATGGTTTCGATCATGTGGACCGGGATGCGGATGGTCCGGGCTTGATCGGCGATGGAGCGGGTGATCGCTTGGCGAATCCACCACGTGGCGTAGGTGCTGAACTTGTAACC
>CAZEYT010000124.1:0-4538 GCA_964516295.1 uncultured Chthoniobacterales bacterium | reverse complement strand
GGATGTTCGATCCGCCGGTCTCAACGCCGATGGCGCGGATGACGGCGAAGCTCGCATTGCGCATCGCTTGGTATTCCTTGTCGGTGAGCGTCTGGATGGGCGCGACGGTAATCGAGTCGCCCGTATGGACCCCCATCGGGTCGAGATTCTCGATTGAGCAGATGACCACGCAATTGTCTGCCCGGTCGCGCATGACCTCCATCTCGAATTCTTTCCAGCCCAGGAGCGATTCTTCGATGAGAACTTCGCCGACCGGCGACATGTCGATGCCGCGACGGACAATTTCCTCGAGCTCCTCGCGGTTGTAAGCGATGCCGCCGCCCGCTCCTCCGAGCGTAAAGGCCGGTCGCACGATGAGCGGAAACGTCCCGATCTCCTGGACAACCGCGCGCGCTTCATCAAGCGAGTGCGCCACTCCCGAGCGGGCGCAGTCGAGGCCGATCTCGATCATGATATCTTTGAAAATCTGACGATCCTCGCCACGCCGGATCGCCTCGGCATTGGCTCCGATCAAACGTGCGCCGTGACGCTCCAGTGCACCATTCGCGACCAGGGCCATGGCGGCATTCAGCGCCGTCTGACCGCCGAGAGTCGGGAGAACGGCGTCCGGTTTTTCGCGCTCGAGAATCTTTTCGATGACCTCCGGGGTAATCGGCTCGACGTAGGTGCGCTTGGCAAATTCCGGATCGGTCATGATGGTGGCCGGATTCGAGTTCACCAGCACGACATCGTAACCTTCCTCGGCGAGAGCCTTGCAGGCTTGGACGCCGGAGTAGTCGAATTCACAACCCTGGCCGATGACAATCGGGCCGGAGCCAATGAGGAGGATCTTTTTGATCGAGGTATCCTTGGGCATGACGGGGCCGCAACACTACGCGAAGCGGCCGGGTGAGGGCAACGAAATGCTGGCAGGCTACGCTCTCAGGGAATTCCCCCCTCGGTCGCCTGGCTCTCCAAGGACTCGGCCGGGACGAAATCATCCGTCAAAACCTGTCCGGCCGTCACCGACGCGCGACCGATGTAGTTCCGTCTCGCATCGCCCAAGTGCCTGCCAAAGATCTCCGGCAGAGTCGTCCCTCCGGCGGCGGCCTCGACGTTGACCGCTCGAAAATCCAGCACCGGTCGCTCACAAGCCAGCGCGATGACGTTTCCGGTGCCCGGCACCCCGAAAAGGTGGACCTCGGAAAAAACCGCGCTGAGCGTCGCCTGATCCGCGTCGAAGAGGCGATTGCCGGAGTGCAGGTTGAAAACAACGATCCCGCCAGGTGCAAGCCGGTCGCGCAGGGCTTCGTAGAATTCCCGCGTCTTCAGGTGCAGCGGCACCGCTCCACCGCGATAGGCGTCCACCAAGATCCAGTCCCATCGGGTCTGGTCCCGACGCAGAAAAGCCCGCCCGTCCGCGATTTCGACCCGGTCCTTTTCGTCCGGCACAAACCCCATGTGCGAACGGGCGAGTTCCAGCACCACGGGATCGAGCTCGACGGTCGTCAGACCTGCCTCCGGATACGCCCGGCGCAAAAACCGGTTCAGTGCCCCGCCCCCGAGCCCGATTTGCAGCACGCGAACCGGCCGTGGCTGCACAAAGGCGGCGGTCAGCATCGCGCCCGTGTAGGGAATGACCAGCCGTGTCGGATCGTCGAGGTCCACCGCCGTCTGCCGTGTCGCCCGACGGCCGACTTGGAATTTCATGTCCGCCTCGCGTCCATTTCGCTCGACGATGATCTGATTGTAAAACGACTCGCGCACCACCCGGCCGTCGGTCGCTTCCGGTTCCTGCTTGCAAGCCCCGAGGCCCAGCAACGCCACCAACACCGCTAGCCGCGCAACCATCGCACCAGAAGGAAAAGCATTCCCCCCACGCCAGTCGTCCAGGCACACAACAACACGCTCACCGGCTGAAGCGGAAGGAGCACGAAGACCGTGACCATAATCCCGGCAATGTTCCCGAGCGTGCCGACGCAATAGAGAAATCCCGACGAAAACCCCGCATTGCGCCCCGTCTCACTCAGGCGCTGGATCATCACGGGCGTGAAAGCCGACAGTGAGCAGACCTGCGGAAAAAACAGGAGCCCGCAGGCCGCTGTGAGGGCCAGCGGCAGCGGCGCGGTCCATGTGTCGATCCACCCCAGAATTCCCTGCGCGAAGGCAGCGCTGAAGGCGAAGGCGGTTGTGGAAAAGACCGCGAGAAAAAAGACCGCCTGTTGCTTGTCGGCCCCGCCCAAACGCGCCACCACCGCCCCCAGCAACGACCCAGCGCTGAACGCCGCGAGGAAAAACGAAATGAGAAACGCCCAGACAATGATCGAGGATCCGAACCACGGACTCAACAGGCGCGAGCCCAACAGTTGGAACCCCATGCTGAACATCCCAAGCACCGTGGCGGCAAGCGCCAGACGGGCCGGAATAGGGGCGGGCATGCGGCGGACTACTTGCTGTGGCCCGTTGTCGTGCGCTGGTAATCCATGGTGCGCGTCTCTTTCTTGGCGCAGGCTCCCAGAGCGACGGCCGTGGAAACAATCAGAAGGGCGAGGATGGTTTTCATGTCGGCGAAAGTTCGCCGGGCCGGCGCGTCCCCCGTGTCCGGCACCACCCTGATCCCATCCTCAGGCCGCTTAGAGCTCCGCGGAGTTCCGGATTCCCTGCCAGCGGGTGAGGAGGTGGATGACGACATTGCTGCCGAATTCGTAGCTGGCCTGCAGGGCTTCGGGCGAGAGATTTCTCACGTAGGTGTCGCGGTAGTTCCAGAGCTCCTCATTCGTGGCGACCATTCGTCCGCGCTCGTCGCGCCGGAGATCGATATTCCCCTTCGCATCGAGCCCGACCTGCCACATGTCTCCGTAATCGTTGGCGGTATAAAGAACGGCGACCTGATCGTAGATTTTCAGCGCGAGGACCGGCTCGCGGTAATGATTCAGACCGCCGGGCACCTGGCGGACTTCGGGAAAATACGCCCGCGAAAAAATCGGATGCGACTCCGGCAGAGCCTCCCACTCTTTGTCGATGTCAGGCAGGATGCGCTTCATCTCGCGACGAAAGGCGATGTCAAAGCGCGAATTCCGGCCCGGCACCGAGCTGTCACCCCAGATCGCCCCACCCATCTGAATGTAACGCCGCAGATTTTCGACCTCGCGGTCGGTGAGACGGAAATCCCGTGTGCCCGTAAGAAAAACAAACGGCGGCTTCACGGTAAAAAGCTCGTCACTGTCGAGACGGATCGCCCGCACGTCACGGTAGTTTGTTTTCACCTTGTTCTTCGAAGTGGCGCTCAGGAAATACAGGAGGTTCGGGAGGCTGCCGTGGGTGACGACCTCGTTCTCCACGCGATTCGTCGAGTTCCAATTCCCTCCGGCATAGACGCCGACGTAGGCGGTGAACTGAAATTGTTGCTCGCGCGTGCCGACGTTCGTCGGGCCGTTCACCCAATCCTTCACAAATCCATCGATCGCGTGCGCCTGCTGCTTGGTCGGTCGGTTGTGCGCCACGGTCGCCGGTGGGAGCTTCGGAGCGAGCGGCCCGACGTCCGGGAACGGAACATTCACGCCCGGCAAGGGTAGCGAGGACGGGCCACCGATCGAGGGGATCGGCCTCACCAGATCCGGGACCACTCCCGGCGCGACGGGGGACGGCTCCAAAATCGCCGGCAGATCGGGCTGGCTCCGCTCCTCCGGAGGACGCGGTGCCGCCGGGGCGTCGCTGACGAACTTCTGTTCCGACGTGATGAAGTCCGAGGGTTCTTCCACCATTTCATGCAGCACCACGGACCCGAGGAGCAGGACGAGGATGAGGTGAAAAACAACGGAGAGGGTGAAATCGCGCGAGGACGCCAAACGGTCGATCCAAGTCCGCGCGAACCGCGGGGAGGTATGCCGGGGAGACATGGTTTTGGCTTAGTCCTTTTCCGCCCCCGGAGCAAGACAAATCCGACGACCGACAGCGCGCTGCTCGGTCCGGTGGCTTGCAGGCGGCGGGGGATCCTGATAAATCCGGCGCCAATGCGGGAATCGCCGCAACCGGACGCCTTTTCTTCATGGACGCCACTCAACCACCCGCGATCTCTGGATCGAGGCCGGGCATACGGAAAAACACAATTGGGCCGACCTTTGGCGCTTTCGGGAACTCCTCACCACGCTCGCGTGGCGCGACATCTCGGTCCGCTACCGCCAGACGGTCGCCGGGGCCGCCTGGGCACTCTTCCAGCCGTTTTTGAGCATGTTGATCATGACCGTGGTTTTCGGCCGCGTGGCCGGGCTTCCTTCGGTGGGTGACGCGCCGTATGCGATCATGGTTTTTGCCGCGATGTTGCCGTGGCAGTTCTTTGCCAACGCGCTGACGAATTCCGGGCAGAGCATCGTGACGAATGCGAGCATGATCTCGAAAGTTTTAACTCCCGCGGGTGATGATCCCCGCCGCCTCGGTCATCGTTTCCCTGGTGGATTTTCTCGTATTGTTCGTGATCCTCGCGGGGCTGATGGTGTGGTTCCAATCACTGCTGTCCAAAATAAATGGGATTGGGACAAGAAGTGTTGATCCATTGGGGT
>CAZEYT010000123.1:0-4621 GCA_964516295.1 uncultured Chthoniobacterales bacterium | reverse complement strand
GCCTACGAGGACCGCGTGCGCGCCGCCATCGCCGGCAAACCCCTCACCTTCCACCGCATCGGGTCCATGTTCTGCCTCTATTTTGGCGAGGGACCGATTCGCAACCTCGCCGAAGCGAAACGCTGCGACAGCACCCGCTTCGCCGCATTCTTCCACGCCTGCCTCGAGCGCGGGGTGTACTTCGCCCCGTCGCAATACGAAGCGGGATTCCTCTCGCTCGCCCACACCGACGCCGACATCGCGGAAACCGCCCGCGTCACCGTCGAGGCCCTGCGGGTCGCGGGATACTAAACGGGGTTCACGCCAGCCGGTCAACCCGGTCGCCCGCCGGGCGGACGCGGCGCGTTGCCGGACGGCGGCATCGGCTGCAGCGCGGGGGGCAGTTGACCTTTGACCTTCGGCTTCGGCGCTTCCGCCGAAACCCGCACACCCCGCACCCGCAGATACTCGGCCAAGGCGGCCGAAATCTCCCTCGCCGAACGCCGGGTGTCCCCGGACACCCCGGCGACCAAACCCTCCGCTCCCTGCAAAATCATCGGCCAGGCGATCACCCCCATGATCGCCCCCGGCATCGCATTCGAACCGCCGGTCGTTTGGATCAACACAAACGGCCGCGCTTCGCCCGTGGCGTGGTTGGACACAGTCACCGTGCAATCCAGCTTCGTGCCGCCCGCCCCGAAACCCAGCGTGCTCCGCAATGCCCGACTGCCTTGATTGATGCGGGTGAACCGCCCCGTCAGCACCCAATAATCTCCCGCCGGCACGGCCGCACTGTCCGGCAAACCCTCCGCCGGCGCAACGTAGCTCCGCAGGTGCGTCGCCAGGTTGGCCGTCATCTCCTGCTGCTGCGCCTGCTCGAATTCGGCCAACTTCTGCCCCTCCCGATCCACCCGCACCGTGCCCTCGTCGAAGGTAAACGGCCGGATAAAAATCGCCTGCGGCACCCGAGTCGGCGTCGGATTCTCCAGACTGATCACATTGGTCACACTCACCGAAGCACACGCCCCCAACAACGCAGCCCCCACCACCGCCAAAACTGCACGCAAAAACATCATGACCCGCACTGTGCCACCACCCACCGCCCTTGCCAAGAATCTGCGCTGAAGACGGCTGCAATCGCAAATCGGCCCTGCTGTCCACCGCCCATCGAGTCAGACGATCCAGGGAACTCCGCTTCCTCGCCGTCGCTCCTTCGCATACCTCCCGATGGGCGAAGACCCTCCGGCATCCCGCTTTGGCCCTCCCCCAGAGGCTTCATCCGCCGCTCGGCTCCAAAAGCACCAAAAAGCTAACCCCTAAAGACCCTTGCACCGCGAATCCGGGCTTGCTCAACCTGGGCTCGCTTCGGCACAGCGGTCCAAGCCAGCCTTTTGTCGTTAGCCCGCTTGGCGTATCCAGTCACGAATGTTTATGCCGATTCGCTCAACATCCTCCTTAGCTAGACTTCCACCGTGCATTACTATGTTCCGGCTTTTTTCCAACGTATTCAAAGTTGCCTTTGCCCATTCCATGTTTCCAAGAAGGTCATCGAATACAGTCCAGTTCGTTACAATGATGGATGAGAGGTCGCTAAAGTCACAATAGTTGATCTCAGTCGCACCACGCGCGCCATGCCACCGGAACTTGGCATCCTCTTCCATTCGGGTCTTTGAGGTCTTTCGGATTCGCTCAGGCACCCTGTCCCACCACTTCTCTCCGTGAGTCTCGGCCATCGCCTTTGTGACCGTGAGCCGAACAGTATTCTCGAACGCGTGGATCGCCGCATACACAACCGACATTCGTTGAGCCTCAGCGAGTAGATCAGGGTCTAGAAACTCGTATGATAGGGATTTCTGAGCCGCTCTTGCTTCCTCTGCCCCAAAATGAGAGCGTCGTCGTCGCCCAGCACGATCCAGCGCCTCCTCGGTTAGAACGCCGCGATATACAAAAGAATACAAGTCCAGGTCCTTCATCCCAGGTGGTCGCGAAGTGACTTGAAAATGGCGTCAAATACGGCCTGATCGCGAGTTTCGGGCAAGACGATATTGATATGGTATTGAAGTCCCGACACTTTGATCTTTCCCACGGGTGAAAGCGACTCTTCTACATGGCGTGTCGCAGTCTCCTTCTCCACTAGAGTTTCTTCTTTGATTTCCGCAATCGGGCGGGCTTCATTCCGCGCGGAGGGTGGAGTTGAGAAGTCTGCGTAATCGCAAAGCGCGCGAAAAGTCTTTGCGATGTTGCCGATGACGAGATCCGTTTTCTTGCCGGAATAGAGCGTGCGCAGTTTATTCTTGGCATCCGTAACCGTAAATTCGTCTGCCTTCGTGTTAACGGCAAAGAGGTCGGCATAAGCCTCGCGAATCCCGTCTGCTAGAACCTGCTTGGATCGCAGTCGATCCAAGAACTCAAAATATCTTTGCTGAGGCATTCCATCTCGATTCAGGAATCCCAAATCTTTGAGGATGCCGATAAACAGCCGATCGTTCGTCGAAGTAAAACCTAGGTTCTCGAGAAACTTGACGGAGAAGCGTTCTGGCGGTTGAGCGTCAAGCATTGCATCAAAATATGCTTGGAGCGCGCCGGTCTTGATCGTGTAGCTATCCGGTAGTGCCATTATATGTAGGTGTCGGCGTGTCGAAGCGGCCTAACTTGTGAGTATCCGACCGACTATTTCGCGGGGTTTCATATTCCATGAGCCTACCGCGCCCCTGTTTTTTGGTCAATGAAGACAGCGGCGGCGCGGATGGGTCCGTCCACCGTCTCACGACGGCGGCTACGCGAGAGGGCGCGGCGGAACCCGCCGCGCGGATATGCTGGGCAAGGTGGCGGGGTTGGGATAGACCCTGTCCACCAATCGAAACGAACCGATGAACCGCCTCATCATTGCCTCCAGCGAATCGTCCGCCGACATTCTGTACGCCACGAAGTTCCGCGCGCCGGACGCGTTTGTTTTCACCGAGGTGGACGGGCGCTCCGCGTTGCTGCTCAGCGATTTGGAGGTGGACCGCGGACGACGGGAGGCGCGGGTGGACGAAGTGGTGTCCTACTCGGAATTTGAAAAGTCCCTTGCCGGCAAGAAGAAGCGCCGGCCGAGTCTGGCCAAAGTGGTGGCGGCCTTCCTGCGCGAGCGCGGGGCAAAATCGGTCACCGTCCCGGACGATTTCCCCTTCGCCCTGGCGCGGCAGTTGAAGAAGGAAAAACTCAAAGTCCGCCCGGCCAAGGGGGCGTTCTTTCCGGAGCGGGAAACCAAAACCGCCGACGAGATCGCCGCGATCGAAGCGGCCCTGCGCATCACGGCCACCGGCGTGCAGCGCGGAATGGACGTGCTCCGGGCGGCGACGATTCGCCGGGATGGCAAACTCTCCTGGAACAAAAAGCTCCTGACCGCCGAGATCCTGCGGCAGGAAATGGAAGTCGCCGTCGTGCGCGCCGGCGGGGAGGCGCGGGGGGATACGATTGTGGCCGGCGGCGACCAGGCCTGCGACCCGCATGAACGCGGACACGGACCGCTCCGCGCCCATGAGTTGATCGTGCTCGATCTTTTTCCCCGCGATGCGCGCAGCGGGTATTTTGGGGACATGACCCGGACCGTCGTGCGCGGTCAGGCGAGCGATGCGCAGCGGCACCTCTGGGAAACCTGTCTGGAAGGTCAGCAGCGCGCGCTCGCCGCGATGAAACCCGGGGTCGCCGGGCTCGACATTCACGACAGCATCAAGGCATTTTTTGCCGCCAGCGGCTATCCGACGGAAATCCGGGACGGGCGCTGGCAGGGATTTTTCCATGGCACCGGACACGGGCTCGGGCTCGAGATCCACGAAACCCCGCGGTTTGCCGCCACAACGTTCCACCCTGGCCAAATCCTCACCGTCGAGCCCGGGATCTACATCCCCGGCCTCGGTGGTGTGCGCCACGAAGATGTCGTGGTGGTGGAGGACGCCGGGATCCGGGTCCTCACCGACCTGCCTAAGCCGTTGGAGCTTTGAAGCGGGAGAAAGCGGTTTCAACCACGGATTTCCCGGGGCAGACGCAGCCCGAGACACGGCGTAGATTTTCCTCTGGAGGGCCGACCGCCGTGTCGGCCGCGGACCGGACGGCGCCGGTCCCTCCATTTCTCCTGCGGCGGAATCGATGCCGATCAACCGCCGCAGCGTGCCCGCCGTTCCCCCCTCCGTGTTAATCCGCGCGATCCGTGGTCGCCTGCTTCCGTCCTATCCCTTCGCCTTGGCGAACTGTTCGTTGACGAAGTCCCAGTTCACCACGTTCCACCAGTTGGTGACGTATTCCGGGCGGCGGTTTTGGTATTTCAGATAATAGGCGTGTTCCCAGACATCGAGTCCGAGCAGCGGGAAATCCCCCGCCATCTGCGGCGGATCTTGGTTGGGCAGGGAGAGCACGACCAACTTGCCGTCGCGCAGGACGAGCCAGGCCCAACCGCTGCCGAAACGCTTCAATGCCGCATCGTTGAATTGTTTTTGAAACTCCTCGAACGACCCGAATTCCTTGGTGATCGCCTCACCGATCGCCCCGGTCGGCTTGCCGCCGCCCTTGGGCGACATCATCTGCCAAAAGAGCGTGTGGTTGATGTCACCGCCGACATTGTTGCGCAGGCCGGCGCGGATCGCTTCCGGGGCCTTGTCGA
>CAZEYT010000122.1:0-4639 GCA_964516295.1 uncultured Chthoniobacterales bacterium | reverse complement strand
TCGCGTTCATCCGCCGGTTCAACTCGATCTTGTCGTCCAGCGCCCCAAGCACCGCAGCGATGGCTTTTTGCTCCGGGAGCGGTGGGAGATTGATGCGCATTGTCCGCGCCGATCCCACATTGAAGTGCTGCTGAACGGCACCGACGAGGTGTGCATTAATATGCCCGGCAGCAGCCTCGTTGACGTAATAAGCGAGAAAGCGGTTATCCAACTGTTCCCCACACCGGACGATCACCAAATCAGAGCAATTCGCTTCCGCGAGCCAATCGGGAACTACAGAACATGCGCCAGGCTTTCCGGTTCGGACAATCACGACATCGCCCGGCGTCAGTCGCGATTTTTTGATCTTTCGATGAAACTCGGGCGTGATGAACTTCAGGTCATTGTCGTTGATCCGAAGTGGCTCGACGTTCTGCGAACGCAGAAATGGGATGCCGTCTTCAACGTATTCCGAAGCCATAGGGCCGACATAGCCGACGGTCAGTTCGTCGGCCACGTCTTCGAGAGCCACGGCTCGCCAATCAGTCGCCATTTCTTACCGCCTCCGGTGTGAATTTCCAAATCGGGCACTCCCGCCAATTTTCCGGGAATCCCATGCTGGCCAGCGGCACTTCCGGGTATTCCTCGAAAAGCGCCAAGAGCCGATCCGCCCAACCGCTCTGCGGAGCGATACGGTTCAGGCAATGCTTGCAGATCGTGAGGATGCCGAAGAGGCGGCTGTTGCCGACCTGCACCGGCGCGTGCCATTCGGGATAGTCGCGGGCGAGCGGAATCATCGGCTTATTACCAAGCTCCCGGTTCCACAGGCGCGAGTGGTGGGCGCAGATATTCCGGACGGTGTTGAGGGCGAGCAACCAGGATTCCATCACGGTATCCGGCACGCCAAAGACGCTGGCGACCGGCTGCTTCACGTTGTGCGTGGTGCTCTTGTAGAAGGTGACGAGGCTGCCGAAGGTGAGCACTTCCGCCGTTTCCCAAAGCGGCGGCACATCGTGCTCATCGCCGTATTTTTCGTAGAAATGCCTGATGAAGGTTTCCTTGCTGCGGCCCAACTCTTCGAGGACGCCCGCATAGAACTCGGCGAATGCCGTGCGCTTGAGCTTCGGCCGGGAGGCACGGTCGAGGGCGTAGGCAAACGGGCCGTGATGCTGGCAATGATGGGTGGCGATCTGCGTGCGCAGCGCGATCTCGAATCGCTCGATGGCGTCGATCACGAGCACACGCAAGCGGCGGTCGAAGGCGTAGCGACGCCAGACCGTCTCAAACGAGGTGCCGGCAATGAATGTCTCGTCCGGCTCGGCGCCCTCCGGCAATTCGACGGGCTCGGCCACGGCCTTGCGAAAGGGATACCAGTATCCGCTCAGCCGATAGTAGCCGACCACCCGCAGTCGATCGATCATGAGAGCCCGATCTCCCGCCATGCCGCGTTGCAGCAGGAGGTCCACCTGCTGCTCAAGGGTAAGGGATGGCTTCGCGAACTTCACGCCCGTCCTCCCCGGACAAAAGAAAACCCGCCGAGAGATAGCGTGTCTTGCGACAGAGGCCCGGCGGGTGTGCTGGGCATAACGTGGCGTATTGACGAAAAATCGTCAAGGGTGAGCACGCGGAATTTTGCCGACTCAGAGCGCACAGCCCAACCCCTTGAGATTCTTCCGAATCGTGGCTTCGAGCTTCGCCGATTCGACGAACTGCCCGTTCAACTCCGCGACGAGGCGTGTCATCTTTTCCTCGAACGGTTCGCCGTCGTCCTCCTGCTCCTCCGCGCCGACGTAGCGGCCGGGGGTGAGGACGAAGCCGTGGGCGGCGATTTCCGCGAGGGTCGCGGATTTGCAGAAGCCAGGGAGGTCGGCGTATTTCGAGCCAGGATCGGCGGGAAGCGTGCATTTTGCGGCCTCGGCAGCGGTGCGCCACGCGGCATCATCGAAGCGCCATTCGCGAAAGGTGCCGGCGATTTTTTCGATGTCTTCCTTGGTGAAGTCGCGCAGGACGCGGTCTTTCATGAAGCCGAGCTTTCTGGCGTCGATGAAGAGCGTTTCGCCGCGCCGGTCGCGGTAGAAAGCGCCCACAGGATCGTCACCGGTGCGAATGGAGCGGGCGGCTTTGCTCTTCGTGAGGATCCAGATGCAGGCGGGGATCTGGGTATTGGTGAAGAGCTGGCCGGGGAGCGCGACCATGCACTCGACGAGGTCGGCCTCGATGAGCTTTTGCCGGATGTCGCCTTCGCCGCCCGAGCCGCTGCTCATGGAGCCATTGGCGAGGAGGAGCGCCATGCTGCCGTGCGGGGCGAGGTGGTAGAGCATGTGCTGGATCCAGGCGAAGTTCGCGTTGCCTTTCGGCGGGGTGCCGTATTTCCAGCGCGGGTCGCCATCGAGCTTCGCGTC
Organism: uncultured Chthoniobacterales bacterium; assembly: GCA_964516295.1. GTDB lineage: Bacteria > Verrucomicrobiota > Verrucomicrobiia > Chthoniobacterales > Terrimicrobiaceae > CAZEYT01. Next base: position 2,258 of record CAZEYT010000122.1, on the reverse strand, counting down.
CCACCATTCGCTGATGTTGAACGGCGGGTTCGCCATCACGTAGTCGGCGCGCAGGTCGGGGTGTTGGTCGCTGGTGAAGGAATTTGCGGGTTCCTTGCCGAAGTTGAAGTCGATGCCGCGAATGGCCATGTTCATCGCGGCGAGGCGCCAGGTGGTGGGGTTCGATTCCTGGCCGTAGACGGAGAGGTTGCCGAGGCGGCCGCCGTGTTCTTCGATGAATTTCTCGCTCTGGACGAAGAAGCCGCCGGAGCCCATGGCGGGATCGTAAACGCGCCCCTGGTAGGGCTCGAGCATCTCGACGATGAGGGAGACAATGGACTTCGGCGTGAAATACTGCCCGCCCTTTTTCCCCTCGGAGAGGGCGAACTGGCCGAGGAAATATTCGTAAACGTGGCCGAGGATGTCCTTCGCGTGCAGGTCGGCGTGCTCGAAGGGGATGGTGGCGATGAGGTCGATGAGGCTGCTGAGATTCGCCGGGTCGAGCTGGAGCTGGGTGTAGGTCTTGTTCAGGACGCCCTTGAGCTTCGGGTTCTCGCGCTCGATGGCCTCCAGCGCGTCGTCGATGAGGCGGCCGGTGGAGGTGATCTTGTAGGTGGTGGTCTTGCCGTTGCGGACCTCGATCTCCGTGCCGGGCGGGAGCTTGGCGCTGTCCTGCAGCGTCTTCCACCGGGCGAGGGCGGGGACCCAGAAGACGTTTTTCTCGATGTAGTAGTCGCGCTCTTCCAGCTCGGCGCGGATGGATTCCTCGTAGTCCTCCAGCGTCTCACCAGTCGGATCGAGGTAATAATCGCTCTTCGGATCGCGAAGGAGTTTTTCGATCTCCCGCTGGCGCATGGCGAAGGCGTCGGAGACGTATTTCAGGAAGATGAGCCCGAGGACGGCGTGTTTGTAGACGGCGGCGTCGAGGCTCGCACGGAGCCGGTCGGCGGCCGTCCAGAGCTTTTTGTCGAGTTCGCGGAGGAAGGTTTCGGACATGACGTCTAAAGCGGACTTTCTAGCGCAACAGTGGGAACTGGGGATCAGTGTGCATTTTCATTCACTCGTGAAGGTTGGTGAGTGTGGCTCCCGCCCTAGCGGTTCCGTTCCGGCCGTTGGGGTTTGCATAGGTTTCACGGAGCGTCAACGTGACCTTGAGGCGGTTTTTTGGCAAGTCTGGATTGGGCACGGTTAAGAAGGTGGGCGCAGCCCCGAAAGTTGCAGAGTTGAGACATCGAAGAAGCGAGGGTGGGACGCCCGCGCTCCTGTTTTTTGCAACTTCGGAGATGCGCTCTGTGATGGTCATGCCGCTCTTCCAAGGCGCGGCGGGTGCCAGCAAGGAGGACGTGGAATGAAAGAAGAGCGAGTATCGCAGCCGACGTGCCAGCGGATAGTGGTTAAGTTCATCGACTCGCTCGGATTTTTTCCTACGCGACTTGCTCGACCTCGAAATGAAGTCGCTTCAAATTCAGCTTTTGAAGGCTGAGATGCTTGGATGCTTGGTCAATATCGAGTCCGACGGCATGACCGTGCTCGTCGATATCCAGAACGATGCCCTCCTCGATCTCTCGGGTGTCGGTCCCTGGCCTGTCGGCCAAATCGATATAAAGGCTGTCTGTCTCTGGAAAATATTCGATCTTCATGGTTTGAAACTCCTGTCCGGAAATGCGTTGTGTATCGTCTTTTCGTCGGCCAGTGTTACGACCTAAAGTGATCTTCCCTCAAGGTCTGGAACCGCTGCCCAAAATCTTACCCGCTCTCCATCAATTTGCATTTCTTTTCTGGTGGGGTTTTCAATCACGCCAATGCACATCTCTTTGGTGAGGTATGGGCGCTTTACGAGAACCTTGGAATCAAAGTAATCAGTGAAAGCGTAATCCATGGAGGTTATTTGTTTTTTGAACAAGTGATTCTACCGTTCCGGGTATCAAGGCGTTTTTAAAGGATAACACCAAGAGATTTGGCAAGTCTTTGGGTTACTTGCTGAAGTTTGAAATTTCGGGTCGGAAGCTGGGTGGCGGCTTAGGCCCGCTGAGGTGCAGGTTTGAGGGGAGGATGGTATCGCCCGCTTTGATCCTCCATGTCTCGACCGGTTGCCGACGGTATATGCGGGTTTCACGGGGCGTCAGTGTGACCTTGAGGCGGTTTGGGGGCAAGTCTGGATTGGGCACGGTGAAGAACGCGGGCGTAACCCCAAACTTTGGAGAGTTGAGACATCGACGGTGTGGGGGCGGGACGCCCGCGCTCCTCTGTCCCTGAATTCCATTCAGCCCCCGCTCCCC
>CAZEYT010000121.1:0-4694 GCA_964516295.1 uncultured Chthoniobacterales bacterium | reverse complement strand
GCTCAGGCTTTGGAAGCAACCCATCGGCGCATCGCCATACGGCGTTGAGGTTTTCAGTGGATTTCGTCGCGGGTTCTGTTACGCGGGAGTCCGTATGAACAAAGCTCTGGCGGCCATTGCAGTCGGCGGTGCCCTGTTTCTGGCAGGGTGTGTGAATCCGATCAACCCCCTCGGGCGCTTCGATCCCACACCGAAAGTCGGGACGGTTTCGAAAGCCCGACCCGCGGAGCCGTTTGCGTGGGGCATTTCGACAGCCAGCTACCAATACGAAGATCCCGCTGTGAAACCGGGCCAACCGGATTTCTTCTCCACCGATTGGGATGTGCTCGTCGCGGAGGGCAAAGCACCGCCGCGAGGGAATGCGCTCTACAGCTGGACGCATTTCGAGAAGGACTTGGAGGCACTTCGCGAGATCCGCCCGACGCACTACCGGTTCAGCATTGAATGGGCCCGTGTCGAGCCGCGTCCGGGTGTCTATAACGAAGAGGCCCTCCGCGGCTACGTGCGCATGGCGCGGGAGCTGCGGGCTATCGGCGTCGAGCCGGTCGTTTGCCTGTGGCACTTCACATTCCCGGACTGGCTTTACGACAAAAAGAATCCCGGTGCATCGAACTGGCTGCACCCGCTCGCCCGCGAGCGCTGGAAGGCGTATGTCCGAAAAGTGGTCGCCGCGATGGGGCCGGATGTGAAGTTCTACGCCCCGCAAAACGAGCCGAACGGCCAGATCACCACAGCCTACATTGTCGCCCAGTGGCCGCCTGCAATGACTCTGGCCCTCGGGCATTATTGGAAAGCGATCGATGCGAGCACCGGAATGTTCCGTGACGCCGCCGCGATCGTGAAAGAGAAAAATCCCAAGGCGAAAATCGTGAGCGTCGAGGCACTGCCTTGGTGGGAGCGCGCCCCGCTGGATCCAGGTGGCCTGATTTACAACACAATGATCCATGGAAACACGGACCACCTCGACCGCATCTATGATGTTTGCGATATCCTCGGCATCAACTACTACTACTCGCAGGCTCCGGGTCCGGTCTCTCTGCTTGCGGGCCCGTCCATGCGCGGGAAGAGATTCACGATGATGGGGTGGAAGATTGATCCCGACGGTCTCTACAAAGAAATCGCCCGCGTTGGGACGCGCTATGGCAAGCCGATGATGATCACGGAGAATGGCATCGCCACGCGCAACGATGCCAAGCGCCGCTGGTATATGCAGAACCACATCGCCGCCATCGGGCGAGCCATACGCGACGGATACGATGTGCGCGGCTATTTCGCGTGGTCTCTCGCCGACAACTACGAGTGGCATTGGGGCTACAAAGCGACATTCGGCCTTTCGACGATGGATCCGAAGACGAAAGATCGCGTGCTCAAACCTTCGGCCACGGCATTTGCCGAGAAGATCCGCGCACACCGCACCGTTGGTTCGGTGACCGGCATCCTTCCGCAGAAGACGTTCGTGAGCGATACCTCACAAAACTGATCCGGGCGCTGCAGGCGCCCCGCGCTATTTGCCGAGGTGGCTGAGGGCGTTCCGGATCGGTTCGTTGGAAATCTGGATGAGGCCGCTGAAGGGTTGCCCGAGTTCGAGAACGAGGAAGATGGCCGCCGAGACAGCGCAGGCTCCCACGGCGAGAACGACCAGCGCCATACGGCTCCTTGGCGCGAATAGTCCGAAGCTGATGAAAAGAAGGAAGAGCCAGAATACAAGAATCACCAGGAGCGGGGTCGGAAGATGCGCGTGTGCTTCCTCGACGAGGAACCACCGGTTTTGGCCGAGGTCGGACGTGAGTTGCTGGGCCTGGGTGAAGGCGAGGCGCTGCACCTCGGTCTGCGGGGAGAGCTCGTAGAGCCTGTCGCGCACCACCTCGAGGCCATTGGCATTCTCGAAGGTTGCGACCCCGGCTGCCCGGGCATTCCCGTCCGGCCAGACATTCGAAAGCGTAATTTCGATCGCGTGTTTCAACTGATCTCGAACCGGTCCGGAGTCCGGACCATACCGCGCGAGCGTGCGGTCGAGGTAAATGACCTTTGCGCTTCCCTGGATGACGCCGGAGTTGATGGCGTCAAACGCCGTCTTTGCCGAACTCACCAGCAAGCCCAGCACGAGAGCGGTGAGGGTTGCGATCATCCCCGCGCTGAGTTTCACGAGGTCCTGCATCTCTTTGCTCAAGTGGTGGCTTTTGAGCATGCGTTGCACCCGCATACCGATGCATCCTCCGCAAAAGATGAATGCCGCGCTCAGGAGACCGACCAGAAAGGGATTCACAGTGCTTCTCTAGAAAAGATTCCGCCCGCGGGAAACCAAAACCTGTCTGCCTTCAAATCCAGCCGAGCCCGAAAAACTCCACGCTCACACCGCCGCGCGAGGGCTTCACCGATACGGTCTCGATGGCGGGCTCGCCGAGGGTCGCGGTGAGCGCGGCGGACTCCGCGGCGAAATCCGTGTCGAGTTGCTCGCGGGCGGCTTTCACCGTTTCCACCGTCTCTTGGGCGGCACCGACATCCGCCCCCTCTCGTGCCGCGCGGCTGGCACCCTTCAGCGCCGTGCCGGCGCGGGAGATCGTCGTGGCCGAGAAGGCTTTGCGGCCAAGGAAGGCCCCGAGGATCGAGGTGCCTACGGAAATCGCTGTCTGGAACGTGGCATCGCGGGCCTGTTGCTTCTGCTTCTCGACGGCGAGCGTCGCCCGCTGAATCCGCGCCTCTAGGGCGGCGACTTTCGGTGCATACTTTTTGCGGAGCGCCTCGACTTTGGCATCGCGTTCCTCCCGTGCGGCGAGGGCCACGCGGTTCCGGAAGTCCGCCTCCGACTCATCCGGGCGGCTCGTGAGTTTCAACTCCGGACAGCGCAGGGTGTCGTGGCGCAGGGATTCCCCGAGCCACCGGGCGAATTGTTTCTCCCACGCCGCGTAGCTCTTTACGTCCGATGCCGCCGGGGGCGCGGACTCGAACGCGGCATCGACAGGCGGGTTCGTGGCGAAAGCGGACAGAGGGACATCGAGAGGCTCGGCCGCATCCCAATCTGCCCCCGCCGCTCCGGTGGCAAACTCCGCCGCGAGCACAACGCGGCGGGTGACATCGAGGCCGGACTTCGCATCCGAAAACCGCACGGTGGCCGCTCCGAGAAGGCGGGGCGCCAGCGGACCGGCGGAGGCCAGAAAGACCTGCCGAATCCCCGGAGGCAGCGCGGGAAGCTGAGCGGAGGACGGCATTTCTTCCGGAGCCGCGTGTTCCTCGCCCCTCGGCGTGAGGAGGCGGATCTGGTCCCGCGTGAGCGGACCGCGCAAATAGCTCATCACCCAGCGCGATTCGAAGACAACCGGCTCCGAGGCATGCACGGAACTGAGGAGGAATTTCCGGCTGCCGAGGCCGGCGAGGAGTTCGTCGATGCGGGCGCGGTCAAGGGGCACGGCGGCGGATTGCAGTCCCTCCGCCACACGGGCCTTGTCGCGGTCCGTCTGGAGGCGCCCGATGAACCACGTGCCGGCATTCGCAAGGCCCTTGTAGTCGAGGTCCACCGGATTCTGCGTGGAGAGCACCACGCCCACACCGAAGGCGCGGGCCTGCTTGAGCAGAGTGAGCAGGGGGAGTTTCGACGGCGGATTCGCCACCGGCGGGAAGTAACCGAAAATCTCGTCCATATAGACGAGAGCGCGCAGGCTGGTCGTGCCGCTCTGCCGCCGCATCCATGCAACGACCTGGCCGAGCAGGAGCGTGACGAAGAACATGCGCTGGCTGTCGTCGAGGTGGGCGATCGAAAAAATCGCGTGTCTCGGGCGACCGTCGGGCGCGCGGAGGAAGCGGGCGACATCCATCGGTTCCCCGGTCTGCCACTGCGCAAAGGCTGGTGACGCCAGGAGGGCGTTCAACGCCAGAACCAGTTCGAAACGATCTTTCGCCGGATAGAACGACTCGGTGTCCATCACGCCGATCTTGTCGAACGGGGGCTTCTGGATTCCCGCGATGAGGGCGGGCAGATCGCAGGCTGTCCCGGCTTTCCACAGCGCAAGCAGGAGCGTGGAAAGAAAGACCGCCTCGCGGCTCTTCACGGGATCGGCCCCGCTGCCCAGCAGAGCGAGAAGGCCGGCGACGGCATTCTGCGCGTGTTCGGAGAGATCGTCCGCGCTCTCAGGAGCGCGGAAGGCATTGAGGAGGTTCACGGGTACGCCGGCTGTGCTGCCCGGCGTGTAGATGCGGAAATCCGACTTTCCGCGCAGGGCGCGAATGCGGGCGCCATCCTGCCCCCATGCGGCGAGGCCATCCTTCCATGTCGCGGCCTGCGAAGCGGCCCAGGCGTCCGGTTCGACCCCTTTGCGGCGCGCATCATCCTCGTTCACCCAGGGCCGGAAATCCTCTGGACGGAGGTCGGGAAATGTGAGGAGGAGATTGGCGAGGTCGCCCTTGGGATCAATGATGATCGCGGGCACGCCGTCCATCGCCGCTTCCTCGAGCAGGGCAAGGCAGAGCCCTGTTTTGCCGCTCCCGGTCATGCCTACGCAGACCGCATGGGTGACGAGGTCGCGCGAGTCCAGAAGCACGAGTTCCCCGTCGTCGGTCTCGCGTCCGAGGTAAAAACTTCCGAGTTTCTCAAACGCCGCGGGGTCCGGTGCCATGGCACGCATGGTGCGTGATCCCGCCGCTTCCCGCCAGTCGAATGTGCTTGAAGTTCGCCTGCCAAAGCGAATCTTTGGGCCATG
>CAZEYT010000120.1:0-4793 GCA_964516295.1 uncultured Chthoniobacterales bacterium | reverse complement strand
GGCAGGCGAACGTCCATTCCCGCTGGTCGGTCGTTTCGAATTTTCGGGACGTGTCGTCTCCTTCCTCCCCGGCCTGGCTCATGAACAGGCATTTGCCAAGCCATCCGAAGGCGGTGACACGCGCCTCTGCCTCTGCCATGTGGCCGGGCGGGTACCTCCAGCATTCATCAGCAACGAGCCAACGAATCGACCGGCGCTGAAGGTTCGTTTTGTTGTGCGCCCCCAGAATCCAGAGCGTCATGCCATTTGAAAACTGGATCGCAGCGGTTTTCTTTTTGTGCCGATCGCGGGGGTAAAGCGCTCGCACCGGGGCGCATTCGTCGAAGAGCTTCTGAAGGCGGGATTCGCTTTGGTCACGGGCGTCCTCGTCGGTCTGGTCGAGCCAGAGCGCGGGACCGGGAAGGTTGGCGATGATGTAGGAAATGCCGACCTCGCCCACGCTCGTCTTTCCGCACTGGATCGCGGCGATGATCGAAACGATCCGGACGCTTGGATCGACCAATGCCTCCAGAGGCTCGCGAAGCCAGGGCGAGTGATCCGAGCGGAACCGGCCCGGGACCGGCGAATACGGGATCGAGGCGATGTGTTCCTCCGCCCATGCCCACGGGGGACGGCGGTCCGGCGGCCGCCAGACATCACGCCAGATTTTATCCAGCTTGTTCGCCGTCATGGAGGATTGCCGCGAATTCATCCACGGCGATGGAAAGCTCTTTGCGTATCGCAATCGCATCGAGGCCGGAGAGGATCGGCGGGATTTCCTGTTCGAGCCGCTTGCGCAGGAGCGCCACTGCCTGCCCGACGTGGTAGGCCCACCGGGTTTTCACGTCATCGAGGAGCACGTATTCGCCCTGCTTCACCTGTAGCCGAAACTCGCGCTCCATCACCTCGGCTAGCAACTTCCGGGCTTTGAGCGACGACTCCACATCCGAAACGTCCTCTTCATTTTTGAGCCCGCGTTGTTTGACGAATTCCCGCCATGCCGCGACCTCATGCGTGCCGTTCGCATTCGCCTCCGGTGCGCCTTCGAGTTTCCGCCAAGCATGGATCGCCTGACGCGTCACCCCGAGCGCCTCGGCCAACTCGTTGTAGTTGGCCGCGAGCGTGATCCCGCTCGCCACCGACCCGGCGGCCATCGCCTGGAGCATGTTGCGCTCGGAGCGCGTGAGCTTCCCGCCTCCCTGAACCCGTTGGATCAGGTTGGAGAAATCACGGTTGAGAAGTTTGCGCGCTACTTCGGGTGGAATCGGTTCCATCCACGCGGGATGGAGTCAACTATCCGGCCTTGCATTTACGATACGAGACCAGACAAGCGAGGAACGACGCCACGCAAACGGCCTTCAAAAGCAGAAGTGGCCATGGCTCCCACCATGCACCGGTTTTCATTTCGATGAAGTCGGAGATGCCGAATAACAAAAAGCTCACTGAGGCCCAGATGGAAAACCGGCGGTATATGCGCTGCTTCACGGCCTTGATCGCCAGGATGAGGGCAATCACAACCCACATGATGCCTTCGCAGAGATTGAAGATTTGATCTATTTCCACTTACTTTTTGCGCCCGGAGATCACCAGTATGATTGCCTTGAGCCCATAGCCGTTGGGCATGTTGCGGGCGATTTCCCAGTTCTGGAGAGTGCGGATAGAAATCCCGAGGTGATCGGCGGCGCCCTGCTGGGTGAAACCATTTTTCGCCCGCCAGCGCTGGATCGTCCGTTGGAATTCCTTCCGCGTCATGGCGGCGATCCTACGCGAGACACGCACACGGCTGTCAAGCGGTTGACAGCGTTGGCGAGGCTGTGACCGTCCACTGCGCCCATAACCAGCTCGTTGATCCCCGGAAACTCAAACCGAACCCGGTCAACCCGAACCGCCACAGCGCCCACCAGATCCAGCTCCTTGCCGCGATCATCCAGGAACAGGGGTGGCGGTCGCCGATCACGGTGAGCAAACGGAGCGGGCTGATCGTTCGCGGCCACGGCCGGCTTGAAGCGGCATTACTCATCGGTTGCGAAACCGTGCCGGTGGACATCCAGGATTACGAGTCGGAGGCGGCGGAACTGGCCGACCTACTCGCCGACAACCGGCTTTCGGAACTGGCCGAACTCGACGAGGACGACCTCAAGCGGGTCGTAGATAAGCTGCGGGAGAGCGACCCCACGTTCGACATCGAACTGACCGGTTTCATGGATGACGAAATTGCAAAGCTGTTCGCCGAAGCTGATCCCGCCGAAGACCTCGAAACGATCCCGCGCATGGAATGCCAGGCGTTCGAGCACCACGACTACCTCGTTTTCATGTTTCACGATTTGAGAGACTGGATGCTCGCGCTCCAGCTCATCGGCGTGAAGGAAGTGGATTATTCAATCACCCGCAAAACCAAGAAAATCGGCATCGGCCGCGTCCTCCATGGAAAAAGACTCATCGAACTCGCGCAAAAAGCGGCAACCGCATCTCCAACCGCAGGGTAGTGAAAGTGGTGTCACGGCGGACTCATACCCCGCAAATCCGGGTTCGACCCCCGGCCCTGCAACCATTCCAGTAGTGGAATTTCCCGAACTCCGTCCGATTGCGATCCGTGTCGTGATCATGAGCCGTAGCCGTCAGCGCTCGATCACAACGCACCGGCTGTTCCCGGCGGCCACCCTCGTTGTGCCGGAATCCGAAATCGCCAGCTACGCCCACATCCCGCTTGAGAAAGTCGGGATCCCCGATGCGATCAGCGGGGTGAGCGCCGTGCGAAATTGGATCGTCGCCCACTTCCCCGAGGAATGCCTCGTGATGATGGACGATGATATTTCCGCGGCCATGTGCATGGTCGCCCTGAAGGTCCGGAAGCTCTCGGTCGATGAAACCGCCGCCATGGTGGAAAATACGGCCCGTTGTGCGTTCGGGGCAGGGGCGCGGCTATTCGGCTGGCACCAGCGGAGCGATCCCCGTCTCCTCCAGCGAAACGATCCGTTCGGCGTGCATCACTGGATGGGCGGGGCCGTCGGGGTGATCGGCAAAGACGTGAAGTGGGACGAACTCCTCAAGTGCAAGTGCGATATCGACGCCACGCTCACCGAACTGATGATCAACCGCCTTGTCTGGAACGAAGCCCGTTTTTGCTTCGCCCAGGAGCGCGACAAAAACCTCGGGGGCAATTCCCTGTTCCGGTCGGAGGAAAGGATCGCAGCCGAGAAGCGATACCTGAAATCGAAGTGGAAGGCCCACATGCGTTTCGAGAAATACAAAAGCCAGGACCGGGTGGTCGTGGACGTTCACCGGCGGCAGTCGGTCCATCTGGACGCCTGATCATGCTGCACCTTCAAAGCACCCCCGGAACTGCTACGCCCCCGCGCCTGCCCAGCGCTACCCTTTTAGCCATGAAGGAAATGGTGACAATTAGCGATAGACTCCACGATTTCTCCGCGAGAGGAGGAAGGCATGGGAACATCACTATTCCGCCTCGGGCCACCTGATATGGAACTTCGCACGATCAGGAACTACAAATTTAGCGAAGTATCGTCGGCGATGCAGAAATCAATCCGCCGCGCCGATACCCAGCTTGCCGGATACTGGGCTCTGGAACTTTGGGCCAGCGGGTTCGGCAACTATGTGTGGAAGCGTCTCCTCACGGTGAGCGCGGAAGATTGCTGGGGCCTGATCACTGCGGAGGTCAAAGCGCTCCACGACTCCTACCTGATCATCAATGACAATGTGCCTGCTCGGAAAGCCAAGGGCCGGATCTTCATTTCCAAAGCGGTGATCATCCTCTGCGCGGCCAAGAAAAGCCGCGATCCCGACCACCTTCAAAACCTCGTCTATGACCAGTTGAAGGGAGTGGATGTGGACACTCTCGCCGACGATCTCAGGAACGCCCCCGAATACATCCCCATCCCCGACTACGCATTCGACTGCCACACCCGCAAGGGAAAGGCATCAGGGGCGACAAAAGCGCAGTTCTTTTCTGCCGAACATGCCGCACTCCAGCCGTTCCAGCCGGGGCTCTTTGATGATTTGGTAGATCGCTGAGTCAACAGGGGACAGCCGGGGGTGTTGTGATCTCAGCGATCAATTTCTGGACGAGCTCTTCGATCTGAACAAGCGCCTCGCAAGGAGGCGCGAGGTCAATGTCATTCACGGTCCAATACGTGATGCGATCCGCCCATTCGGGAAAAGTCCGGATCATGAGCGGGTGGTGTTCCTCGCGTTTGAGGGCGACGATCCGGGTGGCATCGACAAGATCGCGGTCGGTGAGCATCCTCCGTGTTGGTCCCGTGTGCTCCCGCGTAATGTTGCGTTCCCGCAAAGCCTGTTCCGTATATGGGGACAGATCTCCTTCGGCCATGTGGATAGCCAGCCCTCGGGAAAAGGCCATCCACTCCAGGCCGGTCCGCCGTGCAGCATCATTGAATACCCCTTCCGCAAAACGGCTTCGATAGTAATTGCCCGTGCAGATAAAAAGAACCTTCCGCATCCATGGAATCTTCATCTGTTTCCAGTTGTTGGCAATACCTCCGGCGGGAATGATTGCATGACAAGTGTTCGTAGTATCAAGGACACACGAAGTCGATGTCGAGGCGTTTGGTGAGCTCACCTGCGGCCTGTTCAACTTTCGCGCCAACTTCGGTTACACACGAAAAATGGGCGATAAAAATGGTGATATTCAGCGATGGACACCCGCGAAGGTTTTGCGAGAGGCCAAGGAGGATGAAAGCAAACATCCACCAACGCACAGAATACGTCGGAACGTTCACCGAAGCCACGGGCGAGGCCCGCACGATGCGCTTTACCACTTCCGAGACCAACCTGCA
>CAZEYT010000119.1:0-4875 GCA_964516295.1 uncultured Chthoniobacterales bacterium | reverse complement strand
GGTGAACAGGCGGGGTAAGAGCCCACCGCCCCGGGAGCAAGTCCGGGGGCACGAAAAACCCCATGCGGTGCAAGACAAAACAGGAGGCCGGGTGGCCTGCCCTTCCCGCCGACGCGCAAGCGCCGACAGGAAGCCTCCGGGTAATAGTCGCAGTTCTCACGAACCGGCCCGGCCGAAAGGCCGACCGAGACAAATGACCGTCCACGTCCGATGGAAACACCGGACCGGACAGAATCCGGCTTACAGCCATCACAAAAAGCGGGGGCGCTCCCTTCCCGGGACGCCCCCGTCCTTTTTCGAGCGGACAAGGTTTTTCCGCCTCGGAGAAAAAAGTAACCGGAGGCCCGCCAAAGCGTGGTGCCCGGCCGAACGGACGGCTTTGGTCTGTTGGCCGGACCGGTTGGATTTCGAGGGGTTCTGGCGGTATTTTCTCGGCGGGCGGGCGGTGGGATGCATAATTCCCGGCCATGAAAATCCGACCTTTTCGCGGGCTTGCTCCCGCCCCTGAGTTTGCCGAGCGCGTTGTTTGTGTGCCATACGACGTGGTGGATCGGGCCGAGGCCGCGGCGCTGGCGGCGGGCAATGATTGGAGCCTGCTCCACGTGGACCGCGCGGAGATCGATCTCCCGGAGTCGGTGAATCCCTACGCCGAGGAAGTCTATGAGACCGCCCGGCGGAATTTCCTCCGCCTGCAAGAGCAGGGGGCGCTCGTTCGCGAAGCTTCGCCCTGTTACTACCTCTATCGGCTGACCATGGGCACTCACAGCCAGACGGGGATCGTGGCCACGGTTCCGGCGGAGGATTACGAAAAGGGACGCGTGAAAAAGCACGAAAAAACCCGGCCGGACAAAGAAGATGATCGCACGCGGTTGATCGATACCATCGGCGCGCAAACGGGGCCGATTCTTCTCGCCTATCGCGACACGCCGGATCTGAAGACGCTGGTCGCGAAGGTTCTCGCCGGACCGGCGGACTACGACATGATCGCCCCGGATGGTATCCGGCACGAAGTCTGGCGGGTGAAGGACACGGCGCCTTTTGCGACGGCCTTCGACGCCGTGCCGACTGTTTATATTGCCGACGGTCACCACCGCGCCGCCAGCGGAGCGCGGGTCGCGGCGCTTCGGCGGGCACGCGGAGCTGCGGGTGACGCGCATGAGGGCATTCTCGGAGTTTTGTTTCCGTCGGACTCGCTCCAGATCCTTGCCTACAACCGGGTCGTGCGGACTTTGAATGGACGCACCAAGGAAACCTTCCTTGAGGAGTTGGCCCGTGTCGTTCGCGTGACTCCCACAACCCAAAAGACGCCTGTGTCGCCGAACCGCGCTGCGATGTTTTTGGATGGGGCCTGGTATGAACTGGCATGGGACGCTCCGGTCGGGGCGGATCCCGTTTCGTCGCTCGATGTGAGCGTGCTTCAGGACCGCGTGCTGGCTCCGCTTCTCGGCATCGACGATCCGCGCCGCAGCCCGGAAATCGAGTTCGTCGGCGGCATTCGCGGCACGGTGGAACTCGAAGACCGCGTCAACAGCGGCCGGGCCGCCGTGGCCTTTTCCATGTATCCGACGACCGTTGATGAGGTCATGGCCATCGCGGATGCCGATCAGATCATGCCACCCAAAAGCACGTGGTTCGAACCCAAGCTGCGATCGGGATTTTTCGTGCACTGCCTCGACTGACCATCGGTCCGTGGGGATTTCCGGTGGTTCTTTGCTTGCCGATTCCGCCTTGTGTCCCTCTAATCACCCGCCATGCAGACCCTCGATCAGTGGATTGCGGCCGCAGCCGGTTGGGTGTGGGGGCCGTGGCTGGTTTACCTTCTCGCCGGCACCCATTTGTTCCTGACTTGGCGGACGGGATTTGTTCAGAAACACATTTTTCACGCGATCCGGCTGTCGGTTTCCAAAGAACCGGGCTCGCCCGGCGATGTCAGCCAGTTCGGAGCGCTGACCACCGCCTTGGCGGCTACCATCGGAACAGGCAACATTTACGGTGTGGCCGGAGCGGTCCTGCTCGGCGGACCGGGGGCGGTGTTGTGGATGTGGCTCACCGGGGTCTTTGGCATCGCGACAAAATACGCCGAGGCGCTCCTTTCGGTGAAGTACCGCATCGTCAATGCCAACGGCCAGATGTCCGGCGGACCGATGTATGTGCTCGAGCACGCGCTGAAGGCGCGCTGGGCGGGGGTGGTCTTTGCTGTGTTCACAGCCATCGCCGCATTCGGGATCGGCAACATGACGCAGGCCAATGCCATCGCGGACATGGTGGTTACGAACAAAGACATTTTTCCGTGGGTGTTTGAGGACGGCGCGATCAAACTCACCGTCGGCCTCCTCCTCGCCATCCTGACCGCTGCGGTGATTCTCGGCGGAATCAAATCCATCTCGAATTTCTGCCAGGTGCTCGTGCCCTTCATGGCGATCTTTTATGTCGTGGGCTGCGCGGTCATTCTCGCGTTCACTTGGCGGAATATCGACGACACGATTGTCTTGATTGTGAAAAGTGCCTTCACGGGCCATGCCGCGGTCGGCGGGTTTGTGGGGGCGGGAATCGCGGCCGCCATGCGCTATGGGATCGCACGGGGACTTTTCTCCAACGAATCCGGCCTCGGCAGTGCCCCGATTGTCGCGGCGGCCGCCCAGACAAAAGATCCCGTGCGTCAGGCGCTCGTCTCCAGCACGGGAACATTTTGGGATACGGTGGTCGTTTGTGCGATCACAGGGCTGGTCATCGTCGGCTCCGGGGAGTGGACCGCCGAAGGCATGACGAAGGCGACGCTTTGCAACGCGGCGTTTCATCATCTGGGCGCGGTTGGAGACTTCATCCTGGTCGTCGGCCTGCTGACCTTTGTGTTCTCGACTATTCTTGGGTGGTCCTACTATGGCGAGAAGGCGATCGAGTATCTCGTCGGCGTCGGCCCGATCCCGATCTATCGGTGGTGCTGGGTCCTTGCGGTGTTTCTGGGATGTGTCTGGAAAAGCGAAGCCGTGTGGAATTTTTCCGATATGATGAACGGCCTCATGGCTCTGCCGAATATCGTGTGCCTTCTCCTGCTGAGCGGCGTCATCGCGTCCGAAACCCGACGTTATTTCTCCGATCCGCTGAACTTTCCGCCGAGAACTCGATGAAGGGGAGTGAGGATTTTCCACTGCGGGAAGAAATTTTTCGTGCGGCGCGGCTTTGTGCTCCGTCGCCCGAGCAACTGGGCAAACTGACTTTCGGCGATCAACCCGCGTCGGCCGTCGAAACGTGGGCTCAGGCGGTTTTTCTCAGACATCTCGTCCCGGCTGCGGTCGAAGCCCGTGCGGCGGTGACCACAGGCGGTGTCAGGGAACTTGCCGCAATCGATGCCCGCTTGGAGGCCACCCTTGTCGGCCCTGCCGCCAGACGCAGCCGCGACGCCGGACGGTTTCTCGCCGCCGAAGTCACCACACCACCGGGCGAGCGTGGACTGGCACGACATACGGCGGCCGTCGTGGCCGGGGAGGTCCCCGGACATTTTGTCACGATCTTTTCAGCGCGGGCGGCCGTCTTTCACATCCCGCCCCGGGTCGCACTGGGGGCGCTGGTTTTTCTCGAGCTGCGGGATCTTCCGATGGCCTCGGTCTGGCCCGGTGTGGGAACCTGCCTCGCGGGGTTGCCGGGGGATTTTGCGATATTGAGAGCGGCTTAAGGCGATGGGGGCGTTGGAGACACCGGAACCGGAAATTTCCACGGAGACCAGCACAGAGGCTCCGTGGAATGTCGTGGTTCACAACGATCCCGTAAATCTTATGAGCTATGTGACGCTCATTTTTCGGCAGGTTTTCGGCTACTCCCGCGAAAAAGCCGAAAGGCACATGATGGAAGTTCACCGGCTGGGACGTTCGATCGTCTGGACCGGGGAGCGGGAAAAGGCGGAATTCTACGTGCAGCAATTGCACGCCCATCTCCTTCTTGCGACGCTGGAAAAGGCGTCCGGAGCGTGATCAATTCCGATCGACGCTGTACCTCCCGGCACCAAGGATAACGATCGATAGGCAGACCAAGCCGACGACGGCGGGGTGAGCCCAGATCCGGTATTCGCCGCCCGAAGTGTCAAAGGCGGTGATGGTCGCGACAACCATTGTTCCCGTGAGCGCCAGCGCGGCCGGTCGGGTGAGAAACCCCAGCACCAGAAGAGCTCCGCCCAAGGTCTCGGCCATGGCTGCCAGAAAACCCCAAAACGCGGGCCAATAGCTGATTCCCAAGTGCTCCATGGCCGCACCGACGCGGATCCATGCGGCTTCCCCTCCGGCCAGTTTTGGCCAGCCGTGGAGAAGCATGATTATCCCTACGCAACAACGTAGGAGCAGAAGACCGAACTCGCGATGGGGCGAGAGCCACGAAAGAGTCCACATGAGAAGATGAACAGGGCTGCCCGGGTGGGGCAGCGCGCGCGTCGGAGCTTCTCTGACGCACCGGGAACCTCAAAATTACTTCATCAACAGCGCCGCACGAGCCCGCTTGATTTCGCGGGTGATTTTGCGGTGCAGACGGGCGGACATGCCCGTGACGCGGCGGGGAAGGATCTTCCCGCTCTCGGTGACGAAGCGCTTGAGGAGGTCAGGATTTTTGTAGTCGATCGCCTCCAGATTGAGGTCGACGCGACGCCGGGGCATCGTGCGATTGGCCCGGCGAAAGTTGGAACGGCGTTGCGGAGTTTTCGGCTGCATGGCGGTTACTTGATCTCCCGGTGGAGCGTGTGCCGCTTCAGGGCCGGGTTGTATTTTTTCTTCTCGAGACGATTCGGCGTCCGCGGGCTCTTCTTATTGCGCGTCGTCATGTAGCGCGACGGCGATTTGCCCTCGGCGCGGGCCTCGGTGCATTCGAGGGTGATGTTTTCCTGTGGCATGG
>CAZEYT010000118.1:0-5052 GCA_964516295.1 uncultured Chthoniobacterales bacterium | reverse complement strand
CCAGTTTCCAGTTTCCAGTTTCCAGTTTCCAGTTTCCAGTTTCCAGTTTCCAGTTTCCCAGTTTCCCAGTTTCCCAGTTTCCCAGTTTCCCAGTTTCCCAGTTTCTCCGGGCGGCGGCCAGCGGCAACCTCGCTGAGCTTCCTGGCGATCCCGATCCCTCAATACCGCCGCCAGAGCGCAGGCATCAGTAGGACGAGCAAAGCAAAGAATTCCAGCCGACCGAGCAACATCAGAAGGCCAAGGATCATGTGGGACGTCGGAGTAAAGAAGGCGAAGTTTTTTGTCGCCCCGACCTCGGCCAAGCCGGGACCGATGTTGAACAAGGTCGCCGTTACCGATGTGAAACTCCCCAATAGCGAGATTCCGGGCTCGTTCCATGCGACGAGCAGCGTTCCAACCCCGACAGCGGTTCCGGCCAGTGCGATGAAAAACAAAGCCGCCGCCTTCTGCGACTCTTCCAAGATTTGACCGTTCAACTTCACCGGGACGATCTGATTCGGGCGGAACGAATTCTTCAGTTGCTGGCCGGCTGTTTTCACGAGGACCACAATCCGCCCGACTTTGATGCCTCCCGAGGTTGATCCGGAACACCCGCCGATAAACATCAGCACAACCAAAATGGCCTGGGACAACCGCGGCCAAAGATCGTAATCCGCGGAGACAAAACCGGTCGTGGTCAGAATGGAAATGACCTGAAACGAGCTCCATCGCAAGCTCTCCAGCGGAGCCACACCGGAGCGGAAAATCAGATCCAGCGAAATGATCGCCGTTGCCGCCAGCGTGATCGCCAGATAGGCCCGAAATTCCTCCTCCCGCCGCAGCCCGGCCACATCCCGGCGAAGCACGCGCACCAACAACAAAAAGTTTGCACCACCGAGAAACATGAAGACGCAAAGCCAGACCTCGATCCACGCACTCTGATAAAACATGAGGCTCTCATTCTTCGGGCTGAACCCTCCCGTGGAGATCGCCGCGAACGCGTGCAGCAGCGCGTCGAAGAAGGACATGTCAAGAAAAACCAAACCCGCCACGCACAGTGCGGTCAGCGCCGTGTAAAGACTCCACAGCCCGAGTGCCGTCTGCCGGATTCTCGCGTGAAATCCATAGCCGATCTGCGCGCTCGACTCGTGGCGGAAGAGCGCCTTGCTCCCGACACCGAGCGACGATAACAGCGCGACAAACAGCACCAGGATTCCCATTCCGCCCAGCCATTGCGTCGTTGCGCGCCACAACAGGATCGAGTTCGGAAAGGCGTTCAGATCCGCGATTGCCGTCGAGCCCGTCGTTGTAAATCCCGAGGCCGATTCAAAAAACGCCGCAGCGGGGTGCAGAGACGGTGTGCCGAGCACAAACGGCAAAGCCCCCAGCACCGTACAGAGCAACCATCCCAGTCCCACGATGGCGATAGCTTCCTTTCTCAGAATCTCGCGGCCGGACGACCGGCCAATCGCCACAAGCAATCCGCCCACAACACCGGCCGCGAAGGCCGACTTCAGCAAACTGAAATCATGATGCGTGCCGGTCCCCTTCGCATCGATGAAAAACCCATAGACCTCGCACAGCAGCAACGCCGCCGTCATCAGCAACGCCAGCGACCCAAGAACTTTGCAGAGAAGCCGGTAATTCACGGTCAGCCGAGCAATCGATGAAACGCCTTTTTCGCCACCGGGGCCACCATTGCCACCAGCACATCCCCGGTTTGCAAGACGTCGGCCGCCGCCGGCACCGAGGCGGAAGACCCGCGTGTAAGCGACACCAGGAGACTGCCTTTCGGCCAGTTGATCTGTGCGACCGCCTGTCCGGCTAGGCCGCTGGATTCACCCACCGTGAACTCCATCACTTCCAAACCGCCATTCAGCGTCACAAGTGTATTTGCCGAACGCTCGACCGTAAACCGCAGGAGCTCGCGACTCGTTGCCACACGCGGGCTCACCGCTCCGAGGATCCCGAGCCGTGCCCCGGCCCGCATTACCGCATCGGCATAATCCGCACGGTGAATCAATGTCACGCAATGCTTCACCCCCAAGTCCCTCGCCTGCAGACAAGTCATCACGTTGTCCTCGTCCTGCGCGGTGGCGGCGACGAAGAAGTCTGCCTCACCGACCTGCTCCTCGCGAAGCTGAGTCATCGACGTGCCATCCGCGTGGATCAGAGTCGTCCGTTGCAAAAGCCGCGAAAGAACCGCGCACCGCTTGGCATCGCTTTCAAAGATCCGCGTGCGAAAGCGACTGCCCTCGAGCATCTGGGCCAGCGCCAGGCCATACTGGCCACCGCCGAAAATCACGACCCGCGACTGTTCGATCCCAGCTCGCGTATCCCGAAAGCCGGCCGCCGCCTCGGAGAGCAAATTTGTTGCTCCAAAGAGCGTTACGACATCCCCGGCCTGAAGCACCTCATCCCCATCGGGAATGAAAACCTCGTCTTTTCGCTGGATCGACCCAACCCTCACCCGCGCCGGCAGCTTGAGATCGCGCAAGGCTTTTCCGCACGCCGGCGTGCTGGCCGAGACCTTCGTCTGCTGCAACTCGACCCGGCCGCGGGCGATTTCCTCGACCACCAGGCAGTCCGGATTCCGAATGTATTTCGCCAACTCCACCGCAGCGAGTCGCTCGGAGCTGAACAGATAATCCACCCCAAAGTGCGAGCGGAAATCAAAAAGCCACTGATCCTGCTGCACATCGGCATGCACCCGTGCAATCGATATTTTGGCCCCGAGTGGCCGGGCGATCGAAGCCGCAACCACATTGGTATTGTCCGAGCTCGACAGTCCGTAAAACACATCGCATTCCGCGATGCCGGCCTCCTCCAGCACGGTCACCGAAGTGCCATTTCCCGTCACGACGCGGACGTCGAGCTTGTCGCTCACCGCGCGGGCCACCTCCTCGTTTGTCTCAATGACACAGATATTGTGGTTTTTCGCGGTCAATTGCTCGGCCATGTAAAAGCCGATTTCCCCCGCCCCGAGGATCACGATATTCATCCGACCGCGATCATTCGGTGAAACCTGCCGCGATTGCAAGACCGTCGGATGATGCGATCCGCATTCGACTCTTGCTCCCGGGTCCGAATTGTGTTTGCTCAACTTCATGTCGCTCACCACCCCGCATCTACCCGGCGTCGGTCTTGTCTCGGAACTCACCAAAGAAGACCGCGACACGCTCAGTTCCTACGGCAGCTTTCACCTTGCGAATCCCGGCGACGTGCTCATCCGCGAAGGCAAACCGCATGGGAAGTTGTTTTTTATCATCAGTGGACTCCTCCACGCCCGACGCAATGACGAAGGGCGCGAGATTCTTCTCGGAAAGATCTCCCAAGGCGAGTGGGTCGGTGAAGTCGATCTCTTCGATCCGGCAAGTGCCGTCTGTTCGATCGTCACCATCGAGCCCGCACAGTATTGGGTGATCCCCCGCGCAGATCTGGAGGATTTCATCAACAACTACCCCGCCGCCGGGATTCAGATCCTCATTGGCATCGCCTCCATGCTCGGACGCCGCCTGCGGGGAGTCACTCGAAAGCTGATGGAAGAAACCGAACTCGCCGCGGTGCGCAACTCGATCTTCCGCGAATGATCCTGCGTTGGGTCACCGCCATCCTCGCCACCGGCCTGCTCGCCTCCTGCAGTAAGCCGACGGCCTCGAATGAACTTGTCGTCGGGATGGATCTCTCCTACCCGCCATTCGAGAGCATCAACACGGCCGGTCAGCCGGAGGGCGTGAGCGTCGACCTCGCCCGCGCGCTCGGCGAGAGCCTAGGACGCCCGGTCCGCATTGAAAACATCCCCTTCACCGGACTCATCCCCTCCCTCGCCAGCGGCAAGATCGACTGCATCATTTCGTCCGTTACCGACACGCCGGAACGTCGCACTGCGGTTTCGTTTTCGGATCCCTACCTGACCATCGGCCTTGCTCTCCTCGCCGGGAAAGACTCCCCGATCCAAACCCCGGCGGACATCGACCAAGCCGGCCGCATGATCGTCGTCCGCCAAGGAACCACCGGAGAAGTTTGGGCCCGCGCGAATCTTCGCCATGCCCGCATTCTCGCCGTCGACAAGGAATCCGCCGCCGTTCTAGAAGTCGTGCAGAAACGCGCCGACGCTTTTCTCTATGACCAAATGAGCGTCTGGAAAAACGCCCAGGAACACCCGGAGACCACACGCGCTATCCTTGAACCCGTACGCAAGGAAAACTGGGCCGTCGCCGTCCAACTCAATAACGACGAGCTCCGCACCCAGATCAACGAATTCCTCCGCACCTTCCGCGCGAGTGGCGGCTTCGACCGCCTCGGCGAAAAATACCTCAGCGATCAAAAAGCGGCCTTCGAGGCTCGCGGTCTCCCGTTTTACTTCTGACCGGGCAACCACAAAAGTGATTGCCACCCAACGGTCCCCGCGGCATATTTCCAGACTGCCGGGGAGTTAGCTCAGTTGGTAGAGCGCGTCGTTCGCAATGACGAGGTCAGGGGTTCGACCCCCCTACTCTCCAGTCCCTCTTCCGTATTTTGAGAGCTTGAAAACAAGCCAGACCCTACGGAGGGCCTCGTGCCAGACCACCAAAGACACAGACCAGACGTTTCGCGGAATTGAAGACGCCGGGGCGTTCAGCCATAGTCGGATTCAACATGAAGCCAGACTCGACAACCGAAGAGCGGCTACGCCGTTGCGGGGTCCTGCTCCGGGACGTGGAGGAGAGCTTCACCCGCAGCAGCGGACCCGGTGGACAGCACGTCAACAAGGTCAGCACAGCCTGCACGCTGCGCCACGTTCCCACCGGGGTCTCGGTCACGGCTTCCGACAGCCGGTCTCAGGTGACGAACCGGAAACTGGCGATGGAGAGGCTGCTGGCGGAATTCGAAAGCCGGGCCGCTGAGCGCAAACAGGCCCGCCTGGCCGGGATCTCCAAGGCCCGTCGCCAAAAGGCAACACGCTCACGCGGAACAAAACGCCAGCTGGTCGAGAGCAAACGCAAACGCGGCGAAGTCAAAAAACTGCGCGGCCGCGTCGCCGACGGTTAACCCGAGTTCCGCAGTTTGAATTGCTTTGAAAAGTTTTTCCCC
>CAZEYT010000117.1:0-5525 GCA_964516295.1 uncultured Chthoniobacterales bacterium | reverse complement strand
TTTTCTTGGTTCCAGGTGCTTTCGCCGTGGCGGATGAGAACGAGTTTATACATGGGATGTTTGCAAATGCGGACGGGCCTGTTTATACAAAGGCGGTCTTGGACTTGGCAAGGTATAGCCCATGATTTTCAGCACCCTCACCTTCAACATGCAGAACGGGCAGCCTTGGAACGAGGCCGAGCCGGACAGGACCGAAACCGACCTCGCCCAGACGGTGGATTTTCTCCGCGCGCAGGATGCGGACGTGGTTTTTCTCCAGGAGGTCGAGCGCGGCTATGAGGGCGGCGCGCAGATCGATCCGCCTCCGAATTACACCCGGCTCCGCGAGGCGCTGAAGGGCTATGATTCGGTCTTCGGCTACCCGGTCGCGAACGAGTTGGAGATCCCGTTCGGTCTGGGCCTGGCGATTTTTTCCAAAACGAAGCTGCGGGATTTCCAGCGGGTCGATCTCGCTCCGGCGGGCGTCGAGTTTGAATACGAGGGCGTGCTGCGCAAGCCCTCGCACCGTCTTTTGCTCCAGGCGACGACCGTTCTGGGTGGACGGACGGTGGGTTTGTTGAATACCCACCTGCAGGCGTTTTTCATGATCGGAGCGACGAGCGCCGACCACCGCGGGCAGCGGGATGCGATCGAGGCCGCCCTCCGCGCACAGACCGGCCCGGCCCTCTTGGCCGGAGATTTCAACTGTGCGCCCGGCGAGGGCGTGGTCGAGCAGTTCGAGCAGGCCGGGTTCCATGCCGCGCAAAATTCCGAGATCACCTGGCGACGGATGCCCTACGTGCTGGACCATATTTTTTATAACGCGCCTTTCCGTCTGGAAGCCTGCCGCGTGCTCCCGACGCTGGCGTCGGATCACCATGCCGTTCGCGCGGAGTTTTCCTTCCTCTAATGAAACTCGTCTCGTGGAATGTGAACGGGATCCGCTCGATCCTGGGGAAGGGATTTGTCGAATATCTTGAGACCGCGAAGCCGGATGTGATCTGCCTTCAGGAGACCAAGGCCCGCGCCGAGCAGGTGCCGCAGGATTTCCCCGGTTACGAGATTTTTTGGAATTCCGCCGTTCGGCCCGGCTACTCCGGCACAGCGATCCTCACCCGGAAAAAGCCGGCCGGCATCCGGAACGGAATCGGCCAGGCCGAACATGACAACGAAGGGCGCGTGATCACGGCCGACTTCGGGGATTTTTTTCTCGTCAATGTCTACACGCCGAATTCCCAGTGCGCCCTCACCCGGCTGGACTCCCGGGTCCGGGATGGGACTCCCGCCTTCGCGGGGTATCTGGCAGGGCTTCTCAAAGAAAAACCGGTCATCTTCTGCGGGGACATGAACGTCGCGCACCGCGAGATTGATCTGGCACGTCCGAAGGACAATATCCGCAATGCCGGCTTCACCATCGAGGAGCGGGAAGCATTTGATCACGTTCTGGGCGTTGGGTTTACGGATTCCTTCCGGCATTTCGAACCGGCAGGCGGGCATTACACCTGGTGGAGCTACCAGAACGGTGCCCGCGAGCGGAATATCGGGTGGCGCATCGACTACTTCGGCGTCAGTGCCGGCCTCGTCCCGTCGCTTCGTAAGGCGTTTATCCAGCCCGAAATCGGCGGTAGCGACCACTGCCCGGTGGGTATTGTCCTGGACGTCTGAGGAAAAATTTCTGCCCGGGCGCATTTTTTTTCACTTTTTTTGAACATCGCCCCCTAGGTGCGGTCAAATCTCTCGGTTAAGGCAGCAATTCGGGCCACCGCGGTTCAGTTTCCTTTGTTCTGAGCAACAATCGCCGGTGGCCCGAATCTTGTACGGGACTTGCCCCGCTTCGCCAATTCCGCTATCCCCGACTCAACGCATGCAGGACTCCGTTCTGATCGTTGAAGACGAGGCCGATGTTGTGGACCTCCTGCGCTACAACCTGAGTCGCGCAGGCTTCGACGTGCTCATAGCCAATACCGGCAACGAAGGCCTCGACCTCGCCCGCAAAAACCGTCCGGATATCGTCGTTCTCGACCTCATGCTTCCCGGAATGAACGGGCACGAGGTCTGCCGCGAGCTGAAGGGGGATGCCAATACTGCCGCGATCCCGATCGTGATGCTCACCGCCAAGGGCGAACCCCACGAGCGTGTCAAAGGTCTCGAACTCGGGGCCGACGACTATGTGACGAAGCCCTTCAGCCCGCGGGAACTCGTCCTTCGCGTGCAGGCCCTCCTGCGGAGGTTGCGCACGACCCCCAGAACCGAGGTCGTCGAGGTGGAGGGACTCTATCTGGACAAAAACAATTTCGAAGCGCGGATCGATGGCAAGCGGCTCGATCTCACCACGACCGAGTTCAAACTCCTCAGCCTGATGCTCGAAATGCGCGGCCGGACGATGTCCCGCGAGCGCCTGCTGAGCGACGTCTGGGGCTACCAGTCGGCGATCGACACCCGCACGGTGGATACCCATATGCGCCGCCTTCGCGAGAAGCTCGGACCGTATTCGGCGAGGCTGGAGACGATCCGGGGCGAGGGCTACCGCTTCAACGCGATTATCGAAGCTTGAGCCACGAGCACATGGTTTGGGCAGCCGCCGGCGTCGGGGCTGTGATTCTCGCGGCCTTCCTTCTCGTTGAGGTTTGGATTCCCGGGCTGCGGTTGCGGCGCATTCTCCGGCGCTTGGCGAAAAAGGATTTCCGACCGGTTATCGTGCCGGCGTCGGGGCTTTTTTTCCGGAATTCGACCCGTGATGTGCGGACCATCGCCGAGCTTTTGCAGCAGCTCGACCGTCAGATCACCGACGAAGGCTTCAGCCTCCGCGCCATTCTCTCGAGCATGGTCGAGGGCGTGCTCATCGCGGATCGCTCGCACCGCATCCGTCTCGTTAACGATGCCCTCGTGCAGCTTTTTGCCCTTGGTGAACCGCCCGTGAACCGGACGGTCATCGAGGTCTTCCGCAAACACGACCTCCAGGAGACGCTCGAGGCGGTGATGGAATCCGGACGTCCGCAACGGATCGAGCTGGCCTTTGAAACCGCCGGCCCCGGTGGCTATGAGGTGAAGCACTTTGACGTCCATGTGGCCGGCCTCAACCCGAAGCCGAACGCTCCGCCGTCGGCGGCGCTTGTCGTTTTTCACGATGTGACGCGGATCCACGATCTCGAGGCCATGCGAAGGGAGTTCCTCGCGAACGTCTCGCATGAGTTCCGCACACCGCTTGCCATCATCAACGGCTATCTCGAGACCCTCCTCGACGGCGCGCTTGAAGATCGCGAGATGACGGTGCACTCGATCCGCACGATGCACAAAAATGTCCGCCGGCTTTCCCTGCTGATCGACGATCTCCTCACGATCTCCCGCATCGAGCACCGGGCGACGCTTCTGGAGTTTCAGACCGGCGACCTCCGCGAGACGCTCGACCGCGTGCTCGAGCATCTCGAGCCGAACCTCAGCGAGCGCGGCGCCTCCGTCGAGATCGACTGGCCGGAGGATGCCCGCCGCGCCGAGATCGATGCCCAGCGCATCGAGCAGGTTTTCTCCAACCTCCTCGGCAACGCGCTCCGCTATGGCGATGCCACAAACCTGGTGATCCGCATCTCCGCCCGCCGGCAGGCCGGTGAGATCGAGATGGTCTTCCAAGACAACGGGCCCGGCATCCCGTACGAGGATCAGCCCCACATCTTCGAGCGCTTCTACCGTGTCCACAAAGGCCGCTCGCGCGATGCCGGCGGCACAGGGCTCGGCCTCTCGATCGTCCGCAGCATCGTTGAGGGCCACGGAGGGACGGTCCACGTCGAGAGCACGCCGGGAGCCGGCGCTTCCTTCCATGTGCGGCTGCCGGCCTGGCAGTCGGGCCAGGTCTAAAGGGTGTCGTGCACTTCGGGCGCGTGGCAGAAAACTTTTGCAGGCCCGCGCAACTTTCTGGCGGCCGGGGTGTTCCATTCCTCGAACACCCCATATCATGAAACGTCTCTGCCTCCTTCTCTGTCTGGCACCTGTTCTGGCCACCGCGCAGGCCCAGCCTCCCGATGGGCCGTCCGATGGCAAGCCTCCCGGCCAGGAAAAATGGAAACCCAAAGACCGCATGCGCGAGCAGATGATGGAGAAGCTCCCTCCCGAACTCCGCGAGCGCTTTGCCGCCGCCCGCGAGAAGGCCATGCAGGATCCCAGAATCCAGGAACTCAAGAGAAAGGCCGACGCGGCGGGCGAGGAATTCCGCTCCGCCATGCGCGACGCCATGATGAAGGCCGATCCCGACCTTGCCGAGCAGCTCAAGAAATTCGCCGGCGATCGCGGCGAACGACCGAACTGGGGCGGCAAAGGTGACAAACACGGACGCCCTCCCGGCTTTGACACCCTCAGCGAAGGCGACCGTCAAAAGCTGATGGCAGCCCGCGAAAAGGCAAAGAACGATCCGGCCGTCGTTGCCGCTCAGCAGAAGCACAAAGATGCCAAGACCCCGGAAGATCGCCGGGCCGCCGGTGAGGAGATGCACAAGGCGATGCGCGAAGCCATTCTCAAAGCCGATCCCACCCTCGGACCGGTCCTCGACCAGATGAAGCCGCCGCAACCTCCCAAGCCTCCCGGACCTCCCGGGGGCATGATGGATGTGCAGGAAATGAACCAATCTTAAGCCTCAGCGGCATTTCTCAAGCGCCCGCCCGTTCCATCGAACGTGCGGGCGCTTTGTCGTTCCGGCGATTGCCACATTCCCGTCGCCGTGGTATTCTTTCCGGCCGTGATGAAAACCCTCCTCCCCGCCGTCCTTCTCCTGGCGACCGTTGCCGTCGTCTGTGGACAGACCCAGGAGCGGAAGCTGATGGACCGTGTCACCAAACCGGACCTGCAACAGGGGAACCCGCTGGGTGACCGCAAATTCCAAGGCGGCGGTTCCATGAAGCTGGATGAGGTTTACGACGCGAAGACGGGCTACGCGACATCGGCCACGCCCTACACCAAGGAATACGCACTGACGCGCTCCTTTTTCGGAATCAAAAACCCGTGGTTCGGCAACAAGGTTTATGACGCCCGCAAGGCCGGCGACTGGACGACGGGATCGATGTACGGCGCCGACAAAAAGGCCCCGCTCGACAAGGCCGCGCAGGTCTCCGGTTTCTACGACGACAACAAATCCGCCAACCTCGGGAATTCCGTTGTCCCGGTGCGCCCTGCCGAGATCCGCGGCACGGCCCCCGGCGCGATGAGCCAGATCAGCGAAAGCATCTCGAAGGAAATGACGATCGACCAGGTGCGCGAGCTGCTGAACAAACCCCGCTGATCCCCGATGTCCGACCTTTCTGTTCTCACCCGCGGCTGCGCCAAAGTCCTCAGCGAAGAGGAACTCGATGCCAAACTCAAACTCGGCCGCCCGCTCAAGGTGAAGCTCGGCGTCGACCCGACCGCGCCCGACATCCACCTCGGCCACAGCGTCTCGCTTGCGAAGCTCCGCCAGTTTCAGGATCTCGGCCACGATGCCATCCTCATCATCGGCGACTTCACCGCCATGATCGGCGATCCCAGCGGACGCTCGGTCACGCGCCCGCAGCTCACGCACGACC
>CAZEYT010000116.1:0-5683 GCA_964516295.1 uncultured Chthoniobacterales bacterium | reverse complement strand
GTCCAGATCGGTCCAGATAATCAGATCGTGGGAAATCCAACCGTTAGGTGCTTGCATGGGAGCGAAGGGGATTGCGTGGGTGTTGCGTGGACGGTGCCCAAGCGGACCCGGTGGCGAGGGTTTCCAGCAGGTCGGTGTCGAAGGATTTCGGCCGCCCCTGTCGGAGGCTGAACACGTAGAGACCGGTTACGGCGAGGGGAGTCAGACCGATGAGGAGACTTGGTCCCCAGAGTTGCTGGCGCGAGAGCGCCAGGGTGAGCCCGACACTGACCAGCAACCCGGCGAGGAGGAACAGAATGTTTGCCCCCTCGATCCCCCAGATCTTGCCGTCGCTGTCGTCGCCGGCATGGGTGTGCACGATGCCCTTGTGCATTATTGGGAGATGGTGATGGTGGGCATTCCTCCAGCGCTGAAGAGCGCCTCGGCGATGACGACGGCCAGGCCCAGAAGCAGGCCGCCGACGATGGACATCTTGCCTTGGTCGGCGTTGCCAGATCGGACCTGCCAGCCTCCATGGGCGATGACAATCACAGCGATGATGAAGAGGAATTTGGCGATAATCCCGAGGCCCTCGGAGAGGGCGCTGTCGAGTGCGGCGGCGAGGAGTAGTGTTTTCATACGGCCGCGACGATGACGGAAAAATTCGCGAGGGCTGTTCCCGCTGCGGAACAAGAAATCAGTCCGAAAACAAACGCTCCGAACCGCGAGGCCTTCGACGAGCAGATGGCGTCGTAGAGCCGCTTGGCCGAGAGAATGAAGTCGGGATAAAGATCGGCGAGCGATACCGCCAGAGCCCGTGCGAGGAAGACCAGATCTTCATCGGCGACACCGACGAGGCGGGATTCAATCTTCGCGACCTTGACCCGGGTAGCGTTTTCCATCCCAAGGAGCTGGAGTTTGATGGCAAAGTCGTTCTGCGACCATTCGCGCTTATTGCGCAGTCGGCGCACCTGTGGCCCAACAACATTGAAGCGTTTCATCGCTTCGACCGTGGCCCGCCCCCCGGATTAGCGCGGGGTGCCCGTGACGAACGAGCTGGAATTTGTGACGAAGCCGCCGTCGGGCGGCCTTCGTCACAGGTAGCCGCGCTGGCGGATCGTTTTCCGGAGCCGCTCCGCGGCCGTGCGACCCATGACGATCGGCTCAGCCTTGCCGGCCACTTCCACGCAGGCGGTCCGTCCAAGATTCATCATCCGCTGAATCGCTTTCAGGTTCACCATCACCGACCGCTCGCACCGTAGGAAGAGGGTTTCGGGGAGCAGCGCTTCCCATTGGGTCATGGTCCGACGGATGTGTTCGGTGGTGCTGTCGGCGAGAAAAACGTGGGTGTAGTTTTCGTCGGCCACGATGGCGCTGATCTGGGAAACAAAAACGACAGACGCGCGATTTTTGGACTCAAGGACGATCTGGTCGCTCTCGCGAAATCTTTCCTTCGCCACCCGCGGCTGCGCGTGGATGACACGTTCCAGGGCATTGGCCAGCCGGTCCGGGCGAACGGGCTTGAGCAGGTAGTCGATCGCGTTGATCTCGAAGGCCCGAATGGCGAAATCGTCGAAGGCGGTGACAAAAATGATGGCTGGCAGCGGCGAAAGTTTCGGCAGGAGCGAGAATCCGTTCCCATCCGGCATTTGCACATCGAGAAAGATCAGATCGGGAGAAAGGTCGCGACAAAGTTCCGCCGCGGATCGCACCCCGTCGGCTTCGCCCACGATCTTCACCCGGGGATGATGAAATAGCAGATCACTGAGATACTCGCGCGCCGGCGCTTCATCATCCACGAGAACGGTGCGAAGGATTTGTGGTGTCATGGTGCGATTTCGACCCGGATGGTGATCCATCCGGCAAGCTCAGAAACAGCGATTTTGTGACGATTCGGACAGAGCAACTGCATGCGCTCGCGGAGATTGCTCAATCCGACTCCCCCACCGGGACGGCCATCCCCCTCCGCAATCCATGTTCCGGTGTTCGATACCTCCAGAATCAGCCCTCCGGCCACCTGGGCCACGCGCATGCGGAGGCGGAGGGGCTTCGGAGAGGTTTGACGGCCGTAGTGGATGGCATTCTCCACCAGGGGCTGCAGGAGAATGCCCGGAGCGGGGAGGCAGCGGGCCGCGAGCTCAATGGACGTTTCCAGTTCAAGATCGTCCCGGAAACGGGCCTTCTCCACGGCAAGGTAGCTCGTGAGGGCGTCGAACTCCTCGCCGATCGGAACCAGGTCCCTTTCCCGAAAGGTGAGCGAGAAGCTCAGATAATCCGCCAGCGCCTGTACGACCGGGGCCAGCCGGTCGGGGTGGCGGGTCAAACCGGCTTGAATGGTGTTCAGTGCGTTGAAGAGAAAGTGCGGATTCATCTGCGCGCGCAGTGCCTGAAGTTTCGCCCGCTGGCGTTCGGCTTCGGCGCGGGCGGCCTCGGCTTCCTTTGCCAGCTTGTCCCGCAGAAGCTTGATCCCAAAATAGAGCAGACTCCACGCCCCCATCAGGCCGGTGCGGAAGTAGAAGATTGCGAAGATCATCGAGGGATAGATGATCTTTTCCTCGGCCAGGTCCACGGCGTCGTGGAACCAAAGAGCCAAGCCCGTCAAGATTCCCCCGGCAATAACCGAACAGGAAAGAATGGCCAGAGCGACCTGGAGGACCCCGCGGCCGTAAACGCGCCGGTAGATCTGACGCATCCCGACGGAAAGAAAGAATCCCGTTCCATCCCGGACGGCGGCGACAAGGAGGGAGATGGAAACATCTCCCAAGACGACCCACTTCAGCGGGAAGGAGAAAATCGAGAAGGCGGCCCAGCCCAGAATCTGAAACCGCCAGAATTCCGGAATCTCCGTCCAGAGACGCGACAAGCGTTTTCGCCAGAGCGACTTGATCAGCGTGTTTTTCTCGGACCCAGCTTTCCCCATCGGACCTTCTGCGCTTCTACCGTCGAGTCCGCTTCCGGCTCACTTCTTTGCCAAAAACATCCACCGGAGCCACTTCCAGTCGTTTCAGGATGGCCTCCAAACTGCGCAAGGTGATCGATTGATCTCCCGAACTGAGCCGATGAAGTGTGCTTTCAGAAATCCCGAGCTCCCGGGCGAACGCGGCATAGGACCGCTCGCCACGCTCCTTCTTCAGAAATTCTGCGAAGGCCCGGTCGAGACTCTGCATCCGCCGAGCGAACCAAGGAAACCATTCCGTATGCGGAATATCTTCCGAAAGCGGACAGCGGAGGCTCAGATAAGCCGAGCGCCGAGCATCTCTTTCCGCAGTTCCAACTGGGCGCCAGAATCCGAAAGGCCGATCACCCCCGATCTCGCGTTTCCGGTCTTGAGGGCATGGCGCATTGCGTCGCCGAGGAATCTTTGCGCGGTTGTTCTCAGCGCTCGGGCACCAAATTGCTTTTGAACGGATCTCCGCACGATGAATTCTAGCGCCGGCTCGGAAAGACCGACTTTGAGCCCCTGCTGGTTTAAGCGTTCGAGTTCCTCGGCGATGACCATCCGGCCGATTTCGCGCTGGGATTCCCATGAGAGCGGTTTGAAGACGAGCTTTTCTGAAAATCGTCCGATGAGCTCCGGTCGGAACGTGCGGTGGAGTTCGGATAGAACGGCTCGTTCCTGGGTTGCGAACGGAAGGCGGCTGGTGCGGAGCATGAGTTGGGAGCCGATGTTGCTCGTGCAGACGATGAAGAAGCCGGAGAGATCATAGGTGCGGTGGTTGGACAGGGTGATTCTGGCCGCGTCCAGCATTTGGAGGAAAAGGTCCCAAATCAGTCTGTGGGCCTTTTCCAGTTCATCGAACAAGAGGACGCCGCGTGTGTGCTCTGAAAGCACTTTGCCGAGGCGACCGGTGCGGCCGCTCTCGTCACCGAGAAGGAGTTTGACGCTATCGACGTGCTGAAATTCCGACATGTCGAAGCGAAACAGCGCATTTTCGCCGAAGAGATGGCGGGTGAACTCGATCGTCAGTTGAGTTTTTCCGACGCCGGTTGGTCCGAGGAACAGAAAGGAGCCAAGGGGCTTGTCGGTTGGTTGCAGGCCAAGCATCGCGCGTTCGAGAACGGAGCAGACGGGGCCGACCACGTGGTCTTGTCCCTTGATCGCGGCGGAAAGGGCCGGTTCCAGAGTGTGTAGTTTTTCGTGGGGGATCGGATTCATGGGATGGATTTGGGCGGTTGCGTTTTTTGGTGAAACCATTGTCGGAGCGCAAAATCCGGCCGGCGGGCTGTAAACCAGCGGGGAAACGTTCCGTCCGGAGAAAGCGGTGGTATGAGGCGGCGGCGGAACGGTTTCTCACAGTGCCGGATGACCGCAGTAAATTTGGGCAATTGCCGGAGGCGGTAGGCCTCGAAGAACGGTTTGATCTTGCGCTGATAGTTTTGGGAGCTTTTCCCGGCGGACCATCCCCAGGATTTTTCCACCACCTCGCGTTCGCCGATGTTTTTGGAAGCCATCACCGCCGAATCCTGATTGGCCACGGTGAAGATCACTTCGTTGCTGAGATTGAGCAGAAGGACGTCGGCATGGCGTTTGTCGAGCGTGCCGTGGATGGAGGTGTACGCTTGGGTGGCAAGAACGATCGTGGCCCGGGCCTCGCGTATGACGCCCGCGGCGCGGTGGTCGGCGAACGCGGACTCGGCTCCGGTGATGATTTCCTGGCCCTCGTCCGCGAAAAGAATGATCAGATTGTCCTTCTCGCGTTCGGCGGCGGGTTTGTCGAAGCGGCTCAGCGCGTGGAAATAAAACGAGAGCTTCAACATGGTGTTGATGTAGAGGCGCTCGGATTGGAATTTCTGTGGCATGGCGAGGCAGACAACCTTTCCGCGATCAATTTCCGAGACGGAAAAAGTCGGTTCGTTCGCGCAGAAAACCTCGGCAATTTCCGGATTCAGAAAAAACTCGAGATACGTACTCAATGTTCCCTGAACACCTCCGAGTTGCTCGGGCGGTTGGTCAAGGTAGGAACGAAATGCCGTGAGGAGTTCAGCGGACCGTTGGTCCCCTCGATTCACCAGATCGTCCATCACGGCTTGGCTGTCCTCGCGATGGAGGAGCAGGCGGTGGACGTTCGGAATTGTGACGTAGGCTTCGATGTGGCGGAGGATTTCGAAAGCGATCTGGATGGCCAACTGGGCCTTGGTGGGAAAGAACGGATTTCCCCCGCGTCCCCCGGTCAGGGAGACGGCGGTATCGACAATCACTTTTGCGTAAGTGGACGCCGGAACGGCGGGATTGCCGGTCAGGTTGATCGTGTGTGGCGGACGCCAGAGTAGGTCTCTTCCTACCGGGCGGGTTTGCAGCAGGATGAGATCGTTGGTTCGGCCGAAATGATCCGCCATTTGGGTGAGGATCTCCCAATAGAGCCCCTTCTGGTCCAGACAGATGCCGCCCCAATTCGGGACGTTCTGGAAAATTTGGAACGCGAGAGTATTGATGGCTGACTGGGTCTTCCCGGATCCCGTGCGCCCGGTGATAAGCCAACCGCGAACGAAATCTTCCATCGTCCAGGAGAGGCCGCCCAAACGGACGACAACTTTCTGCGAAGAATCGCCCGAGGTCAGGAGGAGAATCCCGAAAACGGCGCAGAGTCCCAATTCCTTTGCGGGGATGGGACGCTGCGCCGTTTTCGGGATTCTCCTCCAGACCGCGGGCGATTCTTCGCAGAAAGTGGTCGTCCGGTTGGGCGGCCTCTCCTGGACGATGGAA
>CAZEYT010000115.1:0-6737 GCA_964516295.1 uncultured Chthoniobacterales bacterium | reverse complement strand
CTCTTTCCCGAACCCCAAGTGCTCGAGCCGACCGGAGGGCCGGAATTGTCCGGCGACGAGGCGACTATTTTCGCGGCGGTTGGCGATGACGAAAGTCTTCTGGACGACATCGTGGCGAGAAGCGGGTTGCCAACCCCCGTGGTGTCTTCTACGTTGCTCGCCCTTGAAATGAAGAAGATCGTCCGCCGGGTGGCCGGGTCGCGATTTGTCAAAACACGCTGATTTTTCCCATGTCCAAAACCCTCGTCATTGCCGAAAAGCCCAGCGTGGCCTCGGATCTCG
The DNA here is from genome assembly GCA_964516295.1 of uncultured Chthoniobacterales bacterium. Taxonomy (GTDB): domain Bacteria; phylum Verrucomicrobiota; class Verrucomicrobiia; order Chthoniobacterales; family Terrimicrobiaceae; genus CAZEYT01. The sequence continues at coordinate 6,455 of CAZEYT010000115.1, read as the reverse complement.
CCAAGGTCCTCGGCAAGCTGCCCAAGAAGGACGACTACTTCGAGAACGACGAGTATATTGTGACGTCCGCCATCGGCCACTTGGTCGAGCTCTGCCTGCCGAACGAGATGGACAAAAAGCGGGGTAAGTGGAGCTTTGCGAATCTCCCGATCATTCCCGACGAGTTTGATCTCAAGCCGATCGAGAAAACCCAATCGCGGTTCAACTTGATCAAGCGCCTCCTGAAGCGCGCGGAAGTCGGCGAGGTCATCAACGCCTGCGACGCCGGCCGCGAGGGAGAGCTCATCTTTCATTACCTCATCAAGCTCGCCGGGTGCAAAAAACCCACGAAGCGCCTCTGGCTTCAGAGCATGACGCCCGAGGCAATTCGCGAGGCGTTTTTGGAACTCCGCGCCGGTCAGGAGATGGTCCCGCTCGCCGACGCGGCCGTGTGTCGCAGCGAGAGCGACTGGCTCGTGGGCATCAATGGCACGCGCGCCATGACGGCGTTCAATTCCAAAGGCGGCGGGTTTCAGCTCACACCCGTGGGCCGGGTGCAGACGCCGACGCTGGCGATCCTCGCGGAGCGCGAAGAGAAGATCCGCGCGTTCAAACCGCGCCCGTATTTTGAGGTTTTCGCCGACTTCGGCGTCTCGGCCGGACAGTATCGTGGACGCTGGTTCGATGAGGCCTTCAAAAAAGGGGTCGATGAAGACGGCAAGCCGGAGCGACTTTGGGATCGTGCCCGGGCGGACGAGATTGTTGCGAAATGCACCGGACGTCCCGGCGAGATCACCGAGGAAAAGAAGCCAACCAGCCAGATCGCGCCCCAACTTTACGACCTGACCACTCTCCAGCGGGAGGCAAACTCCCGTTTCGGTCTCAGCGCGAAACGCACACTTCAGATCGCCCAGGCCCTTTACGAGCGGCACAAAGTGCTCACCTATCCCCGAACGGATTCGCGTTATCTGCCCGAGGACAATATCGGGAACGTCAAAGCCGCTTTCACAAAACTCGAGGCGCCTGATCTCGCCGCCCACGCCCAGAAAGCCCTCGCTGCCGGATGGGTCCGACCGAACAAGAGAATTTTTAACAACGCCAAGGTCACCGACCACCACGCCATCATTCCCACCGGCGTCTCGACCAAGAACCTCGATGATTTTGAGTTGAAGGTTTACGACATGGTCGCGCGACGGTTCGTCGCGGCGTTCTATCCGGCCGCCCAGTTCGAGGTCACGACCCGCATCACACGCGTGAATGGCGAGGCCTTCAAGACCGACGGGAAAATCATCACCGATCCGGGGTGGATGGCGGTCTATGGAAAAGCCGCGGCGGGCGAGGACGACCAAAATGTTTGTCCGGTGAAACCCGGCGAGCCCGCCACGACCGAGGCTCTCGAGGTCAAGGAGAACGAGACCAAGCCCCCGCCACGTTTCAACGAAGCCACGCTCCTCTCGGCCATGGAAGGGGCTGGAAAACTCGTGGACGATGAGGAACTCCGCGAGGCCATGTCGCAGCGCGGTCTCGGCACCCCGGCCACCCGCGCGCAGATCATCGAAGGCCTGATCTTGGATGGCTACGTGATCCGTCAGGCCCGCGATCTCATCGCGACGTCGAAAGGCCTCGCCCTCATCACGCTCCTCCGCGGCCTCGGCGTGCAGGCGCTGACCTCGCCCGAACTCACCGGCGAGTGGGAACACAAACTCAAACGCATGGAACGTGGCGAAATGCCCCGGCCGCAATTTATGGAAGAGATCCGCGCCTTCACCCAGGACATCGTGGAAAAGGCCAAGACCTTCACCGGCGACACCGTCGAAGGGAACTTTCAGCCGCTCGAGGTCAAATGTCCGAAATGTGGACACCTTGGCTTTGTCGAGTCGTTCAAAGCATTCGAGTGCCGTGCCAAATGCGGAGCGATCGTTTGGAAAAACATGGCCGGACGCCAGTTCGAGCGCGAGGAGGTCGAGTCGCTCCTCACCCTCGGCCGCGTCGGTCCGCTGGAAGGCTTCCGCAGCAAGATGGGACGCCCGTTTGCGGCCGTGGTGAAAATCGATGCCGAGGGCAAGCAGTCGTTCGACTTTGGCGAGCCGGATGCCGCGGCCCAAACGATAGATTTTTCCGCGCTTCCTTCCATCGGCACATGTCCGGCATGCAAGACCGGCACCATTCACGACACCGGTACCGCTTGGCAGTGCAGCAACACCCCCGCGTGCAAATTCCGCATGGGCAAATCCCTCTGCCAGCGCGAAGTGCCGCGCGAACAGGTCGTGAAATTGATCGAGACCGGCAAGACGGATCTCATCCCGCGCTTCATTTCCAAAAAAGGCCGGCCGTTTTCCGCTTATCTCAAGCTCGACGGAGCCAAGGTCGGTTTTGAATTCGAAGAGCGGAAACCCGCCGCCAAGAAAGGCCCGGCCCGTCCGCGCGCCTCGACTCCCAAAGCGGCGTGAGCCCGACCGAACAGGCGCTCGTTCTTCTCGTTCTTGCCGCCGTCTCCGGCTGGTTCCTCCGCCGTGTTTTCGCCGCCACTCTCCGGGATCCTTCCCGCATTGCCGAGACGCGATGGACGTGGCCGGAGAGCGTTTTCATCGGCTTCATTGTCGGATTTTTTCTCCTCATGGCGATTTCCGCCGCTAGCCGCCCGGTCGTGCGGGTGGATCTGTCGTCGGTCGTTGCCAGCATGGCGCTCTACGGGGCCATTGTGGTTTTTGTGGTCGGATTTCTCGTCGTCCGGAACATCCGCCCCGTCCAAGCCTTCGGCCTGCGGTGGTCGGGCTTTGCACGCGAGTGGTGGTTCGTCCCGGTGGCCCTGCTCCTCGCCTATCCCTACATTTTTCTCGCGCAATGGGCGGCATATTCCATCGTCGGACCCGACACCGCCCCGCAGCCGATTGTCACCTTTCTGTTGGAAAGCCAATCGTGGACATCGCGTCTCGCCGTCGCCGCCATCGCGGTCCTCATCGCCCCGGTGACCGAGGAACTCATTTTCCGCGGCTGTCTCTATGGCATGTGCCGGCAATTTGCGGGTCGGATCCCGGCGCTGGTCTTCAGTGCCGTCGTCTTCGCCGTCATCCACGGCCACCCGGCTTCTCTGCCGGGGTTGTTCCTTCTTTCAGTCGCCCTGACGCTTCTCTACGAGCGCACGGGTTCGCTCTGGGCTCCCATCGCGCTCCACGCCCTGTTCAACGGCATCACGGTTCTCGTGGCCGTCTTCTGGCCCGGGTTTCTCCAATGAAACACTCGCCCGAGGATGCGCTCCTCGCGCGCCTGCTGCCGGGGCTGCCGACCGGCGCGGGGCTTGTCGTCGGGCCTGGAGATGATTGCGCCGTCATCCGCGTGCCCGGGGCAAAGGAAGATCAACTTCTCAAAACCGACTGCGTTGTTGCCGGGGTCCATTTTCTTCGGGAGGAGGACCCGGCCCGCGTCGGGTGGAAAGCGCTTTGCCGAACGATCAGTGACGTCGCCGCCATGGGCGGACGTCCGGCGCAGGCTCTTCTCACACTCCTCGCGGACGATCAGGTGGACGCCGCCTATTGGAAAAGATTTTACAAAGGTGTCACCCGTGCCGCGGAGAGGTTCGGCGTCGGAATTGCCGGAGGTGAATTGTCGCGTCTGCCGGACGGACTGGCCGTCTCGGTAGCGCTCACCGGCTGGGTCGCCCGCCGCGACTGTGTGACCCGCTCGGGCGGACGCCCGGGCGACCTGCTCTTTGTCACCGGTCGCCTCGGCGGTTCGCTGGGAGGGCACCATCTTGATTTTGTCCCCCGCCTCGCTGAAGCCCGGTGGCTCGTCGTAAATGCCCGTCCCCGCGCCATGATGGACCTGAGCGACGGCCTCGGCAGCGATCTTCCCCGGCTTGCCCGTGCCAGTGGGTGCGGCTTTGAAGTCGACCTCGACGCGATCCCCTGTCAGCCCGGTTGCGATGTTTCCCAAGCACTCACGGATGGCGAAGATTACGAGCTTCTCTTTGCGCTTCCCCCCGGCGAAGCCGCCCGTCTCCGGCGCACCTGGCCCGCCGCGTTTCCCGAAATCCCGCTCACACCCATCGGCCGCCTCACCGACACCAACCTGGCCCCGCGAGACTGGCCCGGCGGCTGGGACCACTTCACCACCCCGGGCAGGAAAAACGCCCGGGGCAGAGCTCCAGGCGCAAAGAGACAAAAGCGATCGAACCACCCAAAGTAAGTGTTCCGCTGGCCCCGCCATCGGTAGGACAAGAGGAATCTTTCGGGACGCATTTTCACGGTGCCGGACGCTTCGCAGGAATTCCGATTCCCATCCGGAATCCGGCGTCGTAATCTCTACGTTCGCATTATGCCTTCGCACATCAAACTCTTCATCCCCGGTCCCGTGGAAGTCTCCGAGAAAACGTTCCGCGCCATGTGCGCGCCGATGATCGGGCACCGGGGCGGCGAATTCAAAAAACTCTACGCCGGGATTCAGCCACGGTTGCAAACGCTCTTCGGTACAACGCGTCCCGTTTTTCTTTCCACGTCTTCCGCTTGGGGGGTGATGGAGGGAGCGTTGCGCAATCTGGTCGGGAAAAAGGTGCTCAACTGCATGTGCGGGGCCTTTTCCGACAAGTGGTTCGATGTGAGCAAACGCTGCGGGCTCGAGGCCGAGGCGCTGCAGGTGGAGTGGGGCCAGCCGGTGTTGCCGGAGCTGGTTCGGGAGAAACTTTCGGCCGGGGGCTTCGATGCACTCACGCTCATTCACAATGAAACCTCGTGCGGCATTCGCAATCCGTTGGCGGAAATCGCGACGGTGATGCGCGAGTTCCCCGAGGTAATGTTCATCGTCGACAGCGTGTCGTCGTTTTCCACCGAGCCGATCCCGATGGATGAGCTCGGCATTGACGTGCTTTTGACCGGGAGCCAGAAGGCGCTTGCCATGCCGCCGGGGCTCGCTCTTTTTGCGGTTTCCGAGCGGGCGATGAAGCGGGCCGAGTCGATTCCGGGCCGGGGGTATTATTTCGATTTCGTGGAGTTCGCGAAAAACCAGGCGGACGACATGACGCCGAGCACACCGGCGATTTCGCTCATCAACGCGCTGGCATCGAAGCTCGATGACATTTTCGCCGAGGGGGTCGAAGCCCGACACGCGCGGCATGCCGCTTTGAATGCCCAGGTTCACGAGTGGGTGAAATCGATGGGGTTCGAATTTTTCGCGCCAGACGGTTACCGCTCGCGTTCGCTTACCTGCGTGAAGAACAATCGCGACGTCGATGTGGCGGTGTGGATCAAGGCGCTGCGCGAGAAGCACGCGTTGGTGATCGACGGCGGCTACGGGAAGATCAAAGGAAAGACCTTCCGCATTTCGAACATGGGCGATGAGACGACCGAGACCATCTCGGAACTCCTGGCCGCGCTCGAAGACACGTTCCCGGGCTGACGGGCGCGACAAGCTTCATCAGAAATCTTTTCTCCCCGGCGGGGGAGGACTAGGGTGACCTTCATGGAAACGCCACCGCCTCGCGAACCCCGCCGGATTTCCCCCGTTCTTCTGGGCTGCGGGGGTGTGCTTTTGTTGCTGCTCCTGATCGCCGGAACGGTGGCCACGACGATCTGGTGGATCCAGCGGCCCATCCGGCCGGTTGTTCTCACGGCGCAGGAGAAAGTGGTGGTGGAGGAGAAGCTCAAGGAGCTCGAAGGCGGGAGCATTCCCCTGACGCCCTCGACGCCTCTGCCCGTGGCCGCCTCAACGGCAAGCCCGTCTCCTGTGGTGGACGAGCGGGTCTACGTTCCCGGCTCCAAAACGCTGCAACTGACCGAGCGGGAGATCAACGGACTCCTCAACCAGAACACCGATCTCGGCGACAAGGTGCGGTTTGAGTTCGCGCAGGATGCGATTCACGCCTACCTCGCCATTCCGATTCCCGAGGATTTTCCCGTCGGGGCGGGGACGACCTTTCGGATGCGCGGGCGCTTTCGTGTGTCCATCGGCGGCGAGGGAAAACCGTATCTCGTCATTGAAGACGTTACGGTTTTCGGACTCAGTCTGCCGAAGGAGTGGCTGGGCGGCTTGAAAGGGGAGAATCTGCTCGATCAGGCTTTTGGGGAGACGGGAGGAATTCAGGGCATCAAAAACCTGCGCGTGGAGCCCGGAGTCCTGGTGCTCGAAGTCGGCGACTGATTTTTTTTCTGATTTCGATTTCGTTGGCGCGGGTGTTGGATGGCGGCGCATGGATGCCTCCTACTGCCAGTTTGGAAAGCGATTTCTGGATGGATTTTCCTGGATAGCGCCCGTTACCAACAACCGTCTGGGCGATGCGCTGAATATCGAGTTTGTCCACGAGCAGCTTTTTTTCATCGACGGCGAACGGGTCACGGAAAACATCGGCTACGGGGAGAAGGGAAAGCGCTTTCGGGAAGAGGACTACGGAAAACCGATCAATACGCTGGAAGACTTGAGACGCAATGGTTACTGGCTCGTCGGGCGGAGGTTTCATCCCGAAGCGGCGCGGGCGGCCTTGGCGG
>CAZEYT010000114.1:2464-6946 GCA_964516295.1 uncultured Chthoniobacterales bacterium | reverse complement strand
CCTTCGCTCACGGCCCCGAAACCATGGCCCGCCGCGCCAGCGGCTTCGTTCAACAATGCGATCCACCGAACACCTACCCGCTGGCACGCCGAGTGCTTGGTCGCTACGCTCCCGGCACTCGTCGCGCCAGCGGTCCGGTGCCGGTGATTGCTGACGTTGGAAAAAATATACACTCGCCCTTTAACCGCCAATTGTATAAATCCTTAATCTGTGAAACACAGCTTACTCCTCATTCTGAACTGCAGTATGCTTTTTGCCCTCACCGGGAATGCAGAGACTTTTATTCTTACTGATGGAACGAAATATGAGAATGTTTCGATTAAACGAGTCGAGCCAGATGGAATCGTGGTAGTGACTGATTCAGGAATTTCAAAGATTCCGTTCAGCAAGCTATCCCCTGAGGTGCAAGCTGCTCACGGCTACGATCCGAATAGCGCCGATGAATTCAAGAAACAACAACAAGCGCAACAGGCAGCTGCTTATGCAAAATCGCTTGAGGATAAAAAGATTGCTGACGCCCAAGCGAAGCAGAAGGCGGAAGCTGCCGCAACTCAAGAGCGGCAACAAAAGCTCGCGAAGTCGGCTGAGCAGGCACGTATCAAGATTGTTCAGGTTCTTCCGGGAGGCGCTCTTGCGGATCGAATGCAGCAGGCGGTTGTCTCGTCAAGTAGCGCAAGCATTGGCGGTGGAGGCGGTGCCTATTCCTATTATGAAAGATCAGGAGATATCTATTACTACGAAGGGTTGACAAATATTGCTGAGGGAGACTCGATTGATGTAATGGCGAGCCGAGATGGTTCATACTCCTATACGGATACGCGGGGGGCCTCACGAACGGTTCAGAAGTGGATTGTGATCAGTCAAGCTGAGAAAAAATAGAACTCCAATCGAGTCCCCGTCGAGTCCTGAAGGGGACTGGCAACCTAATCGACGCCAAAGCGGGACGGGTTCATTGGTTCGCAGGAGATCACGGAAATCCGACCGAAAAGAATCCGTTGCAAAGCCCAAGGGATTTTTGTTTTCCGTCCTTCTCATTCTTACCAACCCGCCGAAGTCGGGTAAACCTTTGTGTGAGCCTCCGTTTCTTGCGACGGACGGCAGCGGAGTGCCGTCCCTACCGTTTGGGGGTCCCTAAAGGGGTCTGGCATGGTTTATTGATCATGCTGTTGACGAATACCCGCCCGAGAAGGACAGAAGAAACTGGCAACCTAATCGACATCAATGCGGGTTCATTTAGTCCTGAAGGGGTCTGGCATGCGAATACCCGCCCGAAAAGGGCAGACGAATCTGGCAACCTAATCGACGCCAAAGCGGGACGGGTTCATTGGTTCGCAGGAGATCACGGAAAGCCGACCGAAAAGAATCCGTTGCCAAGCCCAAGGGATTTTCGTCGCGTTAGGGGTCAGTCCCGCGTATCGACGCCTTTTAAAGATCAGTCACACTCTCGGCATGGCCAGGGTGGTTCGAAGTGGTTCGAAGGAGTCTGGAATGGTTACTTGATCATCCTGTTGACGAATACCCGTCCGAGAAGGGCAGAAGAAGCTGGCAACTTAATCGACGCCAAAGCGGGACGGCTTCATTAGTTCGCAGGAGTTCAAAAAGCCGACCGAAAAGAATCCGTTGCAAAGCCCAAGGGATTTTCGTTCGCCGTCCTTTTCATCCTTCCTCCCCTGATCAGGACCAGTCGAACGAGAGATAGGGCGACTAAAAATTGAGTTCCATGCGCTCCCTGTTATCCTTCCGGCACAGCGATGACGATTGATCTTCAGGAGATGACCACGCCGGACAAGTTGCGCCTGATGGAAGCCTTGTGGCAGGATCGCTCTGCAGGCGGTCCAGCAAGAGAATCACCCGAGTGGCACGGAGACGTCCTTGCGGAACGGGATCGCCTGGCCAATTCCGAGGAAGGGCGCTTGATCGACTGGGAGACTGCCAAAAGATATCCCCGCGAAAAGCTTCAGGGTAAATATCTTTCAAACCGATTCGCCGATGATTCCGAGAGCCTCAAAACGGACGAATTCCCCCCTTCACCGGGCGGTCGGTTCCGCCTCGGAAGCCTTGGCCACTTGAAAGAATCTGCTGCGTGGGCCCTAGTTTTTGACCTCTAGTTTTTTGAGTTCCCCAACGTTAACGAAACAAATACACTCCTACTTCACACATGCACCATAGCCCAACAGATCGTCGGTGGATTCGCATTGGTTTCAATCTCGGAATTGGGATCTTTCTTGCCTTCCTTGTTTGCTACGCGTTTCTTGCTGTTGCTGTCTTTTTCATCGGCATTCTGCTTTCATTCTTGAACATCGCGGTCACGGCCGCGCTTCCTTTTATTGTATATGCAGTTCTGGGGATTATTGTCCTTGCCCTCTTGATATTCATACCTGCCTTCACCGGGAAGAGCCTCGCACAGATGATTTCCAAGAGAGGCGCAATACCTCAGCCACATATTTCACACGATGTCCAAAGTAAACGCTAACTGTGGCGTCCAGCGAACCCCTACCCGTTTGCGCGCCAGATGCTGGTTCCGCTTCGCCCCACTGGCATCTGCCGCGCCAACGGTCCGGGGCCGCTGACGCCGACGTTTAGATCATATGAAAAAACTACCCTACATCGTCATCCTATCAGTACTTGCTGCCTCGTTTGCCCTCGCTGAAGAGTATCGAGTTGAACAACCGAATGCCGCGGATCTTGCTGGAGCACTCGGATTTTCCGTTATCCAAAAGTTTCTCATTCCTGGGCCGATCGAAGAATCGTCGTTTCGTCCACGGTTAGAAATTGAAACTCAGAAGGGCAATGATGTCGGCGAAGTCGAACGTCACACTAGGAATTTGCCGTCAAACTCGATTCAAAATCAGGAGGCAATGCCTGTAGTTGTCACCGTCCTGAACGGAGTTCTCAAGATCCAGATCAACGGATCGGTTCACGAATTTCCAAAGGAGGCATTCGACCTCGATCCACACGCTGCTTACATAAGTAACACCTCAGAAAGTTCCAGTTCGGAGCGTAGGTTGCTTTTCAAATCTCGGACCATAACGAGCAAGCCAATCGCTTTCTACTTTTCGAGGTCCTGAAGGTGGCCCAAAGGAGTCTGGCAGGGATTATTGATCATCCTGTTGACGAATACCCGCCCGAGAAGGGCAGACGAAACTGGCAACCTAATCGACGCCAAAGCGGGACGGGTTCATTGGTTCGCAGGAGATCACGGAGATCCAACCGAGAAAACCCGTTGCAAAGCCCAAGGGATTTTCGTTCGCCGTCCTTCTCATCCGCACCACCCCGCCGAAGGCGGGTAAACCTTTGCGTGAGACTCCGTTTCTTGCGACGGACGGCAGCGGAGTGCCGTCCCTACCGTTTGCGGGTGGTCTCGTCTGGTTTCTGAGAATTCGTGACCATTCGTGCCATTCGTGTCTCTTCTTTCGGTATCCTCGGGGAGGTCCACGGTCTCCGCCTGAGGCGGACAAGTCACGACCGCGGCTACCGTGTCAGAGCTTGCACCGCAGGTTTTCCTTTTCATCCCGCCTCGGGCGGGCAAGCCTTTGCGTGAGACTCCGTTTCCTCGCCCGATCGATCTGCCACCGCCGTCGGTGGCGGGCGACGGACATTTCCTTGCCGGGGCGGGGAGCGTGGGGTTTGCTCGGCGGCATGCCTGCCTCCATTCTGAAGCTGAACTGCCCGGACGCGGTCGGCCTGCTCGCCCGCATTACCGGAACCATCGCGCGACACGGCGGTAATCTTTTGGAAGTCAGCCAATACACGGACACCTCCAGTGGGTGGTTTTTCGCCCGCCTCGCCTTTGCGGCGGACGGCGATCCCCAGGCGTTCACCGACGAGTTTGCCGCCCTGGCCGCGACGTTGCGCGCTGAGTGGTCGCTGCGCCCGGAAACCCGCAAAACCCGCGCCGCCCTGCTCGTCAGCCGACAGGACCACTGCCTCGCCGATCTGCTTTGGCGCTGGCGGTCCGGGGAACTGGGCATCGACATTCCGGTCGTCATTTCCAACCACGAAACCTGCCGCGAACAGGTCGAACGCGAAGGCATCCGGTTTGCCCATGTCGATTCCTCCGCCGACCGGAACGCCGCCTTTGCGGCCGTCGGACAGATCCTCGACGACGAAGCGGTCGAACTTGTCGTGCTCGCCCGGTTCATGCAGATCCTACCCGGCTGGCTCTGTCAGAAACACGCGGCCCGCATCATCAATATCCACCACTCATTCCTCCCCGCCTTCGTCGGAGCCAATCCGTACCGGCGGGCCTTTGAGCGCGGGGTGAAGCTGATCGGGGCCACCTGCCACTACGCGACCGAGGATCTCGACGCCGGGCCCATCATTGAACAGGAAGTCGCCCGGGTGGAGCACTACCACGACCCGGACGATCTGGTCCGCCTCGGACGCGACTGCGAACGCCTCGCGCTCGCCCGCGGCGTCCGGTACCACGTCGAGGACCGCGTCCTCGTCCACGGCAGCAAAGCGATCGTGTTCCGCGATTGA
>CAZEYT010000114.1:0-2364 GCA_964516295.1 uncultured Chthoniobacterales bacterium | reverse complement strand
GCGCCCTACCCCCGCAGCGTCGCGAGGTAATACCCCGCGATGACGGCGGTGCCGATCACTCCGGCGACGTTCGGGCCCATGGCGTGCATGAGGAGGAAGTTGCTTTTGTCGGCGAGTTGACCCTCCACATGGGAAACGCGGGCGGCCATGGGGACAGCGGAGACGCCGGCGGAGCCGATGAGCGGGTTGATTTTGTCGCGCAGGAAGAGGTTGAGGAACTTGGCCATGAGGACCCCGCCGGCGGTGGAGACGCCGAAGGCCACGACGCCAAGGCCGACGATCATGAGCGTTTGCGGGCGGAGGAAACGGTCACCGGTCATGGTGATGCCCACCGAGGTTCCGAGGAAGATGGTGATGACGTTGATGATTTCGTTTTGGGCGGCTTTGACCAGGCGGTCGGCCACCAGGCATTCGCGGAGGAAATTGCCGAGCATGAGCATGCCGATGAGCGCGGCTGCGGCGGGAACCAGGAGGATGCAGAAAACCGTTACCAGCAGGCAGAAAACGAGCTTCTCCAGTTTGCCCACCTGGCGGAGGGACGTCATGCGGATACGGCGTTCGTCCGGACTGGTCAGCAACCGCATGATGGGCGGTTGGATCAGCGGTACGAGGGCCATGTAGCTGTAGGCGGCGACCGCGATGGCGGAGAGCAGGTGGGGGGCGAGCTTGGAAGCGAGGAAAATGGCTGTCGGGCCGTCCGCGCCGCCAATGATGCCGATCGAAGCCGACTCGCCCATGGTGAACCCAAGCAGGCTGGCGCCGACAAATGTGACGGCGACGCCGAGTTGCGCCGCCGCCCCAAGGAGGAGCGTGATGGGCCGGGCGATCAGCGGGCCGAAATCGGTCAGCGCCCCCACCCCGAGAAAAATCAGCGGCGGGAACAATTCCCATTCGATGCCCTTGGAAATGTAGAAATACAACCCGCCCGGTTCGTTGCCATGAGGGAGGTTGGTCACGCCGATCGTGGGCAGGTTGGCCAGCAGCGCACCGAAGGCGATGGGCACGAGCAGGAGCGGCTCGAAGCCGCGATACACCGCGAGGTAAAACAGCACCCCGACGATGACCCACATGACCGGCATCTGCCAGGTGATCTCGGTGAAACCGGTGAGACGGAAGAAATTCAGGAAGTCGTTCATGGCGGGTCAGCGCAGGGTGTGGGATTGGAAGATTTGCCGGCGTCCCTCCAGCGACCAGGCCTGCAGCCAAGCGCTGCCGGCGGGCCGGATCTTCACGATGCGGTGGGGGGATTTCACGGTCACCGCCACGGCGGCGGCAATGGCGGCGAGGGTTTCCGGAGGCACTCCGGCGGCTTCGGCTGCTCCGGTGGCCGAGACCGACGGAGCCGGCTGGGTCCGCGGCCGCGCGCGCAGGAGGCGGCCCAAGATTTCGACCAGCACGGCCATGAGGCCGAGCGAGAGCATGACCACGACCAGCCCGGCCACCTGATAGCTGCCGTTGGTCAGCAGATCCGTTCGATCGGAGGCCTGGGTGGCGAGGAGCAGGAACGCGTTCATTGCATGACGACCAGCACCTGGCCCTCCTCGACGGCGTCGCCCGGGGCGACATTGACCGACACAATCTCGCCGGCCGACGGGGCCGAGATGAAGGTGTTCATTTTCATGGCTTCCAGCGTGATCAACTCCGCGCCCGCCTCGACGCGCTGGCCCGGCTGGCAGTGGATGGTCACCACCCGGCCGGCCAGCGGACTGGGCACGGCCCCGGGCGGAGCGGCGGCGGCAGGCGCGGCCGGAGCCGGAGCGGCTAGGGGCGCCGGGGCGGCGATCGGCGCGGCGACCGGACGGGGCGCCTCGGGTTGATCCAGCGTTTCGACGGTGACGTCAAAGGAACGTCCGTCCACAGTGATGCGAAGTCGGGTCATAGAGGGATGTTGCCGTGTTTTTTCGGCGGGCGGGTGGCGCGTTTGGAAAGACTGTTGCGCAAGGCCATGGCGACCATGGCGCGGGTCTGCGCGGGTTCAATGATGTCGGTGATCATGGCCTTGGTGGCGACGGCGTAGGGCGAGGCGAATCGCTCGCGGTACTCCGCGGCGAGTTCGGCGGCTTTTTTCGCCGGGTCGGCGGCGGCGGAGATTTCCCGTTTGAACAAAATGTTCGCCGCTCCCTCGGCGCCCATCACGGCAATCTCCGCGGTGGGCCAGGCAAAAACGATGTCCGCCCCCAGATCGCGGCTGCACATGGCCAGATAGGCACCGCCGTAAGCCTTGCGCATGATGACCGTGATCTTCGGCACGGTGGCCGCGGCGTAGGCGAAGAGCATTTTGGCGCCGTGGCGGATGATGCCGCCGCGTTCCTGCGCCACGCCGGGCAGGAAGCCGGGCACGTCCACCAGAGTGACGATCGGGAT
>CAZEYT010000113.1:0-7194 GCA_964516295.1 uncultured Chthoniobacterales bacterium | reverse complement strand
AACGGCACGGCATCGACAAACTCGGCAACCTGCGTGCCCCACCCAAGCCCAACCGACACCCCCTCACGCCAGCGGTCGGCCAGGTGCCGGGCGGCCAGTTCGCCCAGACGCTGCGCCGTGGTCGCGTCACGTGATGCGGAGTCCGCCAGCACATAGGCCGCCGAAAGCCCGAAGGCCTCCCGAAGGGCCTCCTCAAGCGGCCCCGCGCCGGGAAGCGGAAATCGGATCCGGATTTCCACAAGCTCCCGCTCGCGCGCCTCCTTGAGCATGCGCGAGACCATCGATGCCGAGCGGTTGATCCGTCGGCCGATCGCCTCCAGCGATTCCTCCTTGTTGTAATACCACCACGCCACCTGCACGAGCAGTTCCACCCGGTCTTCAGTCATCATGCCTTCACTTTACACAAGCCTGACGCCAACATTCAAGTTTTTGAATTACTATTCAGAAATTGACACTAAAACCGACGGCGGAGTAAATTCGCGCTTCCAATGAGATTTTCCATGAAGGCTCAACTTTCCACCAGTAGCCAGCCGATGCGTGAGGACGGCGATTTTCGGGACATTTTCAACATGTCCCATGCGATCCGCACCCGGGTGCTGGAGCAGGTCCTTAGCGCGAACGGCGGCTATCTCAGTCAGGCGTGTTCATCGGCGGAGCTGATGGCAACGTTGTATGGACGCGTGCTGCGACTGGGGCCGTCGGAAGCCCCTGCTGTACCGCCGCCGTATCCGCGCGAGGCAGGACTGGCAGCGGTCCGGCATTTGGTGGGGAGGGCGTACAACGGACCGCTCGCCCCGGATTTGGACCGCTTTGTTTTTTCCCCGACCCACTATGCGATGGTTCTTTATGCGACGCTGATCGAGACCGGCCGCCTGGCACCCGAGAGTCTGGCGACTTTCAATCATGATGGCAGCGTGTTGGAGATGATCGGGGGAGAACGCTCGCCGGGACACGAGGCAACGGGAGGGTCGTTCGGGCAGGCGATCAGCCAGGCGGCGGGCATCGCGGTGGCGCGGAGGTTGAAAGGCCACACAGGGCGCGTCTGGCTCTTCATGTCGGACGGCGAACTTCAGGAAGGGCAAACGTGGGAGGCATTTCTCGTCATGCGCCACCACCGCATCAACAATCTCAAGATGGTTGTGGACGTCAACAACCAGCAGGTCGACGGCGCGATGGATGAGGTAATGGGTGTCGAACCGCTCGCGGACAAGCTCCGGGCATTCGGCGCGACGGTGGTGGACATCGACGGACACGACCCCTCGGCCCTGCTCGCCGCGCTGGAAACGGAACATCGCGAGGGGCCGCTCGTTGTGCTGGCGCGGACGGATCCCGCGCGGGGCATGGACCTTTTGCGCGAGCGCTTCCCGCATCTGCACTACATCCGGTTCAAGACCCCGGAGGAACGCCAGCGTTACGAACAGCTGCTCGAAACCATGAAATCCCAACTCAACGCCTGATTCACCCATGGAAACCGCCACACGCGTCCACGCCCGCAATTTGATGGACTTCGCCGCCTCGCGGCCGGAGATCGTCGTGCTCTCCGGAGACCTGACCAGTTCTTGCGAAGTCGACACTTTCCGCGACACCTGGCCGAATCGATTTTTTTCGATGGGGCTGACCGAGCAGAACATGATGAGCTTCGCCGGAGGGATGGCCCGCGAAGGGTTCACGCCCTACGTGCATACCTTCGCCGTGTTCATGTACCGCCGCGCGCTCGACCAGATCGAAATGTCCATTGCCTACCCCGGACTGCCCGTTCGGATGTTCGGATTTCTGCCGGGGGTGACGACGCCGGGCGGTCCGACTCACCAGGCCATCGATGACCTCGGCGTGCTGCGCGCGCTGCCGAATATGACGATTCTCGAAACCGGCGACGCGACCGACGTCGAGAGTGTCCTGGATGTTGCGCAGGCGGTGGACGGCCCGGTTTACGTTCGCATGGTTCGCGGTGCGCTGCCCCGCCTCTTTGCGGCCGGCCAACGCATGCGATTTCGCACAGCCCGAGTTCTGAGCCGGGGGACCGATGTGGCACTCATCACAAGCGGCGTGGCCACCGAGGAAGCCCTCCGCGTCACGCCATTGCTGCGCGAGCGCGGCGTCTCGCTCTCCCACCTCCATGTCACCACGATCAAACCGTTCGATGATCCCACCGTGCTCGAAGCTCTCGCCACGGCAAAGCACGGCGCGGTGGTGATGGAAAATCACAGCATCCTCGGAGGTTTGGGCACGGCCGTTGCGGAAGTTCTCGCGGACCACGGGATTTCCGGAGGCCTCACGCGGCTTGGAATTCCCGACGTTTACATGCACGGTGCCAGCCGGTCCTACCTGCAGGCAAAATACGGACTCGATGCCCCGGCCCTCGTCCGCGCCGTGGAGAAGCGGTTGGGAACGGCACTGAATATCAGCGACGATCAGATCGCGTCCGTGGAACTTCAGACATTCTTCGGCGAGAACCAGCTCGAAGCCTTGTAGTCGGCGTCTTGTCCCGGCAACACACGACGTTAACGTTTTTAGCAGCCCGGGACATTGTCCCGACGACGCATGGCGACAAAATGGTCGTTCAATGCCCGACCCTTCAATCCAGCTGTTTCTTCGGGCCGATGACTTTGGAATTACGCCCGGGACGAATGACGCCATCCTGGCGGCCGTCGAGGCGGGCGTGCCGCTGAACATCGGCGTGATGGCCCCCGGCCCTTCGCTGCGGCACCGGTGGAATGATCTCCTCGCCGTGCAGGATCGTGCGTGCGTGGGGGTTCACGTGACGGCGAACAGCGAGTGGGCGGAACTGCGCTGCGGGCCGATCCTGCCGGCGGCGGATGTTCCCACATTGGTCGAGGCGGACGGGACATTTCACCGCTCGATGAGTGGACGGGACCAGTTGGTTTCTGTCGCGGAAATCCGCCGGGAGGCTGAGGCGCAATTGGGGTTGCTGCGCGGGGCCGGGCTGGAGCCGCGGTATTTGGACACGCACATGCCGTTTGTGTGGATTCCGGGCGTTCGGGACACTCTGGAGGATCTCTGCGAACGCGAAGGCCTGATCTTTGCGGATTCCGAAGTGTATACCCTGTTAAGGCTCCCGCCGGACGCCAGCGCTTCGGAAATCCGTTCAGCCATTGCGGCGTCGGGCGGCGATCGGGTCTTTTGGCGTTTCCATCCGGCCTGGGAGGATGAGCAAAGCCCTCGCCTTTACATCAAAGATCCTTCGCCGGAAGTGAGCCGCCAGCGGGCTCGCGAGGCGCGGATCCTTGGCGACCCGGCGTTTCTCGAACGGCTTCGATCGCTCGGGAACATCCGACCGGCATTTTTCGACGGGAGAACCTTATGATCCTTTACCAACATCCCAAATCCCTTCCGCGCGCCGAGGGCGTGACGGTTCACGTGAACGGCCAACGCCTGGACGCGCTGCACACGGGCGTGGCGGACTTTGCCATCGCCTCCCTTGAGGCGTCGGACTTCCCGGCGCGGGTTGAAATCAAATTTCCCGCCCCGCGGCCGCCGGCAACGATTCGTCCGGTCTCGAAAGGCATCGCCGCCACTCAGGACGATGGCTCCGTTGTTTTTGACCTCAGGACTCCGGAGAAAGTCTCGGTGGATTTCGGATACGGGCACCGTCCGTTCTACTTCTTTGGAAATCCACCGGAGACCAACCCACCCGACACCAACGATCCGTCGGTCGTGCATTTTCCCGCTGGCCAGATCACCGAAATCCCGATGCTCACACTGGAGGACGGACAGACGCTCTATCTGCCGGGCGGAGCCGTGCTCAAGGGCAGAATCCATATCAAAGGAAAATCCGGAATCCGCATCTGCGGGCACGGGATTTTTGACGGATCGTTTTACTCGGCAGCGGACGGCGAAACTGTGCCGTCGATCATCCTCGATCGGTGTCCCGACGTTCTGGTTGAAGACATCACGATGGTGCGGCCTCAGGCTTGGATGGTCGTGCTTGCGGCCTGTGAGGGTGCAACCGTCCGAAACCTGAAGCAAGTGGGCGAAGTGATGTCCTCCGACGGCATCGACGTGCTCGGGTCGAGTAACGTGCTCATCGAGGATTGCTTTCTCCACAACAACGACGATTGCGTGGTGGTGAAGGCGTTTCATCTCGGACCGCGGAATGTCGCCGGAACCGATGTCGACGGTGCACTCGACGTTTCGAATGTCCTCGTCCAGCGCTGCACGTTGGCCAACTGGCACTGCGGGAATGCCATGGAAATCGGGCATGAACTGACGGTAGAACGCATTTCCGGCGTGGCGTTTCGCGACATCGACGTTCTGCACGTTCACGGGGCTGGCGCGGTTTTTTCGATTCACAACAACGATCGCGCACTTGTCGAAGACGTGCTCTTCGAAAACATCCGGATCGAACATTGTTATGACAAGCTGATCGACTTACGCATCTCCCACTCGCGATACAGCACCGACGAAGAACGCGGCCGAATCCGCAATGTGCGCATCCAAGGCGTGCGATGGACGACCAACTACGCCAACGCCGGATACACGTTGTCGGTCATCGGCGGGTGGGATGCCGAGCACCGGGTCGAGGATGTTCTGATCGGAGACTTTCAGGTGGACGGACGCCGGGTTCGTTCGCTGGACGAACTGGAGATCACCACACGCCATTGCACGGGTTTGCGGTTGGCGGACGAACGGGATTCATGAACCACAGATTCTTGGACGCGGAGAAAACTGAATCCCTCACCGCCGCCGGGAAATGCCGGGCGGAATCGAAAGATAAACGGTTTCAGAGCTTACCTGCTTTTCGTTGGCGGCCTTCGCGCGAAATCTAACCGACGGCCATCCATGTTTTCCGACTCCCTCTTCGTTTCCGACCGCCACTTCCACTAAGCATTTTTTCAGAATCACACCATCATGAGACACTCCGTCAGCCCCCGCACATCGCTCTGCAAAGTTCATCCCGATTTCCACATCCCCGGAGATGTCATCGTGGGTGCGGATTTTCACGCCCGGGAATATGTCGGCCGGTTGAAGGAATGCGGGGTCGAGACCGTGGCCTTCTTTGCCAAATGCTGCTACGGCCACGCCTACTACGATACGAAGATCGGCACGCGCCATCCGGGGCTGCAGCTCGACATGCTGCGGGCGATGGTGGAGGCGACGGAGGAGTGCGGCCTCGAGCTTGCCGTTTACTACAGCACGTTTTTGGACACGGCGATTTGGGAGAAACACCCCGAATGGCGTCGCGTCGGGAGCGACGGGCTCATCGAGGGAACCGCCGAGCACTTCTTCCGCGGTCTCTGCGTGAACTCCGGCTACCTCGAGGAATTTATGATCCCGCAGGCCCTCGAAATCGTCGGGAACTATCGCTGCAGTGAATTCCTCATGGATACCATGACCGGGTTCAAAGCCTGCTACTGTGATAATTGCCGAACAGCTTACGGTCGCAAAATTCCTCAGCAAAATGCCGAGGGGTGGTCGGAATACATGCGCTGGTATGCCGGTTGCTTCGACCGATTTTTCCGCCGGATGACCGGGGCGCTCAAAAAGGCCGCGCCCGCAGTCGAGGTGACGCACAATTGGATGTGGTGCCGCACCGGTCCCGAGCCGGCGGGCGAACGCGCCGACCGCCTCGTGGCGGACGATCGCGCGCTGCCCGCCGTCACGGAGACCCATGTTCGCTATTGGGCGGGAACGGGCATGCCATGGGACTACATGACCGGACGGTTCCTGGGCAGCCTCGCCGAATGGAACAGCACCACGCCCGAGACACTCCAACTCCAGGCGGCCATTTCCTGCGCGAACGGGGGCGGATATTGGATCATTGATCGCCAGAGCCATACCGGCCAATTCCCCGAAGAGGGATTCCGCATGGCAGCGAGCACCTTCCTGCCGGTGCAAGCGCGGCGCGAGGCCCTGGTGGGCGCACGTCACGCTCCGGAGATTGCCGTGCTGCACGCCTTCTCGACGCTGCTCGGCAAGGACCAGAAATACTTCAGCGACCCGCAGGCACGGCGCTACGCCCGCGCCAGACCCTACGAAGGGCTCTGCCGGATGTTTCAGGAAAACTCCCGCCATTTCACCGCCTTCAACGAGCCAGAATTCGTGGAAAATCTTGCGGACCATCCGGTGGCGATTGTTCCCGAACAGGAATTCCTGGCACCGGAGACCATCACCGCCCTCCGGAGCTGGGTCGAGGCAGGCGGGCGACTGCTGATCACCCAAGCGGCAACCGCCCAGGCGGCTTCGGGCAAAAAACAACCGCCAACAGACGAAGTCGATGTCGGCGAGGGATTGCTCGACCTCGCCGGGGTCCGCTTCGAAGATTGGACGGATGACCTGCGGTTTTTCTATATAGACTCTCCGCTGGGTGCTACCGGCTTTTTTGAAGAACCGGTGCACGTGAGCGCGGTCGCGGCCAAAACGAAGCCCGGCGACGGTGCGAAGGTGCTTCAGTGGCTCCGCGCGCCCCTGCCAACGGCTTCCGGAGCGTTCGGCCACGGCATGGCCCCGGCCGACCGACAGCTTCCGAATCCGGCCATGACATCCTGCCGCATCGGCCGGGGAGAGGTTGTCTACATCTCCTTCCCGCTCTTCACCGCCTACCTCGACAACCAGCATTTCCGACTTGCCCGGTTGGTTGATTTCGCGCTCGACCGGCTGCGTCCCCATCCTTTTGTGCGTGTCACCCACCCCGCGCAAATCGAGTTGGTCGTGAACCGTCAGGGAGACGATATGATCTTTCACCTCATCAACCTCTCCGGACGCGAACGACTCCTCACCTATTATTGGCCGGTGATCGAGTTCATGCCCGAGCTCCGGGACATTCAGGTGGCCCTTCGCGCGCCGGACCACGGGGGCGAAGTCCGCGTCGTGAGTGTTCCTGAAGGCGCCTCACTCCTGCTCCGCCCAGAAGGTGATGTCCTGACGCTGACCGTTCCGAACTTGCACGTCTGGTCCACTTTCCGAGTACCCGGCTATTTTGCCAACCCGGCTCCTCGCGAAGCGTGAGCAGCAGCCAACTGATGAGGTGTCGTATCGGTTTTGAGCAATCTTTATCGCTCCAAAACCGCTGCACGCAAAAGGTCGAAATCCGCTCGCTCTTCAAAGTCGATTGTTTCTCAGTTGGAACGCTATTTCAGACAGCTCCTTAACATTAGCCGAAAAGAGGCTAAGCAACAAGATTTCTGTAAAAGTTGAGGGTTAATTCTTGGGCAGGTCAGCAGGATTCATGTTGAG
>CAZEYT010000112.1:0-7204 GCA_964516295.1 uncultured Chthoniobacterales bacterium | reverse complement strand
CCGGGCGCAAAATACCACAGACAATCCATCAAGGATCTTCTAAGTAAACAGTATTGGGGTTAAACTCAGGTTCGCAGAGCCGCCACGACACGGTCCATTTCGTCGCGGGTGTTGTAGAAGTGGGGGCTGAAGCGCAGCCACTGCGCTCCATCGCGCGACGTCCGGAGCGAGGCGCTGATGCGGGCCTGCTCGAGTTTTTGGAAAAGGCCGGGCGAGGGCTTCGCGGGATGGCGGGCAGTAAGGATTCCCGAGCGGAGCGGCTCGGCGGCGTCCGGCGAGAGAAATTCAAAACCCTCCCCGCGCAGGCGTCCTTCGAGATAGTCGCGGACATCAAGAATCGCCGCCTGCACATTAGAAATGCCGTGGCCGAGGAGCATGTCGAGTGAGGCCTTCATGCCGTAGAGTCCCGCGATGTTCAACACGCCGGGCTCGTAACGTCGTGCCGTCTCCTCGAAGACGATTTTGTCCTGCGAAAGAAAATCCGGCGAGCGCACATTCCACGCCCCGAGCAACGTCGGGCGGCACTTTTCAAAATTCTCCTTCTTCACATAAACGATCCCGATCGCGAGCGGTCCGAGCATCCATTTGTGGGCATCGGCGCTCAGGAAATCCACATGCTCGACGCTGAGCGGGGCGGCTCCGAGCGTCTGGATTGCATCCACGGAGAAAAGAACGCCCCGCGAGCGGAGGAGCTTTCCGATCGCATCGACATCGATCCGCCAGCCGGTGAGAAAATGGCAGGACGCCAGTGCGACGAGGCGGGTGCGCGGCGTGAGCGCTGCCTCGACGATCTCCGGTGTGATGCGCCCCGGGATTGCCGTGGTCAACTTCCGGGCGACCACTCCCCGCGGAGCAAGGGCTGTCCACGGGTAGACGTTCGCCGGGTAATCATCGCCATAGTAGAGCAGTTCATCGCCCGGCTGCCAGTCGAGGCCGTTGGCAAAAAGACTCAGACCAAGCGATGTAGGCCCGAGCAGCGCGATTTCGGAGGCATCCGACCCGATCAACGACGCACAGACCACCCGCGCCCGGTTCACATCGCGAAGTACGTCGCCAAATTCCTGATGGTGCAGCGAGCCCGCTCGGACATGCGCACACATGGCATCCGCCGCACACTTGGGCAGGATCGTCACCCCGGCATGACCCAAAAAAATCCGCTCCCGCGCGACTGGGAACGCCTCCAGGCGTGCGGCCTCGTTTTCGAACAGGCTCACTTTTTCGAGTCCTCCGCTTCCTGGATCAGCTTCCAGAAATCCTTCGTATCCGAGAGTCCTTGGTCCTCGTCATCCAGCGGGAGATTCGAGCGGAAGAGGAAATCGCGAATCGTATTCTTGTGGAGGACGCGATGGACAAGGACCCCTTGGGCGTGGGCTTCAAAATAAATCCGATAATCGGTCGCCCGGTAGCGGTGCAGCACGCGTCCCTCGCGGCTCACGCGGCCAAAGCGCTCGCGGTCGAGACTCTCGAGGTCCTGCGGTAGAAAATGAAACTCCGCCAGCAGTTCGAGCTGGAGTTCCTTGGGCAGGGCGGCCATCTCGGCCGCGCTGATCTCGTTGAAAATCACCTGAAACACGCCGCGAGATTACCGGCGGAGAGGCGAGGATTGGCAAGCCGCGAATTTTCGCCCACGGGCAAAGACTTTACATCGGCCGCGCCCGTGCTTATCCATTTCCGTTCGCCTATGTCCATCGTCCTGCCACTTCTCATTGCACTGCATGTGATCATTTGCGTGCTCATGGTCCTGATCGTCCTCATGCAGCGCCCGCGCAGCGAAGGGCTTGGTGCGGCCTTTGGCGGTGGAATGACCGACAACATGTTCGGCGCGCAGACCACTCATGTGCTCGCCCGCTTCACCACGTGGCTCGCCATCGGTTTTTTCGCCATCACTCTCCTTCTGTCGATTCTCACGGCGAAATCCGCCAGTGGAAAAACGGCGATTCAGGAACGTCTCCTGAGCGCTCCCGTTCCGGCCGCTGAAGCATCGCCAACGGCAACCCCGGCTGCCACGAACGAATCTGCTGTGCCAGCTGCCTCACCGGCCCCGGTCGCCGCCGAATCCCCGGCTGTTTCCGAGCCCGCTGCGTCTCCCGCCAACTGACGTTTTTCCCGGTCCGCCATGCACGTGCCACATCCCGGAGGGTGGGGGGACTTTTGAAAACCCTGCGCACCACGGTTGCCGTTCGCCGCTGGCGCAAGACTGTCCATAGCCCGGTTGTCTTTGTCCCCACCATGGGGGCCCTTCACCACGGTCATGCTGCGCTCATCCGGCGGGCACGTTTGATGGCCGGTCCCTCCGGGGTGGTCGTGGTTTCGATTTTCGTCAACCCCAGCCAATTCGGTCCGAAAGAGGATTTTTCCTCCTACCCGCGGCCGTTGGCGGACGATCTGCGGATAAGCCGCGAAGCCGGCGCAGACGCTGTCTTTTGTCCAACAGCTTCCGAAATGTATGCGCCCGATCGCTCGATCTGGATCTCGGAGGAGTCGCTTTCGGAAACGCTCTGCGGGCGGTCCCGGCCCGGCCACTTTCGCGGCGTCGGCACGGTTGTTGCCAAGCTCTTCCTGATCGTCCAACCGGACACTGCGCTTTTCGGTGAAAAAGACTGGCAACAACTCGCGATCCTTCGCCGGATGGTGCGGGATCTGAATTTTCCCGTGCGCGTGGTCGGGCATCCGACGGTGCGCGAGAACGACGGGCTGGCCACGAGTTCGCGCAATGCGTATCTCACGCCCGACGAGCGGAAGCTTGCGCCGCGGATCTTTTCTGCGCTCACCTCGGCGGCGGCGACTCCGCACACTCCGGCCCGCATCGCGCGTGCCGCTCACCGCGTTCTTTCGGCCATTCCGGGAGCACGCGTGGATTATGTTGAGGCGGTGGACGCGGCCACACTTCAGCCATTGAAGGACCGCTCGAAACCCGGGCGGTTGGCCGCCGCTGTTTTTCTCGGCAAAGCCCGCCTCATCGACAACGTCCCGATCCGAACGCTGCCATGAAGGAATTCGATTACATCGTGATTGGCAGTGGCATTGCCGGACTTTCGTTCGCGCTCCGGGCCGCCGAGAAGGGCAACGTGGCCATCATCACCAAACGCGGCCGGGCCGACTCGAATACCGCCTGGGCCCAAGGCGGGGTGGCTTGCGTGGTCAGCGAGGAAGATTCCATCGACCTTCACGTTCGCGATACGCTGGTGGCTGGCGCGGGGCTTTGCCATGAGGAAGCTGTGCGGGTCGTCGTCGGCGAAGGCCCGGCGCGGATTTCTGAACTCATCGAAATGGGCATGCATTTCGACCGCCGCGAAACGCTTAATGGCGATTTCGAACTCGACCTCGGAAAGGAAGGCGGGCACTCGAAACGCCGCGTCCTCCACTTTCAAGACTCGACCGGAATGGAGATCGAGCGAACGCTCCTCGACCGCGTGGGTACGCACCCTGGCATTCACGTTTTTGAGAATCACATGGCCGTCGATTTTCTCACCACCGGGAAACTCGGCTATGCCATGCAGAACGCCTGCGTTGGCGTTTACGTGCTCGACGAATCCACCGGCGAAGTCGAAACCTTGCGCAGCGACGTCACCGTTCTCGCCACCGGCGGTTGCGGCAAGGTTTACCTCTACACGACAAACCCCGATGTTGCGACCGGCGACGGTGTGGCCATGGCCTGGCGCGCGGGCGCGACCATCGCGAACATGGAGTTCATCCAGTTCCACCCGACCTGTCTTTATCATCCGGAGATCCGTTCTTTTCTCGTCTCCGAAGCCGTGCGTGGCGAGGGGGCCTACCTCATCGATGGACGCGGACGACGGTTCATGGAAAATCACCACCCGCAGAAAGAACTCGCCCCGCGCGACATTGTCGCCCGCGCGATTGATGCGGAGATGAAGCGTACCGGGAGCAAATGCGTCTTCCTCGATATCACGCACAAACCCGCGGATTTCGTGAAGTCGCGCTTCCCCACGATCTACGAAACCTGCCTCCGGCATGGCATTGACATCACCACCCAGCCGATTCCGGTTGTTCCAGCGGCACACTATCAATGCGGCGGAGTGAAAACGGATCTCAATGGCGAGACGTCGCTGCGAGGACTTTACGCCATCGGCGAGGTGGCCTGCACCGGTCTCCACGGAGCGAACCGCCTTGCGAGCAATTCCCTCCTCGAGGGCCTCGTGCTCGCCGCGCGGGCGTTCGAAAAAGCATCCCGCAACCGGCCGCCGCGGGTGGACTTCGATCTTCCGGAGTGGCGCTCGGGCGGGGTCACCGATGTCGATGAACTCGTCGTCATCTATCACAACTGGGAAGAAATCCGCCGTCTCATGTGGGACTATGTCGGCATTGTCCGCACCGACAAACGCCTCCAGCGAGCCGCCACCCGCCTGCGCAACCTTCACACCGAGGTTCAGGAATTTTACTGGAATTTCCGAATTTCTACCGATCTCCTCGAACTTCGAAATCTTGTCACCGTCGCCGCTCTGGTGGTCGATTGTGCGCTCAGTCGCAAAGAAAGCCGCGGACTTCACTTCACCCTCGACTACCCTGAGCGGGATGACGTGAAATTCCTCCGCGACACGACCATGCGGCGTACCTAGCCGATGCCGCGAGACGTTTTGGATCCGACCATTCGATCGTCCGGGCCGATAGAACTCCCCACGGTCAGCGTCGCCGGGTTTCTCCACGCTTGAGAAGTCGTGCAGAGAACGAAGACCATTTGATTTTCGAAGCCACTCTCTGTATCGGTGCCAACCGGTCGGCTCTGTCGCTGGGGCGATCCAAGTCGAAGATCTGTAAGCGGTCCATCTCATCCAAATTCCAGTATCGCTCGCGCACCTCTTTCGTTCACGCCGTCGGAAAACATAACCGGACGATTCATGACTTTCGGCCAGGACACGTCACTCGAGGGGGCGCGAAAAGCCTGATAAATACAAGGGGAGCGGATGGGGGGGGATTCGAACCCCCGGTACCTTGCGGTACACACGCTTTCCAGGCGTGCACAATCGACCACTCTGTCACCCATCCTTGAGTGGAGGGGAGAGGCTAACGGAGTTTTACGGGTTTGACAACCGTCGTGATGAGATGGGTTTTTGACATGACGTTAATGGGGGAAACCGGGGAGGTCGGGGTGGTTTGAGAGGAGGTGCCGGATTCCCAGGCCAGGAGAGCCTTTTTTCTATCGGTGCCCCAGCGGTAGTTGCCAATTATGCCGGTCTCGCGGATGACGCGGTGGCAGGGGACCAGAATCGCGAGCGGGTTGTTTCCAACGGCGGTGCCGACCGCACGAAAGGCGCGGGGGTGGCCGGTCAAGCGTGCGATAGTGCCGTAGGTGGCGAGCAGACCGGGGGGGATCAGCAAAAGTGCGCGCCAGACACGGATTTGAAAGGGGGTACCTTGCACGTAGGCGCGAACGGGAGATCCGGGTTCGGCGGTTCGGAAAATCCTTTCTCCGAGAGGAGCCACGCGCTCGTAATCCCATCGAAGCGTTGCCTGCGGCCAGGCTTTTTGAATTGATTGCCTCAGGCCGTCGGGGGTGGGGGAGTCGGGAAACTGGAGATGGCAGATCCCGCGTGGTCCGTTTGCCAGGAGGCATGGACCGAAGGGCGATGGAACGAGTCCGCAGTCAATCGTCCATCCCGCCCCGCCGCTCCGGATTTCGCCCGGTGTGGCCGCCTCCAAGGCGAGGCAGAGGTCGTGCGCGCGTGAGGGCGATGAGAGCCCGCATTCGAGACTGGCCTCGAGAACGCGTTCGCCGCTTCGGAGGCGGGCGCGGAGTTCCGTGGCGGTGAGGCTCTGGAGAAAATCCTTCGGCGTGATGCCGGCCCAGTTCACAAACAGCCGGTGAAGGTGGAACCGGCTCAGGCCGGCGACAGCGGCGAGTTCGTCGAGGCCCGGCTGGTCCTGGTGGAACGAATCGAGGTGGCGAATCATCCGGGCGATGCGTTCGTAATCGCTCATTCCGGCATGGTCGCCGATTCACACAGCTCGCTCCACCCGATTCTTGCGGCGATTCAGGAGATGAGCGGCAGGAATTTTTTCCGCTCGGACCAAAGCAGAAAAAGCGAAAGCACGCTCGAGACGATCACAATGGGATTGAGGCTGCCGACGAGAAAAATGTCGTGAAGGACGATATTCACGATGATTGGACCGAGAATCACCAATCCGAGAGCCGTGAAGCGCGAGGTCCAGATGAGCAGGCCGCCGAGGATCTCCAGTGCTTTGATCACGGCGAGGTAGCCGGTGGCGAACATGGCCCCGAGAAAAGCGGCCGCATGGCCGTCGGCTTTTGGGATGGGAATAAACTGCAGCCAGAAATTCAGGCCGAAAACGACAAAGATGAGACCGAGGAGAAAACGGGCGATGAGGGTGGCGGCTTTCATGGGGTGCGGGGATAGGAGTGGAATCCAGAGCTTGCGGGAAAGGCGTTGAAGAGCGCGAGCCATTTTTTCCTTTGCGTGGAGAGAGCGTCCAAAAGGAGGAGCGCGATTGGTGATGGATCAAAAAAGTGTTTTCATCTTTGCAGGCAACGTGTCCTCTGGACGGACGATGAAGAGATTCGAAAACCAAGTCGCTATTGTCACCGGTGCCGGCCGGGGAATCGGGGAAGCCATTGCGAAACGTCTTGCCGCCGAGGGGGCCAAGATTGCGGTAGTAAGCCGGAGCGAGTCGAATTCGGCCCGCACGGCGGACTCCCTCAACGCGGCCTCGCCCGATTCCGCCCGGCCGTATGCCGTGGACGTCGGCGACTTTGATGCTGTGCAGGTCATCGGGGAAAAAATTCTCGCCGATTTCGGTCGTTGTGACGTGCTGGTGAACAATGCGGGCATCACGCGCGACACGTTGGCCATGCGCATGTCGAGCGACGACTGGGATGTGGTGCTCCAAACCAATTTGAAAGGGGCCTTTAATTTTACGCGAGCCATCCTGCGGCCGATGGTGAAGCAGCGATCGGGCCGGATCATCAATATCAGCTCGGTAAGCGGGCTCATGGGGTTGGCTGGCCAGGCAAACTATGCCGCCAGCAAAGCCGGACTGATCGGCATGAGCAAGAGTCTGGCCCGCGAACTCGCGAGCCGTGGGATCACCGTGAACGTGGTGGCTCCGGGCTTTATCGAGACTGACATGACGGCCGTTCTCGGCGAGGAGATTCGCAAAGGGGCGCTTTCGCAGATTCCATTGGCGAAGTTTGGAGCCGGGGAAGATATCGCGGCGGCGGTGGCTT
>CAZEYT010000111.1:0-7224 GCA_964516295.1 uncultured Chthoniobacterales bacterium | reverse complement strand
CATGTGCTCGGCGATCCGACCCCCGGCGCTCATCGACATTGCGCTTCTTGCCATGCCGACGACGAGCCTGCACAAGGGGAATCAGGTTAACAAATCTTAAATGAACAGTATTGGGATTAAGCAACCGTTTGCATGAAATTGCGATTGACCGCGGGTCCGAAAGCGTCAACAAGCCTTCGGATGATCCGCTTTCTGGCTGCTGTCGCGCTCGCACTGACTTTGGGAACGTCCGGCCTCCAGGGCGAGGAAACGCCGCTTCGCGTGGTCTTTTGGAATGTCGAATGGTTCCCCGGCGGAAGTCCGCAGGCCACTCCGTTTGATTCGGTCAGGCAAATTATGGAACTCGTCCCTGCGATGGCCGGATTGAGTGCCGACATCGTCGGGTTTACGGAAATCTTGAACGAGGGCGCGATGGAAGTCGCATTGTTGAAAACGCCCGGCGTGACCCCGCAGGTCTGCTCGGCCTTTCTCGACGACGATGGACTGGTAACCCGTCAGCAAATCGGCATCGCGTCGCGGTTGCCGGCCATGAATGCGTGGTGGGAGAATTGGAAGACGGCCCGAGTGACGCCCAAGCGGGGCTTCACTTTCGCCGCATTCGAGCCACTCCCCGGTCAGGTGCTCTTGATTTACACGGTTCATCTCAAGAGCAACCGCGGCGACCAAGTGGAGAACTTCGCCATGCGCGAAGAATCCGCCCGCCAGTTGCTTTTGCATGTCACGACCATGGAAAAGGCCTACGCCGGACGCGGGAAAGTCGGAATCATCATCGGCGGCGATTTCAATACCTCGCTGGACGATCCCCGCTTTGACCAGGAAAAAACACTGCGCGCGCTTCAGAAGGCCGGATTTGTCTGGGGTTGGGAAGGTATGCCATTCGCGGATCGGGTGACGCTGCCGACCAAACCTTCGAACAATCCAAACCTTCCGCCGTTTCCCGATACCTGCTTCGACCATGCCTTCGTGAAAAACCTGAAGGTTGTTTCCGCGAAGGTCGGGGTTTTTGATCCCGCTCCTTCGGATCACCGTCCCGTGATCCTCGAAATCACGTTCCCATAGGAGATTCCGGCACGAGCGGGCATTTTCTCGTGGAAAAAGGTCGCCACTTCACTAAGATGAGGGGTCTTCCCATGAAACGATTTTTTGTCGCTCTGACGACGGTTTTATCCCTCGGTCTCCTGATCTCGCAACCGCTCGCTGCCCAGTCTCCGGGTGGCGCCGCTGCGAACGATGCCGCGTATGCGCTGTTTTCCGCCGGAAACTACACCGCAGCCGCCTCGGCTTACGAACAGGTCCTGAAGGATTATCCGACCGATGCCATCGTGCCGATTGCGACGGTGCAACTCGCCTTTTCGCAGTATTTCCTCGGTCAGTTTGACCAAGCTCAGAGCACCCTCGCCAAGACGGCGGGCGGCCCGCCGCTTTCGCGCGAGCTCGCGGAAATCGTCGATGGCTTTCTGCCCCAGATCCTCTCTGCCAAGGCGGCCGCTCTGCCGGCGACCGACCCGAAGCGCAAGGCGGCCTTCGAGGAAGCGGTGAAAAAATACACGGACTTCATCACAAAATACCCACAGTCGGCTGAGATCGAAAACGCCGTCTTTGGACGCGCTCTCGCGAATTTCCAGATTCAGAACTACGACAAAGCGATCGAAGACCTCCGTTCCAACTTGCAGCGCTTCGCGCAGAGCGGTACCATTGCCTCGAGCAAAAACCTGCTCGCCCTGTCCCTGGCCACGATTGGCAGTCAGGAACTCCTGAAGACCGGTGGTGACAACGCCAAAGGTATGGGATTGCTCAAAGAGGCCGAGGACCTTCTCCGCGAAATCATCTCCAAGAAACGGAACATCGGTCTTATTAACGACTCCTATTTCCAGATCGGTGAAATTCTGTTCACCAAAGCGGCTTTCAGCCCCGAGGCGGACCGTCCGGCGATTTATCAGCAGGCTCTGGAGGCGTATCGTTCGATTATCCCCAAGGAGGAGGTCGTCGCGCTTCAGAAAGAACGCATTGCCGGGTTTCCCGCTTTGAAAGCCGCCGCCCTGCGCGCCAACAACCCCGCTCTCCGCAAGCAACTCGACAAAGACAACGAGCGCGAACTCCGCAATTTGGCCGAGATCGAGGCGAAACCGGATCAGGTTTCCACCGCCATGCTGAAAATGGGCGAGATTTTCTTCAACGCCCAGCAACTCGACAAATCCCGCGTAATCATTCGCCACGTTGAGCCCCACCTCGCCACGCCGGACGAGCAGATGCGGGCGCTCTATTTCACCACCATGACCTACGCGCTCCAAAATGCCGCGGAGCAGGCCGTGGCCGGGTATGAAAAATTCATCGCCTCCCACAAGGGCAACCCCATCGCGGAAAATCTCCCGTTTGCGATGGGCAGCATGCATCTCGCCCTCGGCAACCCGACCGAGGCGATCAAATACTTCGATCAGTCCCTCGCCCAATATCCGAACGGCCGCGTCGCCGGTCTCTCCGTGGTTTACAAGGCCCAGGCGGAAGTCGCCCTCCAGCAATACGATTCCGCGCTGAAGACGTTCCAAGATTACCTCGCCAAAAACCCGGGACCGGAAGTCGCCGTCGCCGCGCAGTTCGGCTTGGCCAATGTTTACAAAGACACAAGCCGGTGGGACGAAGCGATCATGGCCTATCAGGCCGTGAAGCAGAAATTCCCAAACACCCCGCAGGCGGTTGAGTCCGACTACTGGATCGCCATTTGCACCCAGCAAAAGGGCGACAATGCCGCGGCGGTTCCGATGCTGGAGGCATTCATCAGAGAACACACCGATCACCCGCTCGTCCCGCTGGCCATGTATGCACTCGGCGGTGCCCACATTGCCCTCGGACAGAAAGACCAGGTCATTGCCTCTCTCGCCTTGCTCGCGGAGAAGTTTCCGGACAGCAAGCCGGCTCCTTACACCTACTTCATGCGCGCCCAGCTTTTCGCCGCGGACCAGAAGGTCGATGAGGTCGTCAGCCTCATGCGCCAGTTCATCGAAAAGTACCCGCAGGACGACAAAATCTATTTCGCCTACGATTCCATCGCGCAAAGCTCGGCCAACTTCGGCAAGCCCGATGAGGCCATCGCCAGCTATCAGCAATTTGTCGAGAGATATCCGGACAATCCCAAAGCCGCCGAGGCCATGTTGAAGACGGCCGATCTCCAACGCGGCAATGCGGAGCGTCTGGCGATGAACTACGCCTCACTCGAAGCGGCGGAGCAAACGCGTTGGAAAGATTTCGTCCTGCAGGGCATTTCGACGCTGGAATCGCTGATTGCCAAATACCCGGATTTTCCGGATCTCCCGGCCGCGCTTCAGTCGCTCCTCACTTCCCAACGTCTCCTCCTCCGCGCCGAGTTGCGCCAACCGGCCGACGTGGAGAAGTATTTCCAAGAGCTCGCCGACAAGGCACCCAGCCCGGCGGCGAAGAGCAAAATTCTCTTCACCCTGGCCTCGTATGTCGCCGAGACCGACCGCCCGCGCGCTCTCGCGAAAATGAACGAGGCCTACAATCCGGAGCTTGTTTATTCGGCACGGGATATGGACGTTTACGGCCTCGCGCTCGTAGACGACAAGAAGCTCGATCAAGCGGCCGCCGTGTTCCGAAAGTTGGCCAAAGATTACCCGAACCCGATCGGTGTCCCGAACGCCCAGATCCCGCTCGCCATCCAGGAAGCTCAGGCCGTTTCACTCTTCGGACAGGGTCGCGTCGCCCAAGAGAAAAAGCAGACCGCCGAAGCCGGGAAGCTCTTCCAACAACTCAAGGCACTCTACCCTTGGTCGCCGAAAGTGCTGGAAGCGGATTACGGCATCGCCCAAGCCCTCCGCGCCGAGAACAAGCTCGAAGAAGCGCAAACGATCCTCACCACCGTCATCCGTGCCCCGAATGCCACCGCCGAGTTGCGTGCGAATTCGTTTCTGATGCTCGGAGACATGACTGTCGATCGGATGAAGGCCGAGACCGATCCCAAAAAGAAATCGGACTTTCTTGCCTCTGCCATCGACAGCTACCTCAAAATTGCCCAGTTCTACGGTGGCGTTCCGCAGGCAGCGGCCATGGGCCTGTGGCGCGGAAGCCAGTTGCTTGAACAACAGGCCAACGAGAGCACCGATGAGAAATTCAAGACGCAACAACTCAACCGCGCCCGCGACGCCTACCGCCAACTCGTGAAAGACTACCCCGCGAGCGAATTTGCAGCCCAAGCCCAACAGCGTCTCACAGCGCTGGGAAATCCGTGACCCGCACCGCGCGGGCCGCGGCCCTGTCGGCACGCCTGCCGGACATCTACCCGGATGCTCATTGTGAGCTGGACCACTCCAACCCGCTGGAGCTTCTTGTGGCCACGATTCTCTCGGCCCAGTGCACTGACAAGCGGGTGAACATTGTCACAAAAGCGCTCTTTGCGCGCTGTCGGACGGTCGAAGACCTCGCGACGATTCCTCTTCCGGAGTTGGAGGAACTTGTGCGGACGACCGGATTTTTCCGCAACAAGGCAAAAAACATCCGGGCCATGGCGGCCGCCCTTCTTCGTGATCACGGCGGCAACGTGCCACAAACGCTCGACGAACTCGCCGCCCTGCCAGGTGTTGGCCGAAAGACCGCCAATGTTGTGCTGGGCAATGCCTTCGGACGCAACGACGGAGTCGTGGTGGACACCCACGTCGGACGTCTTTCCGGACGCCTGGGACTCACCCGTCACACGGACCCGGTTCGCATTGAGCGCGATCTCATGAAGCTTTTTCCACGCGATTCGTGGACCGACCTGAGCCATTGGCTCATCTTCCACGGTCGCCGCCGCTGCATGGCCAGGAATCCGGATTGTCCCTCCTGTGAATTGCAGGATCTCTGCCCGACCGGCGCGCGCCGTCTGGCCGATTGAATTGTTGCCCCGAAACGTTGACTGGCCTAGTTTCCCCCGTCTCCCGTCCTTTCGGGAAATGACCATGGAATTGCAATTCACCAAGATGAATGGAGCGGGCAACGATTTTGTCGTCGTCGATAATCGCGACAATCGGCTCTCGCTGGAAAAAGATCAGATCGCCCGTCTTTGCGACCGACACCGCGGGATTGGAGCCGACGGACTGCTGGCTGTGGAGCCCGCGCGGGATGGTGCAGATTTTCGCATGCGGTATTACAATGCCGACGGCGGCGAGGCCGACATGTGCGGGAACGGTGCCCGGTGCTTTGCACGATTCGCCGCCCGTTTGCTGTCGGCATTTCCCGGAGTCCTTTCCTTTGAAACCCCGGCCGGCGTTATCATGGCACGCTTCGAGGGAGATCTTGTGACGGTCAATATGAGCACCCCCGGCGACCACCGTCCGCCCGCCCGCCTGACCGTGCATGGTCGCGAAAGGGACGTTCATTTTCTCAACACCGGGGTTCCGCACGCGGTCGTTTTTGTCGAGGATGTGGAGGTCGTCGATCTCCGCGCCGAGGGAGCCGCCCTGCGCTGGCATGAGGCGTTTCAACCGAAGGGCACCAACGCGAATTTTGTCCAGGTGCTCGCGCCAAGCCACCTTCTCCTTCGAACATATGAGCGCGGCGTCGAAGATGAAACCCTCGCTTGCGGAACAGGCATCTGCGCGGCGGCTCTTCTTCATCATCTCGCCACCGGGGCACCATCCCCCATATCGGTTCGCGTGCGCGGCGGGGACACTCTCCAAGCGGGATTTGTCCGCGCGGAGGGCGACTCTTTCTCCGAGGTCACACTCACCGGACCGGCGGATTTTGTTTTCGACGGCACGGTTTCGATTTAGTCTTTTCGCTCTATGTCATTTGCAGGTACACACACCGCCCTCGTCACACCGTTTCGTGACGGGGCATTCGACGCCGCGGGTTTCCGAGCGCTCATCGAAGAGCAAATCGCCGGCGGCGTCACAGGCGTCGTTCCCGTCGGAACCACCGGGGAATCCCCCACCCTCGACCACGATGAGCACAACGAAGTCATCCGCACCGCCGTCGAGGCCGTGGCCGGCCGTTGCCTGGTCATTGCCGGAACCGGTTCCAATGCCACATCCGAAGCCGTCGCACTCACCCGCGAGGCTGAGCGCTTGGGCGCGGACGCCGCCCTCCTCGTGGCCCCTTACTACAACAAACCATCTCAGGAAGGCCTCTACCGCCACTTCCGCACCATCGCGGAAGCCGTTCGGATCCCGCTCGTTCTCTACAGCATTCCGGGGCGGTGCGTGATCGAGATCGGGATCGACACGGTCGCGCGCCTCGCGGCCGATTGCCCGAACATCCGGGCCATCAAGGAATCCAGCGGTTCGACTGACCGCGTCAGCCTCCTGCGCCGGGCGGTGCCGGCGGATTTTGAGATTCTCTCCGGCGATGACTATATGACCCTGCCGTTTCTGTCGGTGGGTGCAGTGGGCGTGATCAGCGTGGCTTCGAATCTTTACCCCGCTCAGGTTTCCCGGATGGTTCGACTTTATCGCGAGGGACATCACGCCGAGGCTCTCGTCCTCCACGAGCGGTTCTATCCGGCTTTCAAAGATCTTTTCATTGAACCGAATCCCGCGCCCGTCAAATTTGCCCTCTCACTTCGCGGCCAGCTTTCGCCGGAAGTTCGCCTCCCCCTCTGCGAAATGACGGCAGCGAATCAGGCCAAACTTAAGAAAACCCTCGCCGACCTGTGAGCCTCCGCCTTCTCATTCACGGAGCCCGCGGACGCATGGGACAGGCTCTCATTTCCTGCGCGAAAGAGGATCCCGACTTGGCCGTGGCGGCCGAGGTGGATACCGGTGACGATTTCCACGCTGCCCTCGCCCGGTGTGACGCCGTCATTGATTTCACCCACGCCCCGATCACCGCACCCGTCGCCGAAGCCTGCGCCGCTGCGGGGAAGGTTCTGGTTATTGGCACCACCGGCCACACCGACGCGGACCGCGAGCGGATTCACGCCTGCGCGAGCCTCATCCCGATCGTCTTTGCTCCCAATTTCTCGGTTGGGGTCAATACCCTCTTCTGGCTTACCCGCAAAGCTGCGGAAATTCTCGGCCCGGATTTCGATCTCGAGGTCGTCGAGATGCACCATCGGCTGAAAAAGGACTCCCCAAGCGGCACCGCGCGACGTCTGGCCGAAATTCTCGCCGAGGTCCGGGAGTTGAATTATGATCAAGACGTGCGCCACGGACGCGAGGGAATGGTGGGCGAACGAACCCGCACCGAGATCGGCATGCATGCCATCCGGGGCGGCGATGTCGTTGGCGATCACAC
>CAZEYT010000110.1:0-7244 GCA_964516295.1 uncultured Chthoniobacterales bacterium | reverse complement strand
GTATTCCACAGCTTATTTTGAGCTCCCGCTGGTTTAAAAACGGGGTCCACCTCACCCGTCGATCGGGCAGGCGACTCCAAAAGGCCAACCAACTTGTGGCAACCATTCGTTCTTGTGCGATATGTCTACCGACCAGAAATCCAAGTGAGCTTTATCCGCAAGACTGGCCCGTACGCCAAAGCCGCCGCCGAAGCGTGGAGGGAATTGATGGGTACAATTTCGTGGAGGGAGTGGCTACGGTTCCCTCGGGAGATGATCGGCATTTGCCACGACGACCCTGATATCACCGAAGAGGAGAAACTGCGATACGATGCTGGCCTGCGGTTTCGGCTGAAAGGAACACCTGCCAAGGGTGTGTCGGAACGTCGACTGAGAAGAGGACGCTTCGCCGAGTTTCTCCACGTCGGTTCGTACGAATCGTTGCCGGGAACTTATGCGCGGATCTATGGCGCTTGGCTGCCGGATAGCGGAAAAAGGCTTGCCGAAGATCCAGCGGTCGAAGTTTACCTCGACCACCCCGACCGGGTACCCCCGGAAAGTCTTAGAACGTTGATTCTGCTGCCTCTCGAATCCGACTGGAAGGAAGGCTAGTAACTGACACCCTTGTCCCGTTCGTGCCCGAGGAGGCGTTCGATATAGTCCTCGGGGGCGAGTTTTAGCGGAACCGGTCCATCGGGCTCCCCGCGAATGAACTGCTGCACTTCGGGATCCTCGCAATGGCGAATTTCGTCGGGCGTCCCCATCGCGATGATCTGTCCGGCCCGTCGGCCGGCTCCGAGCATGATCATTTTCGTTCCGATGCGAAAGGCGCTCGTCATGTCGTGCGTGACGACGACGGCGGTCATGTCCAGTTTTCGCGTGAGATCCAGCGTCAGTTGATCGATGACCGCAGTCATGATTGGATCGAGACCGGACGTGGGTTCATCGCTGAAAAGAAGCTCTGGATCGAGCGCCACGGCCCGCGCGAGGCCGACCCGCTTGCGCATGCCCCCGCTGATCTCAGCGGGCTTCAGATGCTCGAACCCGGTCAGGCCGACCAGTTCGAGCTTCAGCCGAACGATTAACTCGGCAATCTCGGGATCCACCTTGCTGTTCTCAATGATCGGCAGGGCGACATTTTCCCCGACGGTGAGAGACTGAAGAAGTGCACCGAACTGAAAGTTCATTCCGAACCGCAGACGAAGCTTTTCCAATTCTCCGGGCGGCATATTGGTGATCTCCCGACCGAAGATTTTCACCGACCCGGACGTCGGTTTCATGGCTCCGATGATGTGGCGGAGAAGGGTGCTCTTTCCACAGCCGGACCCGCCCATGATGATCATCGTGTCCCCTTTTTCGACCGTGAACGTGATGCCGTTCAACACCGTGCGATGGCCGAAGCGGCGGACGAGATTTGTCACTTCGATGACGGGTTCAGGCATCGCTTAGAGAAAAAAGAAGGCCGCGGTGAGGATGGCGTTTGCCACCAACATGGCGAGGATGGCATTGACCACCGAGGCGGTTGTGGCCTGTCCGACCCCCTCGGCTCCGCCCGTTACCTCCAGCCCCGCCTGGCAGGCGATGGTGATGATCAACCAAGCGAAGACGAAACTTTTGATGAGCCCGGAGTAGAGATCCATCGGATGACCGGCCTCCAACAAGCGGAGAATGTAAGCGGCCGTGTTCATGTCGAGGGTGAAGTGGCAAATGACCCACCCACCCGCCATACCGATATAGTTTCCAAAAACCGTCAACACGGGGAGCATGACCATCATGGCCAGAAATCGGGGGACGACGAGATAGCGAACAGGATTGATCGCCATGACCTCGAGGGCCTCGATTTCTTCCCCCACTTTCATCGTGCCCAGTTCGGCGGTGACCGCCGACCCGCTGCGGCCGATGACCACCACGCCGACGAGGAGTGGCCCGAGCTCGCGGAGAATTGTCATGGCCACAAGATTCGGCACATATGACGCCGCCCCCATGCGCGAGAGCTCTTCCGCGCCCTGCATCGCGATGGTCAGGCCGATGCTCAGCGCCGTGAGCGCCGTCATCGGACACGCCTGCACACCAATACGAACCATTTGGTGAAAAACAGCGCTCAGCCGCACCGGCTTGCCGCGAAAGGGGCCCACAAAAAGCCAATAAAGGATCCGCCCGTTCAGCAGGGCGAAATTCCTCAGCGCGGCAAAGGCCGTCATGGACGGTCGAGGACGACCTGCGCCTCGTCCGCCGTCGCGCAGATGGAGAACAACTCGTTCAACCGCACCAAATCGAAAATCGTGCGCACTTTCTTTTGCAGACCAAACAAAGCCAGCCGGCCCTTGAATTTCCCGCTCTCGCGAACGTATTCGATGAGTGTCGCAAGACCGCTGGAATCAATGTAGGTGACCTCTGAAAAATCGAGCAAAAGCTTGGGCGTGCGGGCCGAGAGACAATCGGAAAGCTCGGCCCGGAGACCCGGCGAGGCGTGGAGGTCGATTTCACCGGTCAGTTTCAACACGGTCGCGGCACCCTCGCTGGTTTTCTCGATCTTCATGATCCTTTCACTAGCCGCGACACGAGCCGGTGGAAAGTCCCGAATCGCACCTCATTTTTTTAATGCGGACACGGACCCGGTTGCGCTTATCATGCCCGGCTCTCATGGAAGACAAGATTCTCACAGTCGGAGTGCCCTCCGGCAGCCTTATGGAGCCGACCATCGCGCTCTTCGCCAAAGCCGGCTTCACCATTTCCGGCTCCAGTCGCTCGTATCGTCCGGCCGTGGACGACCCGGAACTCCGCATCCGTATCCTGCGCGCGCAGGAAATCAGCCGCTATGTCGAACACGGCTATCTCGACTGCGGGGTGACCGGACGCGATTGGGTCGCGGAAAACGAATCCGACGTCCATGAGGTCGTTCCCCTGCCCTACAGCAAAGTGAGCTCTGCCCCGACCCGCTGGGTTTTGGTCGTGCCGGAAGATTCGCCGATCCGCTCGGTCCGCGATTTGGAGGGCAAACGCGTCGCCACTGAAGCCGTGGGACTAACCAAGCGGTTCTTCGAAAAAGCCGGCGTGCGCGCAGAGATCGAATTTTCCTGGGGTGCCACCGAGGTCAAGGTTCCCGATCTCGTTGATGCGATCGTTGACATCACTGAGACCGGCTCTTCGCTGCGTGCGAACAAACTGCGCATTGTTGACACGCTCATGGAATCCTATCCGGCGCTCTACGCAGCGCATGAGGCCTGGGACGATGATTGGAAGCGCTCGAAGATCGAAAAACTCGCCCTTCTCCTCAAAGGCGCCCTCGCCGCCCGCGATCTCGTGGGACTCAAAATGAACCTTCCGGAAAAAAGCCTGAAGAATTTGCTTGAGGCGCTCCCCGCCTTACGAAATCCTACCGTTTCGCCCTTGGCCCAGCCCGGATGGGTCGCCGTGGAGACCGTGATCGAAGAGAAGGTCGTCCGCGAGATCGTCCCGACGCTGAAAACGTTGGGGGCCGAGGGGATCATCGAGTATCCGCTCAACAAAGTCGTTTATTAAGTCGTCCCGCAAATTCCCATGGGTTCATTAAAGAAGAAGAGAAAAGCGAAAATCGCGAAACACAAGCGCCGCAAGCGCATGAAAGAAAACCGCCACAAGAAGCGGTTGCGCTACAAGTCGTAAGACTCTTCCCCGCCACCCTGCGTTTTTGCTGCACCCGCCGTCGGATCTCTCCGACGGCGCGGGTTTTGAATGGATTACGCTCCGACTCCTGATCGGGTCTTGCCTTCCATGAGAATTGGTGACAGAGCATTCGTTATGTCCCGCTGGCTCGCTGAACGCCTCCTTTTTTTTTCTTTCCTCTTACACCTGATTGGCTGTAGCGGGCGGGAAGCGGTTGTACAAAATACCCGGCCGGGATCTCCCGCCGTTATCACGGATGTCCAACAGGAAGCCCGGACGTCGATCCGTGACGATCATGAAACGCCCCCGTCGGTTCTGCCATCGACACCTCCCCGGACGGTTTCGACGGCCTCTCGGGAAACAACTCCGACCAGCGAAACCCAGCCGACCCTGCCCGAGAAAATTGCGGCGGAGATCCGTGGTCGCTATGCCTACTCGGTTCCCAGCCCGGAAGTGCTCTTGGTCAAGCGCTCCGGAAAAGCCCAGCCGGTCGCCTCTCTTTACGAGCAGGCCATTGCGCTCGGCAACCTCCGAAGCCGACTTCTTTCACGAAGTGATTTGCCAGACGACGTGTATCAGAATGTTCGCCTTCGCGACGGCCAAGCCACCATTCCGTTCGGCCGAAAAGTCTCCCCGGACAAAGCGGCGGATGCGATTGTAACAGCCCTTTCCGTCGACGGTGTGCAGACGGTGAAAGCGGTCTTTTAGTTTACCAGAATTTCTCCGTCGCCGCGTAGGCAAGTGGAATTCCGATAAGCAGGTTGAAGGGAAAAGTCACTCCGAGCGCCAGCGCGACGTAGATGCTGGGATTCGCCTCC
The DNA here is from genome assembly GCA_964516295.1 of uncultured Chthoniobacterales bacterium. Lineage (GTDB taxonomy): Bacteria > Verrucomicrobiota > Verrucomicrobiia > Chthoniobacterales > Terrimicrobiaceae > CAZEYT01. The sequence goes on along the minus strand of CAZEYT010000110.1, from coordinate 2,802 downwards.
GGGAGCGCCGAACGAAACGCCGCCGGCACGGCAATGTATGAGCCGCTGCCGCAGAGGATCGCAAAGAGCAGCGCATCTCCAGGGGTCATCGCGAGAACCTTCGCCAGAGCCAGCGCAGCGGCTCCGGCAAACAGTGGAAACGCCACGGCAAACACCACGGCGAAGAGCCCGGAATTCCGCAAATCAGAAAACCGACGCGCCGCCACGATGCCAAGATCGAGAAGGAAGAAACACAGGATGCCCGGGAACATCGAACTCACAAAGGGCTTCAACGCCTCGGCCCCCGAGGCTGGTGTCACCAATCCCACGACCAGACTCCCCAGAAGCACGAGCACGGATTTGTTGGCCAGGCACTCGTGCACAACACTTCCCCAAGAGAGTTGTTTGCCGGATCCGGACGCTCCGGAACTCCGCGCCAAGACAAGCCCAGTGAGAATGGCAGGACTCTCCATCAAAGCCAGCGCCGCCACCATGTAGCCGCCAAAGGGTGTGCCTCGTGCGTTCAAATACGAGACCGACGTCATGAAAGTCACCGCACTCACCGAACCATAGGTCGCAGCGATGGCTGCGGAATTGGGAATGTCAAACCTCCGGCGCATCAGCGGATACACCACGAGCGGGATCAAAAACGAAGCCGCCACCGCCGCGACCAACGGCACGACAACCGCCCCGGTCCAAGTCGTGTGCTGCAATTCGATCCCGCCTTTGAAACCCAGCGCGAAGAGCAAATACAGCGAAAGAATTTTCAGAACCGATTCCGGAATCTCCAAGTCCGAGCGCACCACCACGGCCAGCACGCCAAGGAGAAAAAACAGAATTGCAGGTTGCAGCAGATATTCCCAAGGTGACATGTCGCCGTGGGGTTTACCGCATCCGTTCGTCTGTGGGAAGACGGAACACGGCGCTCCCCACCCGAAAAGGTGCCTCATTTTCAGGCAGTTAGGTCGGGCGGCGGGGAAAATCCCTTTCGATTCCGCCGCGAGGTGTGTTTACTGAAACTCAGAATGAAAACGATTCGTGCCCTCGCGCCGGAGGGCAAGAGCCTGAAGCCCGACGAGGTGTCGGCGGCCGTTGCGGAAGCGTGCGAGTCCTTGGCCTGGACGGGGAAAAAGGTACTCGTCATCGTGCCGGATGCGACGCGCACCGCTCCGGTAGGTCCGGTATTTCGCTCCCTCCACCAACAAGTCGCCGCCGCCTGTGCCCATTTTGATGTGATGATCGCCCTCGGCACCCACCCGCCGATGAGCGAGGGAGCCATCTGCGAACGGCTTGGCATCACACCGGGCGAGCGCTCCTCGACGTTCGGCAGGGTGAGGTTTTTCAATCATGAGTGGGACAATCCCGACGCCCTCCGCCAGGTGGGAACGATTCCGGCCACGGAAATTGAGGTCCTCAGCGGAGGTCATTTTTCGATGGATGTGCCGGTCGAGATCAACAAACGCCTGTTCGACTACGATCGCGTGCTCATCATCGGGCCGGTTTTTCCTCACGAAGTGGTGGGCTGCTCCGGCGGCAACAAATACCTCTTCCCCGGCGTCGCCGGCCCGCAAATCCTGAACTTCTTCCATTGGCTCGGTGCGGTCATCACCAACCCTATGATCATCGGCAACAAGTGGACCCCGGTTCGCAAAGTCGTTGATCGCGCAGCGGCGCGGGTTCCGTTGGAAAAGCTCTGTTTCTGCCTCGTCGTGAGCGGACCGCATTTCGCCGGTCTCTTTGCGGGAACACCGGAGGACGCCTGGGACGCCGCGAGCGACCTCTCGCAGGAGTTGCACATCATCCGCAAGCCACGGCCATTTCACACCGTTCTTTCGTGTGCGCCGCTCATGTATGACGAGCTATGGGTCGGAGGAAAATGCATGTACAAATTGGAACCGGTCGTGGCGGATGGCGGGGAGCTGATCATTTACGCGCCGCATATTCACGAGGTCTCGGTGGTCCACGGTCGCATCATCCGCGAGATCGGCTATCATTGCCGCGACTACTTCCTCAAGCAATGGGATCGCTTCAAACACTATCCGTGGGGAACCCTCGCCCATTCCACGCACGTGCGCGGCGTCGGTGTTTTTGAGGATGGTGTGGAATCCTGCCGGATTCAGGTCTCGCTCGCCACAGGGATCCCCGAGGCAATCTGCCGCGAGATCAACCTGGGCTACCGCGACCCGGCCGGGATTCGGCCCGAGAACTTTGCGGACCGCGAGGACGACGGAGTGTTGTTCGTTCCGAAGGCCGGTGAGATGCTCTACCACTTGGAGGAACGGCCGGCTTGGGCCCGCGAACCCTGATGCCGGTCCTTGCTCTCGACATCGGAACCTCCTCGGTCCGCTCGGCCATTTTCGACGACCGCGGCGAACGTCTCCCGGGAACCCTTTCCCAAATCGCCTGCAACCTCGTCACGGACACCTCCGGTCGGGCCGAAATGGAACCGCAGGATTTTCTCCGACGTGTCCAACGCTGTCTGAAAAAGACCCTCCGATCCGGACCTCCGATCTCGGCCGTGGGCGTTTCGTGTTTCTGGCACAGTCTGATCGGAACCGATGCCGACGGAAAGGCGCTCACGCCGATTCTCACGTGGGCTGATTCCCGTTGTCGGACCGATGCGGCCCGTCTTCGTGAAGAAATCGACGAACGCCTCGCCCATGCCGGAACTGGCTGCATGGTGAGGAGTTCGTTTTGGCCTGCCAAACTCCGCTGGCTGCGGCGGACCGACGCCTCCGTTTACCGCAATGTTCGCCGCTGGATGTCCCCGGCCGAGTGGCTTCAACTTCAACTGACCGGAGAAGCCACCTGCGCGCATGGCAT
>CAZEYT010000109.1:0-7329 GCA_964516295.1 uncultured Chthoniobacterales bacterium | reverse complement strand
GGGAAGGGGCTCACCAGGTTTCCATGGTTTGCCGGTATTCAAATAAACGGCGACTTTGCCTGTACGTTCGGTGACCAGAAGATCCATCTGCCCGTCGCCATTGTAGTCCACGATGCAGGGCGTCAATTGTTCCAAGCCCATACCGTAGGCAAGGACACTCCGATTGTTTTCGTCGAAAACCGGTCGGCCGGAGCTCCCTTGGTTGATCAGCAGGTGAATGCTGTTTGCGGAATAGGAGCCCTCTCCAAGCAAAACATCGTCCCTGCCATCGCGATTCCAATCCCATGTGGCCGGTGCAAAAACATTTCCCCATTTGCTGTTGGAATCTTTCATTGTCGGGATCACGACACGATTCACGTTCGACGGCTGGCGGAAATCCGGGCGAGTAACCGAACCGGCGTTGGGAATCAGGAGCACTTCTCCGATATAGTTTCCGATGATCAGATCCTTTCGACCCGATCTCATGATGTCTGTGAGATGGATCCGCGGTCCCTGACGGGAAATGCTGGCTGCCGGCGGGAGGGGTGGGCCGCCCGGGGTTCCGAAGGTGCGGCTAAGAAAAATGGTGGAGAGTTCTCCGATATCAAACGCCGGGGCTTCTTTCGTGCCGGTGTTGAAAAAGATTCTGAGGTAGCCGATCACGTCCATTGTGGTGATGTCCAGAAGACCGTCGCCATTCATGTCGGCGACCGACACCGAGACGGGCATGGCGGTTTCCGCAATGGTCCCGCTGGCCGTCAGCACCGGGAGGCCGCCGCGCTCGCCGGCGAGAAACCCTGTCGCGTCTACGCCGTCCCAGAGATTGTCACGGCGAACTCCGGTTTCAAAGCCCGGGTTGCCGATCAGATTTCGCGGGGCCGCCGGGGTCGGGGTTTGCGCGGGGAGTTGCGCCGCACAGACTGCAAACAGGACGGCCGAGAACAGGAGCTGGGAGTGACGCATGACTAAACCCTATTTATGGACACCCGAGCGGGCGAAATCAAATCAAACTCGCGTCGATGACGAGATTGGCGGCCGGAGATAAACCAAGAGCTCAAACGGCGTCTTGTTGGCGGAGGCGGTTGACCATCTCGCGAATATGACGGAGTCCCGTTCGCTTCGAGAGGATGCGGAGACTTTTTTCCGGCGAGCCCCACTCCAGAATCTCCAGCGTCACCCGCCGTACGCCCCAGCGGTTCATCTCGCGTGTGGTCGGCTTGAAGAGGTCAATCGTCCCGGTGCCGATCAGGGCGCTGCCGTAGTCGTCAATGATATATTCCTGGCCCGTCTCCACAACCCGAAATCGTGTGCCCACCGGGTAGTGGGACCAGTCCGCCGCCGCGCTCCGGATGGTTCCGGACTTCAGCCGGGTGCCAATGGCGTTTCGGCCCGGCCAGTCGCCATTGCAGGTCGCTCCCAAGGTGTAGGCCGTGGTGCGGACGGACTCGATCTTTTGATAAAGTTCCGGCGCGGTCGGGGCCGTCAACAGGCGGGACGAACCAGCAAAAAAAATCAGGGCGGCAAGGAGGGCAAAAAACTTCATGAGCCACAAAACCTACCCAACTTCGTTCCCGGTGCAACCCGGCCAACCGGCACGACCGGCCGGTTCAGCGGGGGAGCGCCAAGGGATGTGGCGGCAGATTTTGAACTCGATCACCCGGCCAAACGTTGTTCTTGGTAAACCACCCGCGATTCATTTCCAGAGCATACGCGATTCGTCGCGTGCGACTGGGGACCGGACGTTCGTTGAGCGGCTCCAAGTCATGAATCTCCGCGATGGTTCCGTCGGCTTCAATAAAGGCAATCGTCAACGGCAAAGAGGTGTTTTTCATCCAAAAAGCAGCGGGTCCGATGCTCGGCATGATGAACAACATGCCGTGATCCGCCGGCAGTGATTCGCGAAACATGAGTCCCGAAGAGCGCTCTCCATCGTCGTCGGCGACCTCCGCGGTGACCGTGTGGGAACCGATTTTCAGTGAAACGGTGGGCAAAACTGGCTGGGCGGCGGACTGTCCAAAGAGCGGGGTCGCCGTTAAAAGCACCACGAGGGCAAGGGTTTGCACGTTCATTGAAGAAATTTTGTCGAATCTGTTGACATTGGCGACCCGGATTTTGCACCTTTTTCGGGCTGCCACTCCATGTTTACTTTTTGCTCTGCGTCATACCTGCCCGAAGTATCGGATGCCCCGCCTGGAGTTCGGATCGTAGAAGTCCCTTGGTTGCACCCTGACAGAATGCAACCGGATTTTCTCGACTAGAACATGGCAAATTTCTTTCCAAAGTGGTCCAACTGGCTGCCTCTTAAGGTGGTTATCTGTTTGGGCGTCATCGGGGCGACGGTGGTCATTGGTATTACCTACTACTTCACGCCGAAATACACCCGGGTCGGGTATATGCCGACGCAACCGGTGCCATTTTCGCACGTCATCCACGTGGAGCAGCTCGGAATGGATTGCCGGTATTGCCACAGTTTCGTGGAAGTTGCCTCGCACTCTAATATTCCTTCCACCCAAACTTGCATGGCCTGCCACACGCAGATCCAAGCGAACAGTCCGAAGCTCGAACTCGTCCGCGAGAGCTGGAAAACCGGAAAGCCGGTCGAGTGGGTGCGGATTCACAAGGTGCCGGATTACACTTATTTCAATCACGCGGTTCACGTAAATCGTGGTGTCAGTTGCTACAGCTGTCATGGCGCGGTGAATGAGATGAAGGTCGTCTATCAGCACGAGCCCCAGAGCATGGCTTGGTGCCTTGACTGCCACCGTGCGCCGGAAAACTACCTCCGTCCGCCCTCGGAGATCTACAACATGAATTACAAAGTTGCCGACCGGGAGTCGCAGCGGGAAATCGGAATGAAATTCAAGGAAGAGTGGGAAGTGAACCCGCCTGTGACGTGCGGAGGGTGCCACCGATGAAGAGAATTGTGAACCATCCGCCGCGGGAGGAACGCCCCCGCATCTGGCGCAGTCTCCGGGAACTCGAAAACGATCCCGAATTTGAAAAGCACCTCCAGCAGGAATTTCCGCGCGGTGCGGATGTTTATCAGGACAGCGGCCTCTCGAAGCGCGATTTCATGAAGCTCATGGGAGCATCCATCGCTCTCGCTGGCGTCGGACTCGGCGGTTGCCGTCGTCCGGAGGCGCACCTTGTGCCGTTTACGAAGGGTGTCGAGTGGACGATCCCCGGAAAGTTTCTCTACTACGCCACGGCCATGCCTGCGCGCTACGGGGCGGTTCCGCTCGTGGCGACGACCAGCGACGGACGTCCGACCAAGCTCGAGGGGAATCCTTTGCATCCGTTCAGCAACGGCGGCACCGATGCGTTCGCGCAAGCTTCGGTTCTGGACCTCTACGACCCGCACCGGTCGAAGGCAATTTTGGAGAACGGAAAACCGTCGGATGCGGCGGCGTTCGATGCCTTTTTGCAGGAAATCGGCCGTTCCGGTGGCCGCAAGGTGGCTTTCTTGGTGGAGCGTAAAAATTCCCCGACCCGCGACCGTCTTCGCTCCGAGTTGGAGCGAAATTTCCCCGGTCTTCTCTGGGCGGAATACGAGCCGCTGGGAGACACCGAAGCCGTTCTGGCCCAAAACCAAATTCTTGGCGAGGGCGTCCGGGTATTGCCGAAGTTTGACCGAGCGGATGTCATTCTCGCGCTGGACAGCGATTTTTTGAATCCCTCGGAAGTGGGCCTCGGATACGCGGCTGGATTCAGCGCGCGGCGGAATCCGGACCAAAAGGGCGCTCCCATGAACCGCCTTTACGTGGTGGAGAACCATTACACCGTCACCGGTGGCATGGCCGATCACCGCCTTCGCTGCAAAGCGACGGAGATGAGCGAGTTTGCGCGACGCCTCGGAGCAGCCATCGCCACGCTGACGAGCGATGGAGACCTGGCAGCCGTTGTCGGAGCCTATCCCGCCTCGCCGGCAAAGATCGACGAAGCGTGGGTCACAGAATGCGCCAAGGATCTCGTCGCCAACCCGGGCCGCTCCCTCGTTCTCACTGGCGGCCAGTCACCCGCTCCGCTGCAGGCGCTCACGCTCGCCATCAACAAGGCCCTTGGCAATTTCGGAACCACGTTGGCGGGTCTGCAAACCGATGCTCCGCCGGTGGCTTCCATTTCCGATCTCGCCGCCGCCATCACGTCTGGCACCGTGGAAACGCTGTTCATTCTCGGTGGCAACCCGGTTTACAATGCCCCGGCAGATCTCGGGTTCCCGGCACTTTTGTCGACAGTGGCGAATGTTGTCCGGCTCGGACTTTTCGAGGACGAGACTTCGCGTCTTGCCCGCTGGCATGTTCCCGCCGCGCATTATCTGGAATCGTGGGGCGACACGCGCACAGCCGATGGCACTTACACCTCGGTCCAGCCGATGATTCTCCCGCTCTGGGGCGGCATTTCGGAACTCGACATTCTCACCAAGCTTCTGGGAAGCGCTGCAACGGAAGGGCCGGAACTCGTCCGAGCCACGTTCGAAGCCGCCGCTCCGGGTGAATCCGTCGAGCAGGCCGGGGGCATGGATTTGCTCTGGAACAGCTTCCTGCGCGTTGGCTTCCTGCCCGGTTCGCAGTTCCCACAGGCGGCCCTTTCGTTCGCGACCAGTGCCGCGGCCGCGCTTGCTTCCAAGGCCAAACCGGTCTCCGAGGGGCTCGAGCTGGTTTTCCTTCAGAGCTCGAGTGTGGATGATGGCCGCTACGCCAACAACTCGTGGCTCTTGGAAACGCCCGATTTCATTACCAAGCTCACGTGGGACAATGCCGTTCTCATCAGCCCCGCCACGGCTCGGGAGCTGGGTATCAAGGCCAACAATTTCGGTGCCTTTGAAAAAATCGCCGAGAAAATGGGCAACGAAATCAACTACGATCTCGTTGGCGACATCGTCGAGCTTAGCGACGGAACCAAAACCATCGAGGCCGCTGCCATCGTTGCCCCGGGCCACGCCGACAACTCGCTCTCAATTGCCCTCGGCTACGGCCGAAAAGACGTTTCCGCGCTGATGCAAAATGTCGGCTTCGACGCCTATCCGCTCCGCCGGAGCGGGGCCATGCGGGCCACGGAAGGCGTTACCATCAAACGCACCGGAAAAACCTATCCGCTCGCGCAGACCCAGGAACACCGCAGCATGGAAGGCCGCGACCTCGTGCGCGAGGGAACTCTGAATCGTTACGAGTCGGACCCGACTTTTGCACAGACGATGGGGATGGACAGCCACATTCCGCCGAACATTTCGCTCTACACTCACCCCGAGCTGACGTCGAAAGAGCAGTGGGGCATGACCATCGATCTCAACACCTGCACGGGATGCAACGCCTGTGTGGTTGCCTGCCAGGCGGAGAACAATGTGCCGGTCGTCGGCAAAGATCAGGTCCGCAAAAATCGCGACATGGCTTGGATCCGTCTCGATCGTTATTTCGCCGGCGAAGCCGGGGATCCCGAGATGCTCGCGCAAGCCATGCTTTGTCAGCATTGCGAAAATGCGCCCTGCGAAACAGTCTGCCCGGTCAACGCGACCGTCCACAGCGAGGACGGGCTGAACCTCATGGCCTACAACCGATGCATTGGCACGCGGTACTGCGCGAATAACTGCCCTTGGAAAGTGCGCCGGTTCAACTATTTCGATTACAACCAGCGGCCGATTGACAAACTTTACTGGGGTCCGCTCGCCAAAAAAGGCATGGCCGACAGCCTCAAGATGGTCAAAAACCCGAACGTGACCGTCCGCATGCGCGGCGTCATGGAGAAGTGCACATTCTGCATCCAGCGCATCGAAGAAGCCAAGATCGCCCGCTTGGTTGAGGCCGGTCCCTCCCCGGCCAGCGAAACGCCGATCAGCCCGTTCAAGGTCGCCTGCCAGCAGGCCTGCCCGAATGACTCGATTGTCTTTGGCGATGTGGCAGACCCGGAGAGCCGCGTGTCGCGCCTGCGTCAAGCGGATCGCGGCTATGTGATGTTCAAGTATCTGAACGCAAATCCCCGTATCACCTACCTGGCGCGCATCAAGAACCCCAATCCAAAAATGCCCGGAGCCGAGCTCGTTGGGATGGCAAATGGGGCTCCACACCATGCCGCCCATGGTGATCATGGGGCTGGTCATGGAGATGCCCACAAGAGCGACGCCCATGGCTCCGCGGCGGATCATTCCCCGGCACCCGCAGGCGGGGCCCACCATTGAGATTACCCGAGATTTTCTGAACCATGTCCGAAGCGACCGCCACTGCCGATCAACGAGAGCTCTCTGAAGAAGAGAAGCAGATCGTCCGCCCGCCCCTCGTGCTCAACCAGCGCACGATGGGCTGGATCAGCAGCTACATCAGCTCGATCGTCGAGAGCAAAACCCCGTTTTGGTGGTATGCCGCGATGGGTGTCACCGTGCCCCTCACGCTCCTTTGCTTCGCGATGCTGGCCTACCTCATCGCCACCGGCGTCGGTGTCTGGGGAAACAACCATCCGGTCGGCTGGGCGTGGGATATTACCAATTTCGTGTTCTGGATCGGCATCGGCCATGCCGGCACGTTGATCTCGGCGATTCTTTTCCTCACCCGCCAAAAGTGGCGCACGTCGATCAACCGGGCCGCCGAAGCGATGACCCTCTTTGCGGTGGTTTGCGCCGGTATCTATCCGGCCCTCCACGTAGGCCGTGTGTGGATGGCGTGGTTCCTGGCTCCCGTACCGAACTCGAATGCCATCTGGCAAAACTTCCGCAGCCCGCTCTTGTGGGACGTCTTTGCGGTATCGACCTACTTCACCGTGTCGGTCCTGTTCTGGTACACCGGACTCATTCCCGATCTCGCGACGATTCGCGACCGGTGCACGTCGAAAATTCGCAAGTTTTTCTACGGGATCCTCGCTCTCGGTTGGCGCGGTGGCAACCGCCAGTGGCGGCACTATGAGATGGCCTACCTTCTCCTCGCCGGTCTCTCGACTCCGCTCGTTCTTTCGGTGCACTCAGTCGTTTCCTTCGACTTCGCAACCTCGGTGATTCCCGGTTGGCACACCACGATTTTCCCACCTTACTTCGTGGCGGGAGCGATTTTTGGCGGCTTCGCGATGGTGCTCACGATCATGATCCCGGCGGCCGCGATTTACAAGCCGCTGCATGACCTTGTGACGATCTCGCACGTCGACAAGATGTGCAAAATCATCCTGCTGACGGGTTCCATCGTCGGCTACGCCTACCTCATGGAGCTCTTCATTGCTTGGTATGGAGCGAATCCCTACGAGCGGGCGGCCTTCTGGTATCGCGCCTTCGGTCCCTACTGGTGGGCCTATTGGGCCATGATGTTCTGCAACGTCAGCGCGCCGCAGTTTTTCTGGTTCAAATACTTCCGCACCCACTTGCTCTGGGTCTGG
>CAZEYT010000108.1:0-7359 GCA_964516295.1 uncultured Chthoniobacterales bacterium | reverse complement strand
CGGCGACATCACCCGAAAGCTCAAACTTCTCGAGAAGCAGAAGGAGGGAAAGAAGCGCATGAAGGCCATCGGCTCCGTGAACATCCCGCAGGAGGCCTTCATCAAGGTCCTCCGCACCAGCTAAGGAGTACCCATGTTTTTCCTCACCCCGCGCTACATCAAGGAGGCCAAAAACTACCTCCACGGCGCCAAGAAATTCCTCGATTACAAGCGGGATATCCTCAAGCCGGCGGACATTGCCCGCATTGAAGAGCGCATGGCCGACCTTCGCCGCGCCATGCGCGACAAGCGCTGCGACCCCGTGCACGCCGCCATGCGCGAACTCGACGCGCTGATCGGAAAAATCTCGCCGCCGCCGAAGGACGCCGCCTGGCGCGAAAATGTCGAGGTTTTCCTCGTCGCCATCGTCATCGCAGCCGGAATCAAAGCCTTCGTCCTCCAACCTTTCCGCATCCCGACCGGCTCGATGCAACCGACGTTGTTCGGCATTGTCGGCACGCCGACGAATACTCCGCCGCCGAATATCTTACAGCGGGCGTTCGAATTCCTTGCGCTCGGCCGCCACTACATCGACCTCACCGCCGCGGGAGATGATGTCGTCGTCGAACTCCGCGAGCGGACGTATGCGAATTTTTTCACCTTCACCGACATCGTTTGCCGGAACCGCACCTACACGCTTTTCGTGCCATCCAAGCCGCTCGAAGCCGGATTCAACGTCCGCCGCGGACGGGAGTACCGAAAAGGCGACGTCATCGCGCGCGGCCACATGGACACCGGCGATCAGGTCCTCGTCGACAAGATCAGTTACAACTTTGTGAAGCCGAAGGACGGCGATGTCTTTGTTTTCAAAACGACCGATATAGCGCGAATCGAAGAAACACTCAACCCGGCCATGGGCTCGCAGCATTACATCAAGCGCCTCGCCGGCTCCCCCGGACAGACCCTCCGCATCGCACCGCCGAATCTTTTTGTAGATGGAAAAATCCCGACGCAATACGTGTTCCGCCGCGTCATGAGTCTGCGGGACGGATATCGCGGGTATTCGAACGGACCGGCGGGCGGCGGTAGTTTCCCGTATCTGGGCTCTCCGGAGGATACCTTCACCGTGCCACCAAAGTCCTACTTCGCCCTCGGCGATAACAGTTTTCACTCCAGCGACAGCCGCTTCTGGGGCGCTGTGCCCGAGCGCAACGTCGCAGGTCGGGGATTGTTCGTTTACTGGCCGTTCACCAGCCGCTGGGGCCTTATTCGCTGACTGGCTTCACTGCCGAACGCGGCAGGGCGACCCGGATCGCGTGTTCCTCGAAGGACACCCTCAACCCGGCCACTTCGGCGAGATAAATCAGCGCCTGCGAAGCGGGAATGTCCTGCAGTTGCAGCGTGACCCGGCTCGGATACTCCGAGGGCACCATCCAGACGAGATTCACGTTCATCGTCGGCGGCGCGTTCTTTTTGATCTGCTGCACCGCATAATCAAACGCCTCCCGCGCCGAAACATCGCGCAACGAGAATTGCGGGACCACCACGGCATCCAACTGACGCCGCACCTTCGCCTGCGCGTCGAGTTTCAGCGTCACATTGCGAAGGTAATTCTGGATCGCCGCATTGCCGGGGTTCTTCGCCGCCTGTGCCTCCAAGATCAACTTCGCCCCCGCCAGATCCCCGGCCTCCACCAGTTTCACCGCATCCGCCATCCCCTCGGCCGCCACAGCCATCCCAGAAAACATCAGCCCAACAAACGCGGACACCCATGCGATTTTCATGCGCAGACGCTGGCACAGAACAACCCGGCGGGCAAACGCGAAGAAGGTCCGCCAAGTCGGAGGTACTGATCACCATCACCCATGAACCGAGAGCAGGCGGCGGGGCTCAAGTAGCGGAGCTGCGGGCGGCGGAAAACCAGCTGCGGCTTGCCAGAAGTCGCAGTTGCGCGTAGGTTGCACGAACTCCCTGAGCAACGGGAACCCACTTTTATGGCAAACGCAATGGTCATCGGAATCGGCGGCGTCGGTTCTGTCATCGGTCAAAAACTTCACGAATACGATTGCTTCGACCGCATCGTTTTGGCGGATATGGATCCGGTTTTCGCGCAACAGCTTGCTGCGAGAACTCCCAAAAATCGCTTTGTTGTGGTCCAGGCAAATGCCATGGACACGGATGGTCTCACGGCCCTCATGCGCGAGCATGCGGTGACCGTGACCTGCAACGCGTGTGTGTGCCAGACGAACCACTCAGTCCTCGCGGCCTGTCTTCGGGCGGGCTCGCACTACCTCGACATGGCGGCCGATATCTACTCGGCGCCGGGGGTGAAGAAGGCGGGCAAGAATTCCTTCGAGGCGGAGATTGAGAAATTCAACCAAGCATACCTCGACCGGGACCTCGCGGGTATTCTTTGCATGGGGATGGATCCCGGAGCGGTGAATGTTTTTGCCCGATGGGCGATGGACCGTCTGGACACGGCGTCGAGCATTCGTGTGCTCGATGCGGACAATGCCGAGGTACGCGGATATCGCTTCGCGGTGCTGTTCTCGCCGGAGACCTTTTTCGAAGAACTCGGAGCGGCTCCCTACTATGTCAAGGACGGCCGCGTGGTGAGCGGAAAGCCGCTGGAGACGGAAGTCGAGTGGGTGCGTTTTCCCGATCCCATCGGCCTTCAGAAAACCTATGCCGTCGCGCACGAAGAGGGCGTGAGTCTCGGAATCTATCCGCCGTTTGTGGAAAAAGGCGTCCGGTATTCGGTCTTCAAATACAGCATCCCGGACAAAGTCGTTCACATCTCGAAATCACTTCAATTGCTCAACCTCGACACGTGGAAAAAAGTGCGGGTGGACGGGGTGGAAGTCGCGCCGGTCCGGGTCGCGAGCGCCCACCTTCCCAAGCCGGCGCAGCTTGGGGCGACGGTCGAGGGATATTCGTGCGTGGGCACGGAAGTTCGCGGAACGAAAGACCGCAAGCGGGTCGAGTATTTTGTGTATTCGATGGACAGCCACCGCGACACCTATGAGCGCTACGGCTATTCGCTCACGCTGGTCCAGACCGGCATTCCGCCCGCTCTCACGGCCAAGCTTCTCGCCACGGGTAAGATTCCCGAGCGCGGAGTGATGATGCCCGAGGCGCTGGATCCGGAGGAATTGATGAACAGCTTCACACGCGAAGGGCTTCCGATTTTCGTAGAAAAACGGGAGGTCGAACGCTTGTGATGAAACCCTTTTTCCTGGACGGCCGCTGGACCGAATCGTCGGAATCCGAAGCGGTCCACAATCCTTGGTCCGGAGAAAAGCTCGCCGACATCGCCCTGGCCTCATCGGGCGAGGTCGAAGAGGCCGTCGCGTCGTGTGCTGCGGCCTTTGCGACGGCCCGCAAGCTCCCGGCGGCGACCCGTGCCGTGACTTTGGAAAAAACTGCCGACCTGATCGCGGAACGGCGGGCGGAATTTGTTGAGACGATCGTTACGGAAGCCGGCAAGCCAGTGACCTTTGCCGAAGCCGAGACCGACCGCGCGTGTTTCACCTTCCGCTTCGCCGCCGCGCAGGCCTTGGCGGATGAAGGGCATGGCATCGCCATGGATGCGAGCCCGCCCGGAGTCGGCCATTTCGGGCTCGTCCGCCGGTTCCCGATGGGCGTCGTGCTGGGCATCACGCCGTTTAATTTTCCCCTGAACCTCGTCGCCCACAAAGTCGCGCCCTGCCTCGCGACCGGGAATACGATGCTGCTCAAGCCGGCCCTGAAAACCCCGCTGACCGCGCTTCTCCTCGCCGAGGTTCTGGAAGCCGCCGGGGTTCCGCCGGGACAGATCAATGTCGTTCCTTTCGGCCACGAACATATTCCGCCGCTCCTCGACGATCCGCGCATCAAAATCGTGAGTTTCACCGGAAGTGTCGGCGTTGGCTGGCAACTCAAGTCCCGGGCGGTCAAAAAACGCGTCACACTCGAACTTGGCGGCAACGCGGCCGTCGTCGTCGAGCCGGATGCCGATTGGCAAAAGGCGATTCCGAAAATCGCCGCCGGGGCCTACGGCTACGCCGGCCAGTCGTGCATCTCGGTGCAACGGATTTTTGTTCATGCGTCAATTTACGAGGCGTTCCGCGCGGCGTTCGTCGATTTCGTGAGCACAAAAATCACGACCGGCGATCCACACGACCGGAAAACGGTAGTCGGTCCGATGATCCACTCCGGTGCGAGGCAGAAAGTTCTGGGCTGGATCAACGAGGCCCTCGAAGCCGGAGCGACCGCCCTCCTCCCGCCCGCCCCCTCTGGTCTCTCCGTTCTCCCGCCGGTGCTGCTGGAGAATGTCCGGAGCAACGACGCCGTTCTGTGCGAGGAAGCCTTCGCTCCGCTCGCCGTTCTCCAGCCTTATGACTCTTTCGAGCAAGCCCTCGGGCTGGTGAACGACTCCGCTTTCGGCCTGCAGGCAGGCGTTTTCACGAACGATCTGAACAAGGCCCTGCTCGCCTTCGAGGAGATCGAGGCGGGCGGGATTTTGATCAATCAAGTCCCCACATTCCGCGTGGAAAACATGCCTTACGGCGGAGTGAAAGACAGCGGGTTCGGCCGCGAGGGCGTGCGGCACGCCATGGAGGAAATGACCGAGCCCCGCAGCCTGATCATCAACCGCGCTTAGGGAACGGTCGTGAGGCTGCGCGCTTTCTGGTGCGCTGCGCTGAAGCTGCCCCCGGCCAGGACCGAGTCGCCCGGGAGCTGGGCGAGAGCATCGATACGGCCGTTGAGCATGTTTCGTCCGGTCAGCGGGGTGTCATTCGAGCCGTCCGCGTTGAGCCGTGCGATATTGCGGCGCGACTGGCCGTGAACGAAATTGAACTCACCTCCGATGACGATTTTTCCGTCGGGCTGGACGAGGATTGCTCGCACGGTGCCATCCGTCCCCAAATCCCCGCCGGCTCCTTGGGCAAAAGACGGGTCAGCCATTCCCTTGTCGGCGTCGAGCAACGCGAGATCGGTGCGCGTTCCGTTTCCCGCCATCGTGAAATTCCCGCCGATGAGGATCCCGCCGGACGGAGCCAGCGCGATGGCGTAGATCGGCCCGTTGGCTCCGTAGGTGTATTGCGACGACCACGTCGTGTCGAGGGATCCATCGGCATTCAGACGGGCGACATTCTGCCGGGGAACGCCGTTGACAGCGGTAAACTGACCTCCGATGACGATCTTCCCGTCGGCCTGAATGGCCATCGCGAAAACCTCGCCATTGACCCCCTCCCCGTTTCCAAAGGCCGAATCCACGGCCGGAACCTCTTGGGCGAGGGTCCATTGGGTGCAGGCCATAGCCACAACGAAAAATCGGAGGAAATGTTTCATGATCCATCCATAGCGCCGGCGCGGGTCGGAGAAAACCCTTTTCCGGCGACCGGGCCGGAGACAAACGGCCAACGAGCGCTTGCACCGCGTGGCATTTTCGGACAGCTTCCCGGGTGACAGCGTTTCTTTGATTTCCATGACACCGATTTTTTCAAGACTGACCTTCTCCTTCCTCTTGGCCGCCACGGCATTGGGCATTACCGGTTGCGCCACGATGCCGAGCGCTTCGCGGAATTCGTTCACGTTCGATCCGCCGGTCACACAGCCGACGAACCCGGCGAATGTGAAGGTCAAGCTCAGCACCGGCGCGCAGCGTCTCTACGTGGTCGAGGGAGACAAGGTTCTTCTGGCGACGCCGGTCTCGGTGGGCAAAGCGAGTTCGCCGACACCGCATGGAAACTTTACCATCTACTCAAAGCAGGCCAACCGTCGCCGGATCAGCAGCCCCGGCGCGGGATATCCGATGACGTATTGGATGGAATTCAAGCCGGCTTACGGTGCGCACTGGGGCTTCATCAAGCCGCATCCAAGCACGATGGGGTGTGTCCGCATGCCGCTGAATTCGGCGCGCAAGACGTTTGAATTGGTCCGCGTCGGCACCCCGATTCACATTGCCACAAGCCAGCCATGGGATGCGACCGTCGGAAAATCGCTCCCGGTCCTCGACGACAGCAGCCTGCCCGACCCGCCGCTTTCCTACATGCTCAGCCCGCAGGTGTTTGCCGACGCGCGGCAGGGCAAAATGTGGAAGTTCTAAGCAGTCCCGAGCAATCACGGATCGGTCCCGCGCGGAAAGCCGGAGCCGCCGTCGGAATCCATGCGAATTCTCTCCGGCATCCAGCCCTCTGGAACCCCACATTTGGGGAACTATTTCGGGATGATGAAGCCCGCGATCGAGCTTCAGGAAAAAGGCGAGGCCTTTTATTTCCTGGCCGATCTGCACGCCCTGACGACGGTCCACAACGCCGCGACGCTGCGCGGACACTCGCGGGAACTCGCGGTCGATTTTCTGGCTTGTGGCCTCGACCCGAAACGGTCGGTTTTTTTCCGCCAGTCCGATGTTCCCGCCGTGACGGAGCTGGCGTGGATCCTGAGCACCGTCACGCCGATGGGGCTCCTCGAGCGGTGTCACTCGTTCAAAGACAAAACGGCCCGCGGTCTCACAGCCTCGCACGGACTGTTCGCCTACCCGGTGCTGATGGCGGCCGACATCCTTATCTACGACAGCGACCTCGTGCCGGTCGGGCGCGACCAGAAGCAACATCTGGAAGTGACGCGTGATCTCGCGATCAAGATGAACGAAACGTTCGGCGAGGTTCTGAAACTTCCCGACCCGAGCATTCGTGAAGACACGGCGGTCGTTCCCGGCCTCGACGGAGCCAAGATGAGCAAGAGCTACGGCAACACCATCGAAATTTTTGCCGAGGAAAAAACGCTCAAGAAAAAGATCATGGGCATCAAGACGGACTCGACTCCGGTCGAGGAGCCAAAGCCGACCGAGAACTCCGCCATCCTCGGCCTCTACAAGCTGGTGGCCTCACCGTCCGACTACGCTGCGATGGAGGCGGATTTTCTCAAGGGTGGAGTCGGCTACGGCGATTTGAAGAAGCGGCTGTTCGGGGCCGTCTGGGAATCCTTTGGTCCCCTGCGCGAGCGGCGGGCTGAGATCGAGGCCGACCCGGGCTACGTGGATAGCGTCCTCGCCGCTGGCGCGGAGAAAGCCTCCGCCGTTTCCGCAGCCGTGATGCAGCGTGTGCGTAAGGCGGTCGGCCTGTAAGCGCCGCTCAAATCGCCCTCGAAAGCAGCCCCGTCAGGTAGGGAAGGAGCTGCTTCTTGCGGGAAACGACGCCGTCCAGCTGCCAGGCATGCGGGCCCTCGTCCGGAAAGTCGATCAGCCTCGTGAAGCTCTCGGAGCCCCGGACGAGCAGGATCGAATTCTGCGTGTTCACATCGGTCACGAGGAGCGTCGAGAAATAATACTTGTGCGCCGCGCGATAGTTTTCGAGTTCCTCCACGAGCTGGGCCTGCTTTTCCCGCAGGTGGGAA
>CAZEYT010000107.1:0-7762 GCA_964516295.1 uncultured Chthoniobacterales bacterium | reverse complement strand
ACCTATCGATTACGAATCGATTGCACTACCACTGTGCTACTTCGGCGCGATGGAGTGAGGTGGTTATCACGGCCGGGGAAAAATCGCAACATTTCTTGCGTTTCGCACGGCTGTGGAATTTTGACGAAAATCATGCTGCGACGAATCGGGCATTTGCGAAGGCGGGAGTTCGCTTGTAGGTTTTGCCATGACTCTCCCTGTCATTACTCTCGCGATTTTTGCACTTCTTGGACTGAGTTGCGTGATTGCGCCGTTGGTGCAACCGGCCCGGTAAAGTTTCCGCGTTCCCTGCCCTCGCGTGATGCCGCTGTTCTCGCGGCGGCGTGGGCTTGGAGCCTGTCTGAAAAATCAGAAGTGTCGCGCGAGGGAGGGAAAGGCTGGATGGCAAGGCCCTTGCGAGGGCGTATCCCCTCGCGGGCTGTCACCGAGCACGCAACGCCGCCAGACGGCCTTTCGCTTACTCGCCCCGCAGGGGTTGGGTGTCTTTCTCGCTTGGTCTGCGTTGCTCGAGCAGGCCATGCCCGCTGCGGGGATTGACGCTGCCCTTGCGCCTTGGCCAATCGAGAAATCCCCTCGAACGCGGCACTTCTTATTTCTCAGACAGGCTCCTACAGCGAAGCGGGATCGTTGAGAAGTTCGGCGATGCGTTTCAGCAGACGTCCGGCGGCTCCGCCATCCATGACGCGGTGGTCGAAGCTGAGCGTGAATTGGGCTTCGACGACGGGGATGAATTCCTCGATGGCGGGATTCCAAAATGGGACGGTCTGGCCGACGCCCATGCCGATGAGGAGCGTTTGCTCCGGGAGCGGGATTGGTGTCGCGAGGGTGAGTCCGAACGTGCCGTAGTTGGTGACGGTGGCGATGGAGCCGCCGGTATCGGCCGCGGCGAGGCGGCGTTGACGTGCGAGTTCGACGAGCCGGTTGTAACGCGGGACGAGGTCGTCGAGTTGGTATTGGTCGGCATTGCGGATGACCGGCACAAGAACGCCGTCTTCGGCTTCGACGGCGAATCCGATATCGACCGATGGCGGGTGAACAATGCGCTCGCCGATGAGTCGTCCGGCCGGCGCGCTGTTTTCGCCGAGAGCGATGGCCATGGCGCGAAGGGTGTAAAGGGCCGGGCCGGGCTTGAGGGGATGGTTTTTCCGGTGGGCGAGAAGATGGTCGAGCTGGATCGGGCGTGCGACGGTCGCCAGCGGGCGGGACCAGCTTCGAATCATGGCATCGGCAACGGCCTTGCGCATGGGCGAGGCGGGCGTGGTTCGATTGCGCTCGATCCCGGCCATGAAGCGTTCGAGGTCCTCGATCGTCACGCGCCCCCCGGCCCCGCTTCCGGCGATGCCGGCGAGGTCGGCGGCCCGGAGGCCGAGTTCGGCCATGCGGGCTTTCATTCGCGGCGAAAGATAACTGGCACCACCCGCGTGGGCCGGGACGGGAAGTCCTCCGGGAACGGTGGGCTCGACCGCCTCGGGAGCGGCGGGCTTTTCGACCCGCTTCTTTTCCTGGCGGTGGGGTTTCGCGGGCTCGTCGTCGAGACCGAGGCGCTTGGCATCCTCCGCGCTAACTTCGATGTAACCAAGAACCGCTCCAACGGGGTAGCTCGTGCCGATCTCCGCGAGGATCTGGCCGAGTTTTCCGGAACTGGGCGAAGTGACACCCATGACGGCTTTGTTTGTTTCCACCTCGATGAGATCGGAGTCCGCCGCGACAGAGTCACCTTCGTTGAAGAGGATGCGGACGATGGTGGCTTCCGCAATGGACTCCCCGAGCTGGGGCATGAGAATGGGAACAAGGGCCATGGTGGATCAGATATGAAGGAGACGACGGGCGGCTTCGGCGATGGTATTGGCCGTGGGCCGGTGGACGGACCAGAGATCGGGATGGTAGGGCACAGGAGTATCCTTGGCGTTGAGGCGCTGGGGAGGTGCGTCGAACAGACCGAACCCTTCGGAGGTCACCCGCGCGATTACCTCCGCGGCCACGCCTCCCCAGGGCCATTCTTCGCTGACGCAGAGAAGGCGACCGGTTCGGGCCACCGAGGCAAGGATGGTGTCGGTATCGAGCGGCTTGACCGTTCGCAGATCGACAATTTCGAGTTCGTACCCATCCGCAGAAAGTTCGGACGCTGCCGCAAGGGATTCGTGGAGCATGGCTCCGTGAGTGACAATCGTGGCGTCCCGTCCCGTGCGGGCCAGGCGGGCTTTGCCAATCGGCATGGCGACCTCCGGCAGGGCATCGGCTTTGAGGTGGTAGTAGAGAAACTTGTGCTCGCAGAAGATGACGGGATCGTTAATCGCGACGGCATCGAGGAGCATCGTGTAGGCATCTTCGACCGTGGCCGGCGTCATGACGACAAGCCCCGGATAGTGCGCATAGAGCGCCTCCATGCTCTGACTGTGAAACGGTCCCCCACCCGATGTGCCGCCGGAGGGCAGTCGAACGACAATGGGACAGGAAACCCCGGTCCGGTAATAGAGCGTCGCGGCGTGATTGACGATCTGGTTGAAACCGCAGGTCGAAAAATCGGCGAATTGCATCTCGACGATCGGGCGCATGCCCTCAATCGCTGCTCCGACGGCCATCCCGATAATGGCGTCCTCACTGAGCGGGGCATCAAAAACACGGTCCGGGAAAAGTTTTGCGAGATTCTTCGTCGCCTTGAACGCGCCGCCGAAGTTGCCGACGTCCTGACCGTAAAGAAAAACGCGGGGGTCCTCGGTGAGGGCTTTTTCTTGGGCCGAGCGGATGGCTTCGAGATAGGTAATGCTCATGATCCGGCGAATTGCTTCGCGAAACGGGGTTCGGAAAGGGCTGCCCAATCATCCTCGGTGGGATCCGGCGTCGGTTCGCGGCGCACGCGGTCCACGGTCGCGTTGACATCCTCCTCGGCCTCCCGTCGCCAAGCGGCAACCTCGTCGGCTGTGGCCCATTTCTCTGCGACAATCCGCTCCTCAGCCAAGAGCACGCAATCCCGCCCGACGGCTGATTTCTTCAACGCGGGATCGACATAGCTGCCGTCGTCATGTTCGCCATGGCCGACCAGCCGGAGGAGATCGGCGACGACCATCTGGGGACCGCCGCCATCGCGCGCGGCGCGAACGGCCTTTTTCAACGTTTTGAGACAGGATTCGAGGTCGGTGCCGTCAACTTTGTGCCCGGCCACACCGTAGCCCGCGGCTTTGTCGAAAAGGTCGTCGCAGGCAAACTGGCGCTTGGTCGGTGTCGAGTAGGCATACTGGTTGTTGGCCACCACGACGATGAGGGGGAGTTTTTCCACAGCCGCGGCGTTCAGGCCCTCGTGGAACGCGCCGGTGGACGTGCCTCCATCTCCGATGCAGGTGGCTCCCACCATGCCCGACTCGCCTTTGAGACGCCGGGCGAGGAGACCGCCCGAAACGGCCGGGATCATCGCGCCGAGGTGGCTGATCATGGCATAATACCCTTCGCGCGGGCGTCCGCGGTGGATATTGCCATCGCGACCGCGCATTGGTCCGAGCTGCGACCCGAGATACGTGCGCAGGGTATCGAGGACAGTGTCGCCGAAGGCCATGCGACCGGCCTGGTCGCGAATGAGCGGGGCAAAGATATCGCCTTTGCGGAGTTGGATTCCCACCGAGACGCTCAGGGCCTCCTGGCCGCGGCCAAGAAAAACACCGCCCTTGATAAGTCCCGCGCGATACAGGCTGGCCAGTTTCTCCTCGAGCACCCGCGCGAGAAGCATGACCCGATAGGCCTTGATGAATTCTCTGGGAGCGACGGTTTCGTCATCCTCTTTGGTAGGCATTAGAAAAAATAATAGAGGCAATGTTCGGGAGGCTGCAATGATTTCGTTTTCATATTCTGAAATCTCGCAACGATTGACAGCTTGTCGGCCCGCCTTTGGCCGTCTACGACTAATGAGCCATGCCCGAACAACCTCTCACCGGCCACGACTGTCCCGGGGACGCCTGCACGATTGTGATTTTTGGTGCCTCCGGAGATTTGACCAAGCGAAAGCTCCTCCCCGCCCTCTACAATTTGAAGGTTCTTCGGCTGCTGCCGCAGAATTTTTCCGTGATCGGCGTGGCCGTAAGCGAAGGAGACGATACGAGCTATCGGGTGAAGATCACCGAGGACATCAATGAGTTCGCCACGCGACCGGTCGATCTCGCCGAGTGGGAAGATTTTCGAAACCGGAGCTATTATCTCCAAGGGGATTTCAACGATCCCGCGACGTTTCAAAAACTCTCCGCCCGCGTTGAAGAAGCGCGCAAGGCGTGGAATCTGCCCGGGAACGTGCTTTTCTACCTCGCCATTTCGCCGACGTTTTTCGCCAAGGTCGTCGAGCAGCTCGGCGCGGCCGGTCTCACGAATCAGACTGACGGGGCTTGGCGTCGGGTCATTATCGAAAAGCCCTTCGGCCGCGATCTTGCCAGCGCGCGGGAGTTGAATCAAAACCTCTCCAAGCATCTTGAGGAGTCGCAGATTTACCGCATCGACCATTACCTCGGCAAAGAGACCGTTCAAAACATCATGGTCTTCCGCTTCGGCAATTCGGTGTATGAGCCGATCTGGAACCGGCGGTATATCGACTACGTGCAGATCACGGTGGCGGAGGAACTCGGCGTCGAACTGCGCGGCGGATACTACGACCATTCGGGCGTGCTCCGCGACATGGTGCAGAATCACATTCTGTCCGTGCTTTCACTTATCGCCATGGAGCCCCCGAGCTCGATCTCGGGCGACAGTGTCCGGAACGAAAAGGTGAAGGTCCTCGAAGCCATTCGACCGATGAACCCGGAGGATGTCATTTCCGATACCGTGCGCGGCCAATACGGTCCGGGGATCATTGGCGGAAAGCAAGTGCCCGCCTACCGCTCCGAGCCCGACGTGAACCCGCAATCCAACACCGAGACCTTCGTCGCGATGAAGTTTTTCGTCGAAAACTGGCGTTGGGCCGAGGTTCCCTTTTTTATCCGCTCCGGCAAACGCCTCGCGTGCCATACGACGCAAGTCGTCATCGGCTTCCGCCGCGCTCCGCTCCTTCTCTTCGGCGGTGATGTCGCCGACAACGTCAAGCCGAACCGCCTCGTCCTCCACGTTCAGCCCGACGAAGGCATCACGATGGACATCCACGCCAAGCGTCCGGGCCCGAACATCAACCTCGTCAACGTCCCCCTCGATTTCTCCTACAAAACCTTCGGAGAAAATCTCGCCGCGACGGGTTATGAGACGCTCCTCTACGATTGCATGATCGGCGAGACGACGCTGTTCCACCGCTATGACAGCGTGGACGCCTCCTGGCGGATCGTGACGCCGATCCTCGACGTCTGGCAGGCGCTCCCGGCCCGTTCCTTCCCGAACTACGCGTCGGGCACGTGGGGTCCGGCCGCTTCCGATCATCTGCTCGAGAAGAGCGGACACGCGTGGCACCACTACCCCCTCAATACGCCCTGACCGACCGACACCTCCCCCCCCTCTGCCCATGTCCAGCAGTCCAGTGATCCTCGCCGGCGATGTCGGCGGCACGAAATGCAATCTGGCCACGTTTGCCGTGGTCGGTCAAAATCTCAGTCTGCTTCGTTCGCAAAGGTTTCCGAGCACGGATTTCCCCGGCCTGAATGCCATTGTCCGCGAGTTTTTGAATGGCGAGTCGAGAACGCTCATCGGAGCCTGTTTTGGCGTTCCCGGCCCCGTCCGAAATGGGCGGGCCAAACCGACCAATTTGTCTTGGGGCGTGGATGCGGAAGAGGTCTCCGACGAGTTCAGCATCCCGAACGTCGCCGTGTTGAATGATCTGGAAGCCAATGCCTACGGAATCACCCACCTGACGGCTCCGGATTTTGCCGTAATTCAAAAGGGCGCTCCGGATGCCTCGGGCAATCGCTGTGTGGTCTCCCCCGGCACGGGGCTTGGGGAGGCGGGGCTTTATTGGGACGGACGGCGGCATCACGTGTGGGCTTGCGAGGGCGGGCATACGGATTTTGCACCGCGCAATGACCTCGAGGTCGCCCTCCTTCAGTATTTGCAAAAGCAATTCGGACACGTGAGCGGGGAGCGGGTGGTCTCGGGAATGGGCATCGAGAACATCTACAAATTCCTCCGGGACACCGGGCGAGGTCGCGAATTGCCCGCCGTCGCCGCCGAAATGCAGACGCGGGATCCGAATGTCGTGATCTCGAAATATGCCGACACCGGCGAGTGCCCGATGTGCGTGAAAACAATCGAGATTTTCATCGCCTGCCTCGGCGCCGAGGCCGGAAATCTGGCGCTCAAAACCATGGCGACAGGCGGCGTTTATCTGGGGGGAGGCATCCCCACGAAACTCCTGAACCACATCCAAAGCGTCGGCTTCACCCACGCATTCACCGACAAGGGACGCCTTACCTCGCTCATGGAATCGATGCCGGTGCTGGTGATTTTGAATGATCAAGCCGCCTTGCTCGGAGCGGCCTATTACGCGATGGACGGAGCCCGGGCCTCTCACTAACGATCGTCGCCATGCATAAACCTCTGCGCGTCGGATTTATTGGAGCCGGGGCGATTGTCCGCCAACGGCATTGGCCGGGTTTGCGGGACATTCCCGGTGTGCGAATCGCCGCCGTCTCAAACTCCTCCACGTGCAGCGCGGCACGATTTTTGATGGATGCCGACATCTCGGCCGATGTCGTGGCCGATTGGCAAAAACTCGTCACCCGTCCGGATCTCGATATCATTTGGGTCGGTGCCCGCCCGGATCTGCACGAGCCGACCGTCGTCGCCGCCCTGGCCGCGGGAAAGCATGTTTTTTGTCAGGCCCGCATGGCCCGCGATCTCCGCGAGGCCCGTCGGATGTTTGAGGCCTCGGAACGGCGCCCCGACCTTGTGACGATGCTGTGTCCGCCGCCCTATGGGCTTGAGGCCGACGCCTTCATCCGCGACGTGCTCGCCGGGCTTCCGGGTCCGGTGCGTCAACTGCATCTCGAGAGTCTCAACGGACAGTTCCTCGACCCGACTGCCCCGGCGCACTGGCGGCAGCGGCGCGAGATCAGCGGAAAAAACGTCATGACTCTGGGCATTTACACCGAAGTCCTCCAGCGGTGGTTTGGCGACATTCGGGAGGTTCGGGCCACCGGCCGGATTCGAACGCCCGTTCGTGCGGGATACAAAGTCACCATCCCGGAGGAACTCTCCGTCACGGCTGATTTTGCCAGCGGGATCCCGGCTCGCCTCGACTTCAGCAACATCCACGACGGTCCCGCCACGGAACGGCTCACCGTGGACTACGAAGGCGGGTCCGTCGTTTTCGATTTCTTATCCAACGAAATCGTCCGCACCACCGGCTCCGTCCGCGACGTCCTGGTGCCCCCACCCTCGAGCCTTCGGCCGTGGCAGGTCGAGCGTGACTTTATCTCCGCGGTGGAAAACCCGGACGCCCCGCGCCCGCATCCGACCTTCCGCGATGGCATCTCCTACATGCGCGTCGTGGACGCCGTCGAGGAGGCCCGGCTTTCGGGAAATTGCGTCCGCCTCGAACTTCCGAATTGACGTTCGTCCCCGCCCGCGCGATTCATCCCACCACATGCAGGGGAGCCCGCAAGGGCTGAGAGGTCCGCCGACCGGACGACCCTTGGAACCTGATCCGGCCCAACCGGCGTAGGGAGCAATGACCATCCAGCTGTTCACCGCAAATTTTCCAATGACGTCCCCGGGATTCCCCGGCGACCTGTCCCCTGCCCCGTTGATGAAGATCCGACCGGCCAGCTTTTCCACCATACCATGATTGCATCCAAAGACTCCTTCG
>CAZEYT010000106.1:0-7845 GCA_964516295.1 uncultured Chthoniobacterales bacterium | reverse complement strand
CTTTCTTTTCCGTGGACGCCTCTTCGGGTTCGGGGGTGACGATGGCGGAATCCACCCATTCGATGTAGGCCATCGGGGCGGAGTCGCTCTGGCGCGGCCCGAGCTTGATGATGCGGGTGTAGCCTCCCTTGCGGTCTGCGGCGCGTGGGGCGATCTCGGCGAAGAGCTTCTTCACGGCGTCTTTCTGGCCGAGGGCCCCGGCGGCGAGGCGGCGGGCGTGGAGGTCACCTCGCTTGCCCAGCGTGACCATTTTTTCGGCAAGGGGCCGGACGGCCTTGGCCTTGGCGAGGGTGGTTTTGATGCGGCTGTGTTCGATCAGGCTGCAGACTTGGTTCGCGAGCAAAGCATCGCGGTGGGCGGTCGTGCGGCCGAGTTTGACGGTTTTCTTGCGGTGGCGCATGGCGTGTTACTTGGCCTCCTGTGGGACGTCGACCAAGCCGGATTCGAATTTCATGCCGAGTCCGAGGCCGAGTTGCTGGAGTTTGTCTTTGATTTCGTTGAGCGACTTCTTGCCGAAGTTGCGGTATTTGAGCATTTCCGCCTCGGTCTTCATGGCGAGCTGACCAACGGTGGTGATGTTCGCGTTGTTGAGGCAGTTGGCGGCGCGGACGGAGAGTTCGATCTCGTTGACGCTCATGTTCAGGAGCTTCTTCATCCGGGTGTTTTCCTGGCTGACCTCCTGCGGGGTCTCGTCGAATTCGACTTGGTCGTCGTTGTATCCAACGAAGACATCGAGGTGGTGGCGGAGAATGGCCGAGGATTGGAGCAGGGCCTCGTCGGGAGTGATGCGTCCGTCGGTCCAGATTTCCAGGATCAGCTTGTCATAGTCGGTGCGCTGGCCGACGCGGGTGTTCTCGACGGCGTATTTGACACGGGTGACTGGTGAGAAGATCGAATCGATGGCGATGACGCCGATCGGCTGGTCCGAGTTCTTATTTTCATCGCCGGTGGCGAAGCCGCGACCGACCTTGATCTCGAATTCGGCGTCGAATTTCTGCTTTTTGTCGAGGGTGCAGATGAGTTGTTCGGGATTGAGTACTTCGCACTGCTGGGTGCTCTCGATGTCACCGGCGGTGACGGCCCCCTCTTTGTTGATGGAGAGCTTCAGGTTCCGGACCTCGTGATCGTGGGCCTTGAACTTGATCTTTTTGAGATTGAGGATGATGTCGACCACGTCTTCAACCACGCCGGGGAGGCTGGTGAATTCGTGCGGGGCGCCTTCGATTTTCACCGAGGTGATCGCGGCTCCCTCGAGGGAGCTGAGAAGCACGCGGCGAAGCGAGTTGCCGATGGTGTGTCCGTAGCCCGCGTCGAAGGGCTCGGCCACAAATTTGGCGTAGGTTTCCGTGGCGGTGGACTCGTCTTTGACGAGCGACTTCGGCATTTCAAACCGACCGAGACGTACTGGCATGATGATTTACTTTCGTGGATTCTGCCGGGTTTCCCCGGGCGCTGGCGGTGATGCGTCGAAGACGACCACCCCGGGACCGACGGCAGAGAGTTTTTTGCGCGGTTGGGAAGAATCCCAAGAAACGCCCCGGTGTCAAGCCCCTTCGGCGGAGGAATTCACGCCGAAGGGTTCCGGTGGCTTGATTTTTTTTGGGTATCCCGGCGATACTGCGGGTTTATGCCCGGACCACATGAAACTCTGCGAAATGCGGCTGTTGTTTTTTCGCTGAGGAAAACGCCGGTTTTTGCCGGTTTGCCGGATGATGATCTGGCGATGATTGCCGAGTTTTCGATTTTGAAGAATTTCGCACGCGGGGAGTATTTGTTCCGCCAGCGTGAGACGGCGCATGGGTTTTATATTGTGCGGCGCGGAATCATCAATGTTCACCGGGTGGCGGCGGATGGTCGCGAGCAGGTGATCCACCTCTTCCGGCCCGGTGAATCCTTTGCGGAGAATGCGCTTGTTTCGGATGGGGGGTATCTGACCGATGCGCGGTCCGTCGCGGAGAGCGAGGTTATTCTCGTGCCGAAGTGGGAGTTTTTGCAGGTGATTCGGCAGCGGGCGGATATTGCGCTTCGGATTCTCGCATCCATGAGCCAGCACATGCGCGGTCTCATTTCGTCGCTGGAGGGCGTGACGTTGAAAGATGCTGAGACCCGGCTGATGAACTGGATCCTTCGCCGGTGTCCGAAGCCGCTCGGGCATGCTCCGGCCGAGGTGGCGATTGGGATGACCAAAACGATGCTCTCCGGTGAATTGGGTACGCGGCAGGAGACGCTGTCCCGGACGCTCGCGAAACTGCGGACGTCCGGGTTGATCAGCGTGAAGGGGCGGACGATCAAGGTGCTGGATCCGCTGAAGTTTGAAGAGGCTTTCCGTGACCACCTTTCCGGGGAGCGGACCGGCGAGAACGGGTAGGATTACGCTGTCGGGACGGCCTCCCGTGCCCAGGCGGGAAACTCCGGGGCGAGGGGTGAGACGAAGGTCATCCGTTTTTTGCGGGCCGGGTGGAGAAACGTGAGTTGCCAAGCGTGGAGCATGTGGCGTTCGTGCGAGCCGCGTCGCCCGTAAACCGGATCGCCGATTACCGGGTGGCCGAGGTGTTTCAGGTGGACGCGGATCTGGTGGGTGCGTCCGGTTTTTGGCCGACATTCAACGAGCGACTCGGTGGCGTCGCTGGCGAGGAGCCGATACTTGGTGAGGGCTTCGCGGCCGCGATCCGAGACGGCCATCTTTTGACGGTGGACCGGATGGCGACCGATGGCCGCTGTGATCTCTCCGTGCGGGTGGCGGAGTCGACCTTGGACCAAGGCAAGATAGACTTTCTCGACTTCTCGGTCGGCGAACTGTGCGGAGAGAGAGCGGTGGGTGACATCGTTTTTGGCAACCACGAGACAGCCGCTTGTCTCTTTGTCGAGACGGTGCACGATGCCCGGGCGCTCCACGCCGCCGATCGAGGAGAGGCCCGCACAGTGGTGGAGCAGAGCATTGACGACAGTGCCGGCCACGTTTCCGGCTCCCGGATGCACGACGAATCCGGCGGGCTTGTTGAGCACGAGGAGGTGCTCGTCCTCATAAAGCAGACTGAGGGGAATGTCCTCGGCAGCGACCTCCGACGGGGCGACGGCTTCGAGTTCGTCGATCTCGATGCGGTCCCCCGGCTTGAGCACCAGCGCCGGCCTCGCCGGGGAATCGTTCACGCGAATGTGCCCCGAGCGAATGCGATCCTGGAGGCGCGAGCGCGAGAACTCCGGCATCCGACCTTGCAGAAAAACGTCGAGCCGGACAGCTGGCATCCCTGGTTCCACGTCGAAGCGGTTCATCTCAGGAATGCGAAGGCCTTTTGCGTTGCGGCGGGACGGTCAATGCGGTAACAACAGAACATCAGAGGTTAGATTATCGGGCTCACCGCGCCGGTAAACCTTTCGTTTCCCCAATCGCCCTATGACGGAACAACCCGAAGAGACGCCCCCGTTGGAAGAAGTGCTGTCGGAGCGTCTCCTCGAGCCCTGTCCGGCCTGCGGCGCGGTAATGGATGTCAGCGACATTGTTCCATATACGGAGGTGAACTGCCCGGGGTGCGGTCAGGCCATGCGCGTCCGCCAGCAGGTGAATCATTTCACGATTGTCGGTCACTTGGGCGAGGGGGGCATGGGCTCGGTTTTCAAGGCGATTGATACCCAGCTGAACCGTTACGTCGCTCTCAAGATCCTCAAAAAAGAATGCAGCGCGAATGCGGAGGAGCGGGAAAAGCTGGCCATTGAAGCCCGAATGACCGCTTCGATCAACCACCCGCATGTGGTGAAGGTTTTCGATTTCGGGCAGGATCACGGACAATTTTACATCGCGATGGAAATGGTCGAGAAGGGCTCGCTCGATCAATTGATGGCCATTCAAAGACGGCTTCCCGAAGCCCAAGTGCTGGAAGTGGGCATGCAGATTTCGATGGGGCTCGAGGCTGCCTTGGAAAAAGGCCTCATCCATCGGGACATCAAGCCGGGCAACATTCTTTTTGCGGACGCTCACACGACCAAGCTGGTGGATTTCGGTCTGGCCATCGTCATGGACGAGGAGGCGCAGGTGCGTGGAGAAATCTGGGGAACACCCTACTACATCGCGCCCGAGAAGCTCGACAACCAGCCGGAGGATTATCGGAGCGACATTTACAGTCTCGGGGGCACGCTTTTCCACGCCGTCGCCGGGCGACCGCCCTATGAGGCGGAATCCGCCTCCATGGTGGCCCTCAAGCAGCTCAAAAGCCAACAGGTGAGCCTGCAATCGTTTGCCCCGGAGGTCTCGAGCGAGACGGCGTATGTGATCAATCGGATGATGGCGAAGCACCCGGACGACCGCTATGGTTCTTATCAGGAACTGACGAGTCACCTCGCCTACGCCCGGGAAAAACTCCTCGAGCGCACGCGCAAGCCGATCCAGCCGAAGCAGCGGGTGGTTTTGGAAACGGCCGAGACGCGCAAGGTCTCGGCGTTTCTTTCGCTGGGGCTGCTCGTTTTCGTGATTCTGGCCGGCGTGGGGATTTACCTCATGCGGGACAAAATTTTCCCCGGCAGTTTTGCGGTGGTCACGTCCGAAAAAAGTGGCATGAGCGCGGAGGAAGCGCAGAGCCTCTTGGTTGCCGCGGTCGGGACGCTCGCCGGTGGCGATGTCGACGGGGCCGCGCAGGAATTCTCGGCGCTGGTCACCAATGCAGCCACGCCGCAACCGCAGAAAAACTGGGCGATTCTCAACGGAGCCCTCGCCGACATCCTCGCGGGAAATCCGGACCGCGCCGTTGCGTCCCTGCGCACAATCAAGGACCTTTACTCGACCGAGTCCGACGATCTCGCGCTCGCGAACTTTTTTGTGGAGTCTGCTCGCGTGGTCTCCCAAGGCAAGGTGATCGCCGGCTCGACGCGCTCGCTCTACGACTCGCGGGAAGATGCGTTTGCCCTCTTGCTTTTCGGGATTTGGAACTGGGAGGCGAAAGGGGCCTTTGAAGATGCCGGGGATCTTCTCCAGAACTTTGTCCGCTCAAAACCGGCGCAGGAATGGGTCGACGAGTATAAACCGCTCGCCGAGCGCTATGTCGCGGATTTCAAATTGCTGAAACCGATCGAAGCCGCCCTCCCGCAGGCCGCCACCCCCGAGGCGCGCAAGGCCCTCCTCGCCCGAGTCGAGACGGCCCGCGGCAGCATCCAGACCGGAACGAAAATCGCCGTGCGTCTGGACGAGATCGCCAAGGATCTGTCCTCGCCCCCGAAGCCCTGATCACACCGTCCGTCCCCTGTCCGCTTGCGAAGCCACCCTGGATCAACGAATCCTTTTCCTTATGAGCGACCCTGGATTTCCAACGCCCGAGCAGCTTCAGCAACGTGTCCAAGAGTTTCTCCGGAGCGGGGTCCTTGGCGCGACGCCGGCTGCCACGGAACCCGTGACTTCCGATCCGGCCCCTTCGCCCGAACCGGCGACCAACCCCATTCGGGATTTCCACCTCCAACCCCGCGATATCAAAAAACACCTCGACCGCTTTGTAATCCGCCAGGATGAGGCCAAAAAGGTTCTCGGGATTGCCGTTTGCGACCACTACAATCACTCCCGCGAAGCCATGGAACGCGAAGCCGACGCCCCGGCTCTCGAATACGCGAAGCAAAATGTCATCTTGGTCGGCCCAACCGGCGTCGGAAAAACCTACCTCGTCAAGCACGTCGCCGAACTCATCGGAGTCCCATTTGTCAAGGCGGATGCAACCAAGTTTTCCGAAACCGGCTACGTCGGAGGCGATGTCGAAGATCTCGTTCGCGAACTCGTTCAGAGAGCCGATGGCGATGCGGGCCTCGCGCAATACGGGATCGTTTACATCGACGAGATCGACAAAATCGCCTCCGCCACCGAGGCGACCGGCCGCGATGTCAGCGGTCGCGGGGTTCAGACCACCCTTCTCAAGCTCATGGAAGAGACCGAGGTCCCTCTCCGGAGTCAAAACGATCTCCAAGGTCAGATCCAAGCGGCGATGGAGTTTCAGCGAAAAGGAAAAGTCGCCCGCGAGTCCATCAATACACGCCACATCCTCTTCATCGTCTCCGGAGCCTTTGACAAGCTCGCCGACCGGGTCGCGCGCCGCATCCGCCAGTCACAGATCGGTTTCGGGGCCGCCCCTGCCGCTATCGTTTCCGACGCCAGCCAGCTCCTCCGCGAAGCCGGGACCCGGGATTTTGTGGACTACGGCTTTGAACCCGAATTCATCGGCCGTCTCCCGGTGCGGGTCGTCTGCGACCCGCTCGCGGAAGACGATCTCTACGAAATCCTGAAACGCTCCGAAGGCAGTCTCATCCGCCAGTATGAGCGCGCGTTCCGCGCCTACGGCATCCAGGCCGTTTTCACCGACGATGCCCTCCGCGAGATCGCGCGCCGTGCCTCCGAGGAAAAAACCGGGGCGAGGGGACTTCTCACCGTTTGCGAACGGCTCCTCCGCGACTTCAAATTCGAACTCCCCGGCTCCGGGGTGAAAACGTTCGAGATTTCACTCGAAGTGCTCCAAGAGCCCGCCGCCGCCCTCGCCCGACTCCTGCGCGATGGGGAGGTCGAGGAGCGGAAATCCCACCGGCTCGTCATCGAGCAATTCGCCGCCCGTTTCGGCGAGCAACATGGCTTTACCGTTCGTTTCGAAGAAGACGCCATTAGCCGCCTCCAGGAAACCGCCGCCACCCGCCGGCTCCCTGTCCGTGACCTTTGCAAGATCCTTTTCAAGGACTACCAGTTCGGGCTCGGACTCATCCGGCGCAACAGCGGTCGGACGGAATTTCTCATCCCGGCCGAGGCCGTTGATGCCCCGGATCGCGTGCTCAGCCAGTGGGTTGTCGCCTCCTACCGCAGCGAAAAGACCCCTTCCGACTCCCCGACTCCGCCGATGCCCTAAGTCGCGGCTTGCATCCCGCGCCCGGAACCACAACTCTGCTACACAACCATTTCCCGACCGATTTTCTCAATGCGATATCTGAAAGCCACCATCCTCATCGGCACCATCGGGTCAGTCATCGGACTCATCCTCTTTGCGGCCGGATGGATCGTTAATACGCCGGACAGTCTGCTGCGCCAGTATTACAATCTCAAAAATCCCCTCATCGTCCCGCAGCTCGCGCAGGTGGTTTTGATCGTCCTCTTTTCCTTCGCTCTGGCGTGGACGAGTGTGGACATCACCCGGCCTGTGCTGAAGGCCGTCGTGGCGGTGGGCACGGTCATTCTCCTCCTCACCGGCTCGATGGTGCTCGCGCTCTACAATGTCTTTTTCTCGCCGTTTCCGTCGATCTTTGCCGTGCTCACGAGCTTTTTCATCGGTCTCGGATATGGCCGCACCGACAGCGGCGCCCGGAAAAAGGTCATGGAACGGCTTTTCGGCCAGCGGCTTTCCCGGGGGGCCTTCGGCCAATTGGTTAATTCGAACGTTCCACTGAACTTCCCGGGCACGCTTCAAGAAGGAACCGTCCTCGTCGTCTCCGTCAACAATCACACCGAGCTCATGGATCTCCTCACGCCGGAGGATTATGCAGCCATGACAAATCTCTACCTCCGGACCGCGTCCGACTACCTTGTCGAGGTCGGCGGCTATTTGGACGAATGCGGCGGAGAGAGCATTCGCGTGGTCTTCGGAGCACCCATTGCCGATCCTCGCCATGCCGCCCGGGCCTGCCGCGCCGCGCTGGATCTCGCCGTCCGCCTCGACGAGCTCAACAAAGAATGTGACGCCACCTGGCAGCGACGGCTTGATTTTCGCATCGGCATCAATTCCGGCGAAATGATCGCCGCCGCCTACGGAGGAGCCCGCCTCGGCAGTTTCAGCGTGGCCGGTCCCGCCGTGGAGTTCGCGCGCCGTCTCTGCGCGGCCTGTGGAAATTACGGCA
>CAZEYT010000105.1:0-8088 GCA_964516295.1 uncultured Chthoniobacterales bacterium | reverse complement strand
AGGTGAGGCCGGCCGCGCCCATGTCCTGAATGCCGGCGACGCAGCCGCTGGCGAGCAATTCGAGGCAGGCTTCGAGAAGAAGTTTTTCCCGGAAGGGATCGCCCACCTGAACGGCCGGCCGGTCTTCCTTGGATTCTTCGGTAAGTTCGCGTGAGGCAAAAGCGGCTCCGGCCAGACCGTCGCGACCGGTCTCGGCCCCGACATAAAAGACCGGATTGCCCAGTCCCTGCGCGGCTCCGCGGGCGATCTGCTCGTGGCGGAGAACGCCCAGACAGAAGACGTTCACGAGCGGATTTCCCGCATAGCTGTCGTCGAAATACACCTCGCCGCCGATGGTCGGAATGCCGATGCAATTTCCGTAATGCGAAATGCCCGAGACCACGCCGGCAAAAAGCCGCCGGTTGGTGCGCGCTTCCGGGGTCTCGCCGCGGATGTCACCGAACCGAAGCGAGTTCATCGAGAAGACCGGCCGTGCGCCCATCGTGAAGATATCGCGGATAATCCCGCCAACGCCGGTCGCCGCACCTTGGAACGGCTCCACGGCACTCGGGTGGTTGTGGCTCTCCATTTTGAAGGCAATCGCCCAGCCGTCGCCGATATCGATGACCCCGGCATTTTCCTCCCCGGCTTTCACAAGGACCCGTGGCCCGGTCGTGGGAAACTTTTTCAACTCGAGCTTCGAGTTTTTGTATGAGCAATGCTCGCTCCACATCACCGAAAAAACCCCGAGCTCGGTGAAATTCGGATCCCGCCCCAGGATCTCCCGAATGCGTTCAAATTCCTCCGGCGTAATGCCGTGCTTGGCGATGATTTCTGGTGTGATGTCAGGCATAGGAAGAAGATTTGCCACGGAGGGCACAAAGGAACGGGAGAAGGTCAAAGGGACACGCGTTCGAGACCGCCTTTGAGGAGCGGGACGTTGTAATTGAGCCGGAGCGCTGTGCGCGGGCGGGGATTTTTCATGAGCCGATCTAAAAATCCGGGGCCGAGTTCACGATGCACCGTTATGGGCGCGCCAGTAATCTTCGCGGTCAACTCGGTTTCCTTCCCCTTGGTGCTCGTGGTTCTCGCTGTGGTGAAATTCATCCCGCAAGAAGGCTTTCGAAGAGAAGTTTTCCGTCGGTGCTGCCGAGGAGAGGGTCGCAGGCACGTTCGGGGTGGGGCATGAGGCCGAAGACGTTGCCGGCTTCGTTGCGGATGCCGGCGATATTGGCGCAGGAGCCGTTCGGGTTGGCGGCCTCGTCGGCGCGGCCCTGCGCGTCGCAGTAGCGCAGGAGGACCTGGCCGTTGCGCTCGAGGCGGGCCAGCGTTTCATCGTCCGCAAAGTAACACCCCTCGCCGTGGGCAATCGGGATGTTCAGGATCTGACCCGTCCACGCGGCGTTGGTGAATCGCGACCCGGGGCCCTCGACCCGAAGGTTCACATGTTTGCACAGAAAATGCAGGTCGCGATTGCGCACGAGCGCGCCCGGCAGAAGACCGCTCTCGCATAGAATTTGGAAACCATTGCATATTCCCATCACCGGTCCGCCCGCGGCCGCAAAATCCTTCACCGCCTTCATCACCGGCGAAAAGCGCGCAATCGCCCCGCAGCGCAAATAATCCCCATAAGAAAACCCGCCTGGCAGCACAACGGCATCAAAGCCCGCCAACGACGAATCTTTGTGCCAGACATAGTCGGCAGTCGCTCCGGGCAGTTGGTTGATCGCCAGAAAACAATCCTGATCGCAGTTCGAGCCCGGGAAACGGAGGACGGCAAATTTCATTTGGAAAAATTCAGAGCCCCCGTCTCACTTCACCTCAAGCGCGTAATCTTCGATCACCGGATTCGAGAGCAAATCGCGGGCGATTTCGTGCAGACGCGCCTCGTCCGCGCCATCCGGCAGCTCGATTTCAATGACCTTCCCGATGCGCACGCGCCCGATGTTTTCCAATCCGAGGTGGCGCATCGCCTCAGCGGCGGCGGCTCCCTGCGGATCGAGGACGGACGGTTTGGGCATGACGGTGACGAGCGCTTTCATTGCTCCAAAGGTTTCGTTTCGGACGGCTGCGGACAAGCTGAATCTTTGCGGCGTCGTGAGCGGAGAAAGACGATGAACGCCCAAGGGGCCGTCACTGCGATGCAAAGAAAGGAGAAGAGCTCGCCGTTCCGCGCGTAAAACGTCGGCGTGATCGTATTCGGCACGTCCACCTTCGAAAACAACACGCCCTCGATGAACGTGCTGCCGCTTTCGTCGCGCAATTCCTCCCGGACGATCCCGAACCGGTCGATGACCGCCGTCACGCCGGTGTTGGCCGCCCGGATCATCGGAACTTTGTTTTCCGCACAGCGAAAAATCGCATTTTCCAGGTGCTGGCGCGAGCCGGCGGATTCCAAAAACCACCCATCGTTTGTCACCACCGCAAAAACCTGCGCGCCGCGCAGGACGAACTCGCGCGCCAGATTTCCCAGCGTGTCCTCGAAGCAAACGAGCGGTCCGAGACGGATCGCGCGGGCTTTCATCTCGAGCACTTCCGGATAGGGGCCGGGATCGAAATCATCCGGCACCAGATCGCCCACGACCCAAGCGAAAAGCGGAAACGCTTGCCGGAGCGGGACGTATTCGCCAAAGGGCACCAAGTGCATCTTGTGCTGCATCTGAGCCGACCGGCTGCCGTCGGTGAGGAGCACGACGGAATTGAAATCCCCCACCTCGCTGTAATGCACGGTCCCGAGCAAAAAATCCCCCGCATGCGAGGTCGCGAGCCCCTTCACAAAATCCCACATTTGCTGGTCGTTGAACAACGGCCGCGGCGTCGCCGATTCCGGCCACAGGATGAGGTCGGGCCCCATCGCGATCGCCGTCTCGGTATGCTTGCGATAACGGTCCATCACCTCCGTATCTTGGGCCGGATCATTCCGAACGGTCTGCGGCACGTTCGCCTGCACGGCCGCGATGGTCAGCGGGGTCGACTCCGGCGGCGGGGCAAACATTTGGCGGAGCCCGTAGCTCCAAGCCAGAACGATCAACGCCACTGTGATCGCAAAATCATAATGCGGCCGCCGCGCCCCGCGCCCGATCTCCAGCCTCAGCCGCTTCACCGTTGCCACCGCCATCAGGTTCGCCATCACCACAAGGAACGACAGGCCGCCGACGCCCGTGAGATCGGTGATCTGAATGAGCGGGATGTTTTTGTTCAGCGCCACGCCGAGGCCGTTCCAGCCGAAGCCGGTGAACACAATTCCCCGGAGCCACTCAAGCGCCACCCAGGCCGCCGCACCCAGCGCGCACACGCGCAGATTGTGCAACGAGCTCAGCCAGACCGGACGGCCTTTCGCATCGTCGCCAACCGGCCGCGCGACCGTTCCCAAAAAAACCGTCCACACCGCGGGGTAGACCGCCACGTAGAGCGAAAGCAAAATCCAGCCCGGGATCGTCAGCGTCGACAGCCACGAAAGCGACCCGCCGAAATACCCGACACCACACACGAACCCGAGGCCGAACAACCGGAGCCCGTTTCTCCGCGGTGCGGGCTCGGACAGCCAGACCCCCACGACCAGCGGCGTGAGCGCCACCCACACCAAATCTCCAAATCCAAACGGCGCATAGCAGAGCGTGAGCAAAAGCCCGCTCAACAACGCCAGCAACCAAGGCCACCCTCGACACATCCCGCGCAACCTACCCGGATCCCACCCGCCTGCCACGTGGAAAATCAGGGACGCCGCACAGTTGTCCGCCCAGGGGGCACGGTCAACTCGCGGGTTACCTTCCAAAACTCCGCCGCCGCCCGCTCCGGCGGACGCTCCCGATGATGAAAAGCCACGATCGCTCTTCGCGGAACGGGCTTTGCGAGCGACCGATAAAGCGGTGCCTCCCGCCCGGTTCGCTTCGCCATCACCGGCACCAGCGAAATTCCGAGCCCGGATCGGACCAGAGATTGGATCGTCTCCAGTTGAACCGTGCGCGATCCGAGCAACGGGGTGAGATTCCGCCGGCTGCAAAAATCCAGAACCTGCCCGCTCAGGCAATGGTCGTCTTTCAACAACAAGAACGCCTCGTTTTCCAGATCCCGAACGGTTGGTGTGGGACGCTTTGCCAACGCATGGCCGTGCGGGATGGCAAGCAAAAGTTCCTCGGTGAAAAGGGGCTGCACTCGCATCATCGGCGAACCGAGCGGCTCGCTCGCGATCGCGAAATCCACTTCATAATCCGCAACCAACTTCACCAGCTCCGCAGTCGTCTCCTCACGCAGGACGACAGCCACCCCCGGGTGCCGCGCCCGAAATGCAGCAATCACGCGCGGCAGCAAATACGGCGCAATCGTCGGAATCGCGCCCACCACCACGCGGCCGCGGATCACACCGTGGCTTTCCTGCGCCTCCCGCCCGGCTTCGGCGATTTCATCCAAAATCCGCGCGGCGCGTTCGACAAAACGTTCCCCGGCAAAGGTCAACCGCGTCCGGTCCCGCCGCCGCTCAAACAGCCTGCCTCCAAGCTCTTCCTCCAGTTTTTGGATCTGCTGGCTCAGCGACGGCTGCGCCACATGGCACTGCTCCGCCGCCCGCGTGAAGTTTCCCGTTCGGGCCACCCCCAAAACATAGCGGAGTTGGTGGAGTTCCATAGTTGATAACGATCATACAAATAGGAAACAAGTATTTCAACTATCTTGGATTTCCTCCATTTTCAACGCGTCGGAATTGGCCACCGCCCTCCCGACGATTCTCCCCGGGGCTGCAAGAAACCCAAAAAACTGCCATCACTATGCTCACGGTCGGAAACACATTCCCGGAATTCCGCTGCAAGGCCTGCAACGGTCTCACCAGCGACGACATCACCGAAATCTCCAATGCGTCCTTCGAGGGCAAATGGAAATTCTTCCTCTTCTACCCGAAGGACTTCACCTTCGTCTGTCCCACCGAACTCGTTGAGTTCGGAAAGCGGAATGCAGACTTCCTCGACCGCGACGTGCAGCTCATCGGCGGCTCGACCGACAACGAGTTTTCGCACCTCGCGTGGCGTCAATCGCACAAGGACCTGAAGACGCTTCCCTATCCGCTCATCGCCGCGCAGAAGCTCGCCGGCGATCTCGGCATCCTGGATCCCGCGGAAAATGTCTGCCTTCGGGCCAGTTTCCTCGTGGATCAGCATGGAATCATCCAGTGGGTGAACGTGAACAACCTCTCGGTCGGTCGCAGTGTCGAAGAGGCTCTGCGCGTCATCGATGGCGTCCAGTCCGACGAACTCTGCCCCTGCAATTGGAAAAAGGGCGAGGAAACCCTCAAGGTCTGATCCCGACACAAATCCGGGCGCGGGGGAGCTCATCAACGCTCTCGTCCGCGCCCACTTTTCTCTTCCGCCATGCCAGCACTTGATCTCATCCGGGAAAAGCTTCCCGAAGCCGCCAAGGATCTGAAACTCAACCTCCAGTCGGTCCTCCGACCGGAAAACCTCACCGCCCCGCAGGTCTGGGGTATCGCTACCGCCGCCGCGTATTTTATCGGCCGGCCGGACCTCACCGAGGCCATCCTCGCCGAAGCTCGCGAAAATGGTGCGACCGAGGAACTCATCGACGACGCCCGCGCATCGGCCTCGATCATGGGCATGAACACGGTATTTTACCGCTTCCGCCACTTGGTGGAAAAAGACGTGTATGGCACCATTCCAGCCCGGCTACGCATGGTGCGCATGAGCCAGCCGAAAACGGACAAGACGACTTTCGAGCTCATGTCGATGGCCTGTGCCACCCTCGCAGGGTGCGGAATGTGCATCCAAGCCCACGAGGCCACACTCCTCCAGCACGGTATCTCCGAAGCTGGCATCAACGACTCCGTCCGCATCGCCGCCGTTCTCCAAGGCACGGCCGTCGCCCTCGGGATCGACTGATCCCGCACCCCCCCGGGCTCCGTCCGCAGTCGGGATAGGGATCAGACCCTCGGTCAGCCGTTGCCGCGCCGGGACTTTGACCGGTCGCCCATCGGAGGCAGCACGCGGGCGAGTCCGTTTTTCGACAACAGCCCCGGCCGCTGCGAGGGACGCCGCTGATCCACGGCGAGACGTTCCTCGGTCCATCGCGCGAGACGCACGAAGGGCAGTCCGATCAGCAGATAAACCGCAGCAATGAGAAGGCCGGTGCCGAAGTAGTCGAAGCTCTGCGCGGCGATGCGGTTGTAAACACCCGTAAGGTCAAGGAGCGTCACCATCGAGACCAGCGAGGAATCCTTGAGCAGCGAGATGAAATCATTCGTCACGGGAGGAAGCACGAGCCGGAACGATTGGGGAATCACGATGTATCGCAGGCCCTGGAGATGCGTCATGCCCAGCGCCCGCGCGGCTTCCATCTGACCCTTGGGAATCGCAAGCAGCCCGGCGCGGTAGTTCTCGGCCTCGTACGCGCCGTAGTTGAGCCCGAGGCCGAGCACACCGGCCAGAAAGGGCGTCATGCTGATCCCGATATTGGGGAGTCCGTAGAAAATGATGAGCAATTGGATGAGCAGCGGCGTACCGCGAATGATCTCGATGTAGCACGTGGCGGCCAACTGCAGCGGCAGGGGTCCATAAACGCGGAGGATGGCAAGCGTGAAGCCCACGGTGATTGCCAGCGCCATGCCAAGGATCGAGACCTGCAGCGTGAGCAGCGCCCCTTTAAGAATCAGCGGCCAGAAGGTGAAATAGCCGACAAGGCGCTCAAAAATACCGACCCTGACGGCATGCGATGCGAGAAACTCCTTGTACTCCGTATCCGGCACGGACGGTTCCTCGGGCTGTCCGAGTGTATGCGCCATCGTCGGCGTCCAAAGTCCCCAGCGCGAAAGGACTTCGCGCAACTCGCCACTGGCCACGATGGCATCCAGCGCGGCATTGATTTCCGCCCGAAGCGCCGTGTTGCCCTCGGCCATCGCGATGCCATAAACGACCTGTCCGAACGGAGGCCCGGTAAATTCCAGATTGGGATTCGGTCCGGCGTAGTATTTCGCGATCGGGTAGTCGAGAAGGACGCCGAAAATGCGACCGCCCGCCACATCCGCGTAGGCATTCATTTCCTCGTCATACGTTCGCACGTCGACCCCCGGCGTCGCGTCGAGCATGGCAAGGGCGGCGGTCTGGTCGAGCGTCCCGATACTCCGGCCGCGAAGTTCCTCCAGACTGTTGATAGCCGGAGTGCCGTGTTTCACGACCAACTGCTCGAACGTCGTGTAATACGGCTTGCTGAAAAGAACCTGCCCGGCTTTTTCGGGCGTGATCTCAATGCCGCAAATGACCACATCGTAGAGCCCGGACACTGGGGGTCAGGGCCCGGACACTGGGGGTCAGTGTGCATATTCTTTCATCTTTTGCTGGATGTCGTCGGCTGTCGTGGATAGAAGGAGGAGATGGCGCGCAGTATCCGGATTGAGTTCGCAGGAGCGGGTTACCATGTTATGGCGCGGGGGAATCGGCGGCAGGCGATCTTTGTGGACGACGACGACCGGCGGTTCTTTTTGCAGTGTCTGTCGGAGGTTTGCGAAAAGACGGGATGGCGGGTGCATGCGTGGGTGCTGATGACCAATCACTACCATCTGTTCTTCGAGACGCCGGAGCCGAACCTCGTGGAAGGCATGAAGTGGTTTCAGAACACGGTGACCCGGCGATTTAATACGCGGCATCGTCAGTGGGGACGGCTTTTTGGAGATCGCTACAAGTCGGTGTTGGTGGATTGCGGAACGGTGTCCTACTACACGACGCTCTGGGACTACCTCCACCTGAATCCCTGCCGGGCGGGATTGATCAAGTATGAAAAGGGAGGAAGTCTTTTGGGTTATCCGTGGAGTAGTCTGCCAGGCGGGTTCGCCTTGCCGCCGGGGCGACGGGCTAAGCAACAAGATTTCTGTAAAAGTGGTCGGGTGATGAGGGGTGGAGTGGCGTTTTATTGAGTGTGGGTTGTTGGGTTAAGGGTTTGAAGGGAGAGGGAGGTAGGCGCGGCCGGTTTCCCATTCTTCGGAGGTTTCGATGAGGATGGAGGTGACGAGGCGGAGGAGAGAGGCTTCGTTTGGGAAGAGGGAGGCAACGCGGGTCCTGCGTTTGATGCACAGGTTGAGGGATTCGGACATGTTGGAAGTTCGCAGTCGGC
>CAZEYT010000104.1:0-8100 GCA_964516295.1 uncultured Chthoniobacterales bacterium | reverse complement strand
CGAACTGGTTGCCCGCGCCGCCCGATCAGTTCATCCTTATGCTCCGTCTCTACTGGCCGAACGAGACCGATCCCTCAATCATC
Source organism: uncultured Chthoniobacterales bacterium (assembly GCA_964516295.1). Lineage (GTDB taxonomy): Bacteria > Verrucomicrobiota > Verrucomicrobiia > Chthoniobacterales > Terrimicrobiaceae > CAZEYT01. The sequence goes on along the minus strand of CAZEYT010000104.1, from coordinate 8,017 downwards.
GACGGCACTTGGAAAGTACCCGCCGTCTCGGAAGTGAAATAACGCCGCCCGATAACCGCGTGACCGGGCGATTTTTTCCTGTCGCAGCCGGAGACTTCTTCTAACTTGCGCTCATGAGTCCTTACATTCTGGGATTTTTCAGCGCCGCGCTGATTTTTGTCGGCGGTTTGGTCGGGCTCGCCTTGCAACGCTGTCTCCCAAGCCACCACCTCAGCAAGGAAATGCAGGATCTTGTGAAACTCAGCGCGGGCATGATCGGCACCCTCACCGCGCTCGTTCTCGGACTGCTGGTGAGCTCGGCCAAGGGCTCGTTCGACACCATCAACTCCGGAATTCTTCAAGGCAGTGCCAAAATCATTTATCTCGATCAAACACTCCTCCGCTACGGCTCCGAGACAGCACCCGTACGCCTTCAGTTAAAAGAGGTCATCCGGACAGGTCTCATCAATATCTGGCCGGAAGAGCGAGGTGCCCGCCCTGCGCTGGCTGCGTTCGAGGGCACCAATGGCATCGGCCTGATCCAAGACGCCCTCTCCACCCTCACCCCGCGCAGCCCCGTCCAGCAAGTCGCCTTGAACCAAGCCCAGCAAATCACCTCGGACCTCGGACAAAACCACTGGCTCTTGGTCGAGGAGATTCACAACCAGCTTCCCACGCCGTTGTTGCTGATTCTTGTTTTCTGGCTGTTTCTACTCTTCGTCAGCTTCGGCCTCTTCGCGCCACGAAATCTCACCGCCCTGATCGTGCTGGGTGTCGGAGCCTGTGCCGTCTCCGGAGCGGTGTTCCTCGTTCTGGAGCTCAACCAGCCATTTGACGGCCTCATCCGTGTGTCCCCCGAGCCCCTGCGCAATGCGCTCCAGCATTTGGGGACCGAATCGTAAAAACCCGCTGAGTCCTCACAGCAGGCGCGAAAGGCCCATCCTCCAACCCCGGCTGCGGAGAATGGCCGGTCTCAACCTGATCACCATCTACGGGCTGGTCAGTTCAATCGGTGACGTGCAACGCTTTGCCAAAACGGCGGAGGATGCAGATTAACTGAACCGGTCTGTTCGACTTGTCTTTTCTCGATGTGGACAATGGCTTTGTAGGTTGTTCCATTGATGGGTATGGAAAAGGCCAGGCTTTCCGGCTCTTCCGCAAAAAGTGTGCTTACAGAGGGGAAACAAGGTAGATGCTGATGGATGGAAAGCCCTTTTTTGAAGCGGTTTTTTGGGGTCGGAGACGGTTGGGAATACCAAAGCACGAAGGATGTCAGGGGTGGGGCCGAAGTTCATCTCAAAGCCCGGAAGGATGCGATCCGGCGTCCAAAATGCGGGGCAGACCACATCGCGTTGCACGGCACGCGGGAGCGCCGGATTCGGGGGTGCCCGTGGGGTTGAAAACCATGGCGTTTGTGGTCCATGTGCCCCGATGCCAGTGCCGGGAATGCGGGGAGTTTTTCGACTCCTCCCCCTTTTGCCCCGCGAGGGTGCTCCTACACCTTGGGACTCGCTCGTTTCGTCACAGGACTCTTCCGAATCATGAGCATGACGGACTTGGCCAACCTGACGGGTTTGGGGCGGGCTGCCTGCGCCGTCGCCGTGATCAAGAACCTGCCTGGCGCGCTGCTGGCCTCCTTGGAGAAAACGTTGCGTGGATTTCGCAGTGCCATTCTCAACGGCCGGGTCTATGCGATCTCCAACGGAAAACATGGAGGCATCAACAACAAAATCCGTGCCATGCAGCGCATGCATTACGGCCTTCGTGACTTCGAGTTTCTTTCCCTGAGAATCCTGAATCTTCATAAGGCTAAGCACACTTTTTGCGGATGAACCTGTGCTGATCTTCACGACCGGTGGATTGGACAGTCCCCGCGAGACGCGGGACTCGCACATGGGGGTGCCGATGTATCATGCCACGCCGGGCCTCCCGGAGATCCTCAGAATCATCGAAACCTCGGCTGTGTCCGTCGGCATCTGGAGTATGATCAATTTCCCGAGATGCATGTGTTTTTGATTGTTCAGAAGATCGCCGGGTAGAGCCCCGTTAAACATCGGTTGACAAGTGGAGTGTTCGCCCCCACGTTCCCGGCTGATTATGCCATTTTCTTCGCTTGGACTGACCAAGCCACTTTTGCAAGGCGTCCAGGCAATGGGCTACGGAGACCCGACTCCGATTCAACTTCGGGCGATTCCGCCCGCATTGGAGGGCAAGGACCTGATCGCCTCGGCGCAGACGGGAACGGGAAAAACAGCTGCGTTTGCTCTTCCGGTGCTGCAGCACTTGGCCTCGCATGGAAAAACGCGGTGTCTCATTCTCGAGCCCACCCGGGAGTTGGCGATGCAGGTCGAGACGGCGATTCGCGACTTTGCGCGGTTTACGGACCTGCGGGTGGCTTCGATTTTTGGAGGGGTCGGCTACGGTGCCCAGCGCAATGCGCTCCGCGATGGCGTCGACATCATCGTGGCCACGCCCGGGCGACTCGAAGATCATTTGCAACAGGGCACGGTGGACCTTCGTGGCATCGAGATTCTGGTGCTCGACGAGGTGGACCGCATGCTGGACGTCGGATTCCTACCCCCCATGCGACGGATCATCGCAAAATGTCCGGCAAAACGGCAGACGCTCTTTTTCTCAGCAACTCTGCCGCCCGAGATCGTCGAGCTGGCGTCGTTTGCGCTCCGCGATCCGGTGCGGATCGAAATCGGCGCCGCCCGAAGTGTGACGTCGTCGGTGAAGCACGGGGTTTACATTGTTGACCAGAGCCGAAAATTCGACCTTCTCGTCGCGCTGCTCGAGGCGACCGATTATCAGAGTGCGATTGTTTTTTCGCGAACCAAGCATGGCGCGGACAAGATCGCCAAGAAACTCCGCGGCCAGAACCACGCAGTTGCGGTGCTTCATGCGAACCGTTCCCAGAACCAACGCATCGAGGCTCTCAATGGCTTCCGGTCCGGGAAATACGAAGTCATGGTCGCCACAGACATTGCCGCTCGCGGCATTGACGTTGCCGGGGTCAGCCACGTCATCAATTACGATGTGCCTCAACATCCGGAGGATTATGTCCACCGTATCGGCCGCACCGGCCGGGCCAGCCTCACAGGCGATGCTTTTACGCTGGTCACGGGCGAAGAACTGAGCAAGCTTTCCGCCATCGAACGATTTATCGGACAGAAAATCGAACGCCTCCAAATGGATGGCTTCGAGGCTCCGTCCGCACAAAAACCGGGACCGCGCCCCGCGCGACCCAACCAAAACACCCCAACGGCCACGGGCGAACGCAGATTCCGCCCCCGCCGAACCTTCCGCAGACGCTAACCACTCATGAAATTCTTCAAACACGACATCCACTGGCTCAACAGTGCCTTCCTTATCGGCACCTTCCTGACCACGGTTATCGGCGCTCCTTGGTATATCTGGAAATTCGGCCTCGACGGCTTTCAGATCGGACTCTTCCTGTTCTTTTTTATCTCGACCGGTCTGAGCATCACGCTGGGGTATCACCGGCTCTTCTCGCACCTCACCTTTCAGGCCGCTTGGCCGGTGAAAGTGTACACACTGCTGTTCGGCGCTGCGGCGTTCGAGGGTTCGGCTCTCGGATGGTGCGCGGATCACCGCCGGCACCACAAATTCGTCGACCACGATGAAGACCCGTACGACATCAACAAAGGCTTCTTCCATGCGCACATCGGATGGCTTTTATTCCGCACCGGTCCGGATACGCCGCTCACCTGGGTTCGGGATTTGCAGAAAGACAAGCTCGCTTGGTGGCAGCATCAGTATTACGTGCCGATCTCGCTCGGTATGGGCTTCGCTCTCCCCGCTCTGATCGGCTGGGTCTGGGGTGGTCCGGTCGCGGCCTTGGGCGGTTTCCTGCTCGCCGGTGTCGCGCGAACGGTCTTCGTGCATCACATGACGTTTTGCATCAACTCGCTCTGCCACTGGATCGGGGAACGTCCCTATTCCACCGACGTCTCGGCCCGTGACAGCCTGCTCATGGCGTTTTTCACCTTCGGCGAGGGCTACCACAATTTTCACCATGAGTTCCAACATGACTATCGGAACGGCGTGAAGCCCTGGCAGTTCGATCCGACCAAGTGGACGATCTGGACGCTGGCGAAAATCGGCCTGGTCCGCAACCTGCGCACGGTGCCGGAAGAGAAAATTCTCAAGGCGCAAATCGTCGAGCAGGAACGTCGCCTTCGTGCCAGACTGGGTTCGCGTCCCGCGGCCGATCCGGTCCATGAGTTGCTTGAAGCCGGTCGTCAGCGCGTGAACGAGGCGGTTGCGCATTGGGAAGCGATCCTCACCAAATACCGTGAGGCCCAAGCCGCCAAGCATCTGGTCGCCCGTGAAGAGCGTCGCGAATTGAAGCGCGACCTCCGCCAGGCAGCCGATCAGCTCCGGGCCAGCATCCGTCAGTGGATGGATACCCAGCGGTCGCTGCCGAACAGCCTCGCGGCCTGAGTGGCTGCTCGGGGAACCGACGCCCCGATTTTGGTTCGACTCCGGCGGCGAATCGCAGCCATGATGCCCGGATGAAGATCCTGATGGCTGCCAGCGAAATGTCGCCGTTTGCGAAGACGGGGGATTTCGCGGACGAGATGCTGGAGTTGACGTCGCACCTGCAGGCGCTCGGGCATGAGGTGACGGTCGTGTTGCCGCTCTACCGCCAGGTACGCGAGAACAAGGGGGTCAAAGTTCGCCGGACGAAGACGAAGTTCTCGGTGCCGGTGGGCGGAGCGCGGCTTCCGAGCGAGATTTTTGAGGCGGCAGGAGACGTGCCGGTTCTCTTTGTGGCCAGGGACGAGTTTTTTGATCGCTCGGAGCTCTATGCGACCGAGGGGCGGGACTATCAGGACAACTCCGCCCGCTTCATTTACTTCACGAAGTGTGTGATCGAGCTCGCACGCCGGCTGGAGCCCGACGTTCTTCACGTCCACGGCTGGCAGACTGCGCTCGCGCCGGTTTTTGCACGTGACCAGCGGCTTCCGGCCATTACGGTGCTCACGCCGCATAGCCTCGAGTACCAGGGAAATTTCTGGAGTTATGATTTCGCGTTAACAAACCTTCCAGGGGATTTTTTTTCGGCACGTGGAGTCGAGTTCTACGGCAGTATGAACTGTCTCAAGGGCGGGATTCTTTTTGCGGATTCGGTCGTTCTGCCAGGTCGCCGCCATATCGCCGAGATGCAAACGCCGGCGCATGGATGCGGTTTGGAAAACGTCCTCCGTGAGCAGAGTTACAAGTTGGAGGGCATTCCGGACGGGCTGGTCGAGTCCGCCTGGCCGGTCCTTCCCGAAACGCCCGGCGCGAAAGATTACGCCCGCGACCTCCTGCTGGCGGCCGCGGGATTTCAGGCCGGGGGTCGTGTTTTCCTGGCCGATTCGGCCGCGACGCAGGGAGTGGGAGTTGATGTTCTTTTGGAAGCGCTCGACCGACTGCCATCGGACGAGGCGCGCGTGCTTCTTCTCGGCCCGGTGACGGAAACCAGCCGGAAGGCTTTGGAAATCGCAGTCCGGCGACACGCGGGTCGCTTCACGCACCGCGAGGTTGTGGACGGGCCATTTTTCCAGAAAGCGCTGGCGGGATCCGACTTTCTCCTTTTGCCCGGACCGGTTGAACCGGGCGGCGAGCTTTTGGTTCTGGCCCTCCGAAATGGCGTTGTTCCGATTGCCGCAAACTGCGGCGGCCTCCGCCAATTTGTTCAGGATTTCGACCCGGTCACGGGACTGGGGAATGGATACGTTTTCTTCCAGAGCTCGGATACGGCCTTGCTCGACGCGATCCGCCGCGCTCTTCACGCGCCGGATGAGGTCCAGTCGATCCTTGTCCGGGCGGCGCGGGCAGCCGATTTTTCTTGGGCCGCCTCTGCGAAGCGTCATGAATCGCTTTACGGTCGTCTGCTCGCCAAAACCGGCCGCGCTGTCGCCGCCTGAGTCCGATGTTGCCGGATGTCGTCACCGGGATCCCCGGGCCGCAATCGCGGGAGCTGATGGCCGGGCTCGCCGCTTGCGAATCGCGGAACGTGACGTTTTTTGATGAAGGTTTCCCGGTTTTCTGGGAACGGGCCGAAGGCACGAATGTCTGGGATGTGGACGGAAATCGCTACCTCGATCTCACCGCCGGCTTCGGCGTTTGCAGTCTGGGCCACGGGGCGACGCGTGAGGCCATGAAGTCCCAGGCGGACTCGCTCATTCACGGTCTCGGCGACGTGCATCCATCGCCGCTCAAAGCCCGCCTTTGCCGCGAACTCAGCCGGGTGACGTTTGAGCGCTGGAATGCCGGTACCGGCAAGTCCATCCTCTGTTGTTCGGGATCGGAGTCGATCGAGGCCGCACTAAAAACAGCCCATCTTCACAGTGGCAAGCCGGGCGTCATCAGCTTCACCGGCGCGTATCACGGTCTCGGCCATGGCGCGCTGGAGACATCCGGACTTCCGTTTTTCCGGGATCCCTTTGCCGGTCAGCTTGCGAAATTCGGAGTCCGCCTGCCGTACCCTCATTGTTTCCGGTGCCCGTTTGACTGCCGCGAGGGTTTCCGGTTGGAGGGGGCGTCGTTTCCGAACTGTTCGTCCCGTTGCCTCGACGAGCTTCATGACCGCTTGGAAAAGACGATTCGTCAACGGGAGATCGGGTGTGTGTTGGTCGAGCCGATTCAGGGACGCGGAGGAGACATCGTGCCACCCAAGGATTTTCTCCGCCTGCTTCGGGCGGTGTGTGATGCCCATAAAATCCTGCTGATCGCCGATGAAATTTACACGGGATTCAACCGGACCGGACGACTTTTTGCGTGCGAGCATTCGGGTGTGGTTCCGGATCTCATCTGTCTTGGCAAGGCACTGACGAACGGCTTTCCGCTCTCGGCCTGCGTCGGGCGGTCGGACATCATGGACGCGTGGCCGCGCTCGCGTGGCGAGGCATTGCACACCAGCACGTTTCTGGGGCATCCGGTCGGCTGCGCCACGGCCTTGGCGTCTCTGGAAAAACACGTCCGGCCCGAGACGGCTGTGCAGGCGCGCGAGAGCGGACAGGCCCTGCGTGAAGCGCTTCAAGGGCTTCCGCGCAAGCACCTTCGCGGCTGCGGCGCGCTGACCGGCGTGGAGTTGCTCCGCGAAGACGGTGGTCCCGATCCCGCCCGTGCCGTTCACTTCGTGACGCAGGGCCTTCGCCGGGGGCTGCTCCTGCTGGCGGGCGGCCCGGACGGAAACGTTCTCTCCTTTTCCCCGCCGTTTTCGTTGACACCCGAGGAATCCGCTTTCGTCGGGAAGACGCTTGCCGAAATGGATTGCGCGTTTTCCGGGTGATGCCCGCGTGAATTTCCCGACCGCCCCCGGTCGCGAACGTTATCGTTCGAGCTTGAAGGCGATGACGGAAAGGGGAGGAAGGTCGAGGAGAACGGAGTGGTAGCGATTCTGCCAGGACCAATGTTCGTCCGCCCATTTCCCGCCGTAGTTGCCCAAGTTGCTGCCGCCGTAGGTTTCGGCATCGGTGTTGAGAACTTCGCGGTAAAAACCGGGCTCGGGGACGCCGACCCGATAGGCGGCCCGGACGACGGGAGTGGCGTTGATCACAAAAAGCACCGGCGTGCCTTCTTTCGATTTTCGGAGGAAAGACCACACCGTGTTGTCTGCGTCGTGGAAATCGATCCACTCGAAGCCCTCGTAGCTTTCGTCGAGTTCGTAAAGCGCGGGCTCGTGGGTGTAGAGCCAGTTCAGATGCTGGACGAGTCGACGGAGGCCATCGTGCAGCGGGAATTGCGTGAGGTGCCAGTCGAGGCTACGGTCGTGTTTCCATTCACACCACTGGCCGAATTCGATGCCCTGGAAGATGAGTTTTTTGCCGGGGTGGGCCCACATCCAAGCGAGGAACATCCGGCAATTTGCAAACTTCTGCCAGGCGTCGCCGGGCATTTTGTCGAGGAGCGATCCCTTGCCATGCACAACCTCGTCGTGACTGAGCACGAGGATGAAATGCTCGGTAAAGGCGTAGAGCATCGAAAACGTGATGTCGCTCTGATGGTAGCGCCGAAAAACCGG
>CAZEYT010000103.1:0-8460 GCA_964516295.1 uncultured Chthoniobacterales bacterium | reverse complement strand
TGTCTGTGGCGGCTTTGCCATAGCCTCCCTCGGACACTGGTGGCGTGAGAAGTTTTGCAAAGGCACCGCCTAGTTCCGGGAGATAGATGCGATCCTGCGGGCGTTTGGGGCCGGCGACACTGGGTTGAACGGTCGAGAGATCGAGGTCGATGTCGACGCTGTAGGAGATCTCCCCCTTTTTGGGCATGCCGAAGAGACCCTGGGCGCGGAAGTAATGCTCAAAGGCCGCACACTGTTCGTCCGTCCGGCCCGTGGCGGCGAGGTAGTTCACCGACTCGCTGTCCACCGGGAAAAAGCCCATGGTGGCTCCGTATTCCGGTGCCATGTTGGCGATCGTCGCACGGTCGGTGAGCGGCAGACTCGCGGCACCTTCGCCGTGGAATTCGACAAATTTGCCCACGACCTTCGCCTTGCGGAGAAGCTGGGTGACATGCAAGGCAAGGTCGGTCGCCGTGACACCCTCGCGGAGACGGTTCGTCAGGTGGACACCCACGACTTCGGGCGTCAGGAAATAAACTGGCTGGCCGAGCATGCCCGCTTCCGCCTCGATACCGCCAACCCCCCAGCCAACGACACCGAGTCCATTGATCATCGTGGTGTGGGAATCCGTTCCTACCAAGGTATCGGGGTAAAACAACCGCGAGCCGACCGTCGGATCCAGCGGCGCGGAAAGCACACCCTTGGCGAGATATTCCAGATTCACCTGATGGACAATGCCGATGCCCGGAGGCACGACGCCGAAGGTTTCAAAGGCCTGCTGGCCCCATTTCAGGAACTGGTAGCGCTCGCGGTTCCGCTTGAATTCCATCTCCAAGTTGAGGCGGAGCGCTTCTGCGGACCCGTAAAAATCGACCTGCACCGAGTGGTCCACCACGAGATCCACCGGCACGAGGGGCTCGATGATCGCCGGGTTGCCACCCAACCGCTGCACCGCGCTGCGCATGGCGGCGAGGTCGACCAAAAGCGGGACACCGGTAAAATCCTGAAGCACGATCCGGGCAACCACGAACGGGATTTCCTCGGTCGCGGGGGCCTTGGCGTTCCAGTTTGCCAGGACCTCGACATCGGCCGGACGAACCTTTTTTCCGTCGCAATTCCGGAGTACGGATTCCAAAACGATCCGAATGCTGACCGGCAACTTGGAGACCGGTCCCACGCCTTTTTCTTCCAAGGCCGGGAGGGAGTGAAGATAGGCGGCTGATTTGCCACCGCTGTCGAAGGTTCGCAGAGTCTCGAAGGGCGAATTCATGAGTCGGACAATGAAGCAGGTTTTGTGCCCCGGGCGCAACACTGACCAAAGGGAAAAATGCACGCCCCCGGCCTTTGCACAGAGTAATTGGCGGGGAACCGGTAGAAATGCTAGGCTGTCACGGACGAAAGCCGTCCTTACCTCCCTCCTCGAGGCCGTGGTCGTGATCCCGGGGCTCGTTGCCGAAGACGTCGGGCCGGACGGGTTGATCCATCCTCAGGCGAAACCCGAGATGATCGATCTCCGCCACGAAGGGTTACAAGATTTCCTGCTGCATCCGAATGGCGCGGGTGTATGATTACTACAAGAAACTCATGGAGAAAGGGGTCAAGCCCACGACGCCCCTGCGGACGCAGCCGTCGAAGATGCGGGAGTTTTCCGTAACCGATCCCGACGGGTTCACGCTCATCTCCGGCGATTACACCGGAAGCTGAAGCCGCCTACGTCGGCATCGGCGGCGGCTGGACGACTTTCTTTTTGATGACGGCACCCGTGCTGAATTGCCGCCAGCCCCAGCCCAGCCAACGAATCAGGGAAATGGCAAGCCACAGAGCCCAAGCCAGCATCAGGAAGCGATACCACCAGATCGACACGGAGAAAAATCCCGGCTCGGGAAGATCGGCTCCGGACGCGGCGGAATACCATTGGAGCATCGTTCGCGTGGAATCATTTCCACGAATGAACATGTCCGGGTTTCCAAGAAGTCCCTCGGCCACGACACCGAGAAAGACCATCAGCGCCAGGGCGGTCATGCCAGCAAGAATCACCTGAAGAGCATTATAGGTGGTGGGCGGAAGGTTCAGAAACGACGGTGTTCCCCGCCACGCCAGGAAAAACAACCACCCGGCCACCAGAAGGCCGGCCGGAAGCGGAACCTGGGTGAGACCGAGCGCGAGCAGCATCCACTGCGGGGCGCTCAGGGGCGAAATCGCAACGCGGCTCAACGCCCATGCCGCCAACAGGCAGCACACCAACACCGTCCAGAAACGCACTGCCGGACCACGCAGCGGGCCAAACGTTCCCAGTACCCAGCGATCGTCGGGAACACGCACGATGGTTGTCACGTTGGCACTCTCCACCGGAAGCGAGAGCGAAGAAACCGCCGCCCGGAAATCCAGCGGGACATCCTCCCGCCAATTCACAACGATCGATTGCTCGCCTGGTCGCACCGGGACGACCAGTCGGCCGTTTTCGATCCGAACCGGAATGGCCTGATTATCCCACGTCAGCGATGTGACGGCCGCCGTGGCCGGGAGCGCGATGCCAAAATCTTCGCCCAGGCTGCAGCGGAGGTTCAAGGTGAGTGTCGATGTCCGCTGACGACGGCCGATGCTGATCTCGTGGAGGGCGCGGTGAACGGTGATTGTCTCCCCGGGGATCGCCTCTGGACGCGTGACGGTGAGGGTCACGTTTTCACCCGGCCAGGGTTTCCAGACTGGCACGAGTTCCGGAGTGCCCGGTTGGAAGGTGGGAGCCAAGCCCTCGATGCCGATGTTCCAGACCGGGGAGACAACGAGGGTCCACTGCTCGACCCAAGAGTCACTTGCCCGCGTCCGTAGTGCCAGCGATGGGGTCACGGCCAGTTCGCTTTCCCAGACGAAGCTCGCATCATTCGAGCCAAGCCGGACCTGAATGCTATCTCCGTCGACGTTCGCGTTTGCCGTGAGAACATTTTCTCCGGCGAGGAGCGGGATCGTCGCGGAAATCGCGCGGCCCGAGGGCGTGATGCGCGAGACGGTCGTTCGCACCTGCCAGACCAGTCCCAACTCAATCCGACGCTCGACGCGGAGGAGGTTCTGCAAATCCTGGCGATCGTAGCTGGCTTCGCTCGCTGCTCCGCGTTGCTTCAACGAGAAGAAAATCTGGTGCTCCGGCACGCCATTCGGTCGGATGCCGGTAAAATTCCACTCGGGTGCCTCCACCGTCACCTGGCGTGGTTTGAGCAAAAACGTCCACTCCCACTCCGTTGCGGCCGGGAGAAGTCCCTCGACCCGCACTTGGTGCACGCCTTTGGGAAGGACCACCCAAAGATACCCATCGTCACGACGCAGAGCCGCTTGCGGCTTGCCGTTCACGCTCAACGAAACCGGCGACCAGGCGGGAAGCCGTCCGGGGAGGGGGACCCCGACCTCCAACGCTGTCTGCACCGTCACGTCCATCGCCAACCGACCGCCCTCGATTTTCAGCGCGACCGCGGAAATGTCGGCCGCATTCGGGTAGGCATCGTCGGGTTTCAGGAGTCGCTCGCGCAGCGTGTCGAGCATGGCCGCATCGGGGAACTGGGCGTTGGCCGTGGCCGGGGCGATGAGGAGAAATCCGACGAGCAAAGCCGCAACGGCACTTGGTTCGATGGACGGAGCGCTTTTTCGACGGACGTTGAGCAACACCGCGGCGAGCAGAAGAACGAGCAAAATCCGAACCACCGTGAGCACGCGCTCGACCGGCATCGGAATCAAAACCGGACGGACCGTTTGAGACGCAAGGACAGGTCCGTTCCATCCAAACGTAACCGTCCGCCACGTCCATTCCGGGATGCCCGGGCCGGTCTGAATCTTGGCCTTGGGGTCGAAGAGGAGATTCGACTTGTCATCAGGCTCCGGCGAGAGGCTCTGCTTTCTGGCGTAGGCGTCCATGGCCAGCGCCGGGGTGGGGACGACGGACTCGCGGACACTGGAGGCAGCAGAATCCACCGGCTGACTGAACTCCGGGAGCTTCTCCAGCTGCGGATAAAGCGCCTGCTGGACCTGTGCGGAGAGGAACGGAGCAAGGATCAGAATCAAAACCAACACGGTGACCCATTTCCAAGCAAGCAGCCAGCTCCGGGCCCACGGAAGATTTACCACCCGCAGCAACGCGAGCGGGACCAAAAGAGCCAGCCAGATGAATCGTGGAGCGCCCGGTTCATGATACGAAATCGCGAACGCCACAAACGCAAGGATGCCGGGAAGCGGCCCCCAGAGCTTCGAAACGGCGAGGGCGAAGACCAACAAAAGAAAAAGATCGAGCAGACTCCAGGATGTGAGCCAGTCGCCTTTTACCCAATCGGCTCCCAAAAGTGCATACATCCGCCAACCGGGCGGGAGGTTCAAAGTCACTGCAACCGACTCGGCGTCCGATTGCCAGCCGGTGGCGGGGAGGGCGGACTGACGATCCATCCGCCCGGTTGCGACCAGATCGAGATGGCGCGTGCGCACTTCGACGCCGGGCGCTCCGGTTGTCGTATTCTTCGTGATCAGGAGCCCGGTCCCCTGGCTTTGCACCGAGCCAAGATCCTGCCCGGAAGCTGCATCCAAGCGCCAGATTTGTTGGCTCGTTCCCGAAATGTTGTCGCGAAATGTGTAGCGAGCGCCGCTTTCGTCGAGCCACCATGAGCGGTTAAATGTCAGACCTCCCGGATTCTGCTCTCCCGGTCCGCGAAGGCGTTCCTCCAGCTGGAGCGGCGTCGCGATGTCCCACCGATAAACCGGCCATTCCCGCCAGGCGGCCGGAAACGTCGTTTGGGAAACATCAATCGCCGCCGCGCCGGTGAGATCAACAAAACGAAAGTCGGGTCGTGAGCGGAACGCCAGCAACACATCGGCGACCGGCGGCCTGGCATCCGCCGCAAAAGCGAGCTCTTGCGGATCATCGATCCGGAATGCCCGCGCTTTGACCATCCAGCGTCCGGCCCGCACTTGCGCTTTGAGGTTTCCCGCGTCGTCGATCACCACCGGAATCGGGCTCTCCACCGAAGCCAACCGCCACCCGGCCGGGAGCACCGTCCCAATCGTCTCCTCACGGCTCTTACCGGAAACGATGAGCTCGATTTCCGTTTCCAACCAAAGCGGAATCCCATCCTCGAGCAGGCTGTAAAGTTTCACCGACAGAAAATCGCGGTCCGCCTCCGTCGTCGTCCGATCCCGTCGCAGCCACAGAGTGCCGGATTCCTCCCACACCGGAACGGCGACCTCCCGACCATCAATCCGCAGCGAGAGCAAACCGAGCGCCTTCGGGAGATTCAGCCGCTGGGGAATTTCGCTCCAACGGAAACCGCCCGTGATCTGATACGTCCCGGGGGCAAGTCTGACGGAGGGAAGATTGTTCTGCTCCGTGACGGGGGCGGCCTGTCCGTTGACGCGCACATCCGTCGGCCAGATCTCGGCATTTCCGGGAAGCTGCACCCACGATTCGGAAAAAACCGCGACCGCAAAATCAAAACTCGCGCCGTTCGGGACGACCTCCAGGTTCAGGCGGGTCGGCCAGGTTGCGAGCCGCCGGTTGGCGTTATTGAACGGTGTTGGCGCGCCGCGGTCGGGTTGGTCCCAGAGCGCCCAACCGGTCCAAGGCTGCAAGGGGGCGGGAATGGGTTCCGCGGCGTGAGTGGGCCAAAGCAGTGCGAGGGCAAGAAGAACAAAAAGGCGGTTCATGGAAAAGTGGGGAAACCAAATCGTCAATCAGGAGTGGGCTGTTTCCTTCTCCGGAAGCGAGGCGACCGCAGGATCGGAAGTCGCCTGACCGCGGATGAGCGTACCCAGGCAGGCAGCGACTTTGGTGAGGCCGCGCTCAAAGACAAAACTGTTCCGCGGCGATCCGCTCGCGTGGATCACATCCACCCGGTCGGCGAGAAACCCTTTTTTGACGTCCACGGTTGCCCCGCTCACCTGCATCTCGATGAGCACCGTCCCCATCCAACGCCGGCAGACAAAAAACAAAAACTGCGGCTCATCCCGCAGCGCGACCAACCAGCCGGGAAGATTGGCCGGAAGTCGATGCCCCGCGGCGCTCAGACACGGAACCGCCCACGCCACCGGAGAATCTCCCGCGTGGGATTGGCGAAGGACATTTTCAAAATGCCGGGGAAGCCGCCGGGCGGGCTCGGTTTCTTTTTCATCGTCGGCCGGGGCGTTCAACTTCCGCCACGCCAACCAAAGCTTGGCCCGGATCCCCCGCATCAACGGTGGCAGAAAAATCAGAATCGTGACCGTCGCCACCACCGCGACGCAAAGGGCTACAACCGGGTTCCATGCGATCAACCCCAGACCGCCGAGGACAAGACCGTCCTCCGCGAGACTCAGGCCGACGTTCGAGACCGGTTCGGGCGATCCGTTGGCCACCAGCCGGGTGCCCGATTTTGCCACGTGGGTCGTGAGCGCCATACCCCCGGCAACCAGCGCGGCGACAACTTCAAAAACGGGATGAAGATCTCCCAACGCCGCCACGGCCAGCGCCGCGGCTCCCACCGGACGGATGAACGTGTGGACCGAATCCCACGCCGTGTCCACCCAGGGAATCTTGTCGGCAAAAAACTCCACGGCATACAAAAAGCCCGCCACGCCGATGATGATCGGATCGCCGAGAACCGCGAGTTGATCGTATTGCGGAGCCAAGGCGACCCAGTCCATGCGAATCGCCAAGCCGGTCACGAAAACCGTCAGGTAAAGATTCAAACCCGCCAGACTCGCGAGGCCGAGGGCCACACCCAGCATTTGCAGGATTTCCATAAGACATCAAAACGCTACTTCGATCTTTGGGTCGTTGTCACGCGCCCAGTCGCCGGGTTTCTCAAAGCCCGCCGTGACGCCAGATCGAAATGATGAGCCGCAGACACATGTAAGCTCCGAATAGAAGCCCGATCATCCCGGGAATGCTCACCTGCCCCAGATGAGGCGGCACGGCGGCGAGCAGCACGATGCTCGAACAGATCAGGACGGACGCTGCCAGAATCGCATTCGCCAGACGGTTTGCAATCGAATCCAAGGTCGTCCGCAGCGGCTCGAACCCCTTCGGGTCGATCTTGTGCTCCAAGGGAATGCTGATCTTCCCGCGACGGATGCTCTGATAAAACTGGCGGAAATCCCCCGGCGCATCGCGTAGAAAATCGAGCATTTCCAAAGCCACGCCTTTCAGAATGCCGCCGACGCGCCGGGCGCCGAATTTGCCCACCAGCACGCGCGTCGCGTAAGGCTCGCCTTCTTTGATAAAATTCAGGTCCGGATCCAGTGCGCGCCCGATCGCTTCGACTTGGGCAAGCGCTTTGATGCCGAGATAAAACGCCGGCTTCATCCGCAGGTGGTTCTCGCGAAGGAGGTCGAGGAGGTTGTTCAGGACTTCGCCAAGACGGATGTCCCGCAGCGGGCGGTTCAGGTTGTGCTCGGCAAATTTCTCCACCTCGGCCTGCAGGAGCATTTGATTGCGGGCGATCCCTTCCTCCGACAAATCCAGAATCGAGCGGGTTGTCTGCGGGTGGTCCCGTTCGGCGAGCCCGCTCACCAACAGGGCGATGCTCTCGCGCATTTGCGGGGTGAATTTTCCCATCATCCCGTAGTCGAACAAAGCGAGTCGTCCGTCATCGAGCACGGTCATATTACCGGGGTGCGGATCGCCGTGGAAAAATCCGTGATCGAAGATCTGCTCGTAAATGAGGCCGGTCATCGTACACGCGAGCTCGGAGGGAGAGATGCCATGCTCGGACAGCGCTTCATTGTCCGTGATCGCCGTGCCTTTCAAAAAATCCATCGTCAGCACGCGGGGCGAGGAATGGTCGCGGTAAATCTTCGGAACGCGGATGGCGGCGTTCTCTTGGAATTGCTCGGCGAACCGCTCGGCATTCGTCGCCTCGTTTTCAAAATCCAATTCGCGCTGGAGCGTCTCGGTGAATTCCTGCACGACGCCGACCGGGTTGAGTCCGGCGGTTTCTGGCACGTGTTTTTCGACGAATCGTGCGAGGTCATGGAGGATCGCCACATCGAGTTCAATCGTCTCCTCGATCTCCGGTCGCTGGACTTTTACAGCGACGTCGGTTCCGTCGTGCAACGTTGCCTTGTGAACCTGCGCAATACTCGCGCTACCGATCGGGGTCTCGCCGAACTTGCGGAACAGGGTGCGGATCGGATGGCCGAGTTCTTTCTCCACGATCTCCCGCGCCACACGGCCGGAAAACGGCGGCACGTTCGCCTGGAGCCTTTGCAACTCCACAAAATACTCGTCGGTGATCACATCCCGCCGACTGCTCACGATCTGGCCGAATTTGATGAACGTCGGTCCGAGTTCTTCCAAAGCCAGGCGAAGCCGCACGGGGAGGGGAAGCGAGAGAATTGCATCATCGGAATGCTTCGGCAACGTCGCATCCTCGATCTTCAAAACGTGCTGGAGTGCCACGAGCCGGAGGACATCCGCAAAGCCATACTTGAACAACACCGACACAATCTCCCGATATCGGGGCAGGTGGCTGT
>CAZEYT010000102.1:0-8488 GCA_964516295.1 uncultured Chthoniobacterales bacterium | reverse complement strand
AGCAAACACTTTTTCGAAAACTTAATGGTCTTGGTATCTTAAAGAGAGGATATCAGATGATTTCCCTCTGCCTCGAGCCAGTGGACTCATCCGAGCGCTGATTCCGGCGCGAAGGCCCTGTGGAAATGTCGGTGAAATCAGGCCAGCCGGGACGCTGCATCGGCGGACAGCCATTCCCAGAGCGAAGCAAGCTTAGCCGAAACAGCGGCACGCACGGTCGGAATGTCCGCGGTCGAGAAGGCGGTTCCGAGCGGCGGCTTTTGAACGGCAAACATGTAGTATTTGATTTTCGGCTCGGTGCCCGAAGGCCGGACCGCCACGCGACGTCCGTCGGCCAACTCGATCATCAGCATGGCCTCGGCAGGAATCCGGTCGCCCTCCACATCGTGAATCACGTCCGTGGCGAAGTTCCGGATCGAAGCGACAGCACAGCCGTCGATCTCGGCCGGAGGATTGGCGGCGTAGGAGTCGACCAACTTCTTGATCTGGGCCGCGCCTTCGGCTCCGTCCATGGTGAGGGATTCCCCCCGCTCCAGATAAACGCCGAACTCGGCAAAAATCTCGTCGAGAAGGCCGGTGAGGGTAAGACCACGGGATTTGGCGTAGGCGGCTGCCTCCGCGATGAGCACCGCCGCGCTGTTGCCATCTTTGTCGCGGACAAAATCCGATGCGCTGTAGCCATAGCTTTCCTCACCGCCGAAGACATAGAGTGACGAGTGCTCGAGCCGCAGGCGTCGGGTCTCGGATTCGGGAAGTGACGCATAATCCTTCCGCAGATCGGCCGGGATGGCTGCCTCATACTTGCCGAGTTTTTCCCCAATGTATTTGAAACCGGTGAGCGTTTCAACGCAGCGCAGACCGTGTTTCGCCGCGATCGCTTTTTGAAGATCGGTGGTGACAAACGTTTTGATGATCACGCCACGCGAGCGGTTGGAGTCGTTGAGAATGCCTTTTTCAAAATGCATTTTGGCGCGGTACCAAGCGAGGATTGCCCCGATCTGGTTTCCGGTAAGGAGCTGCATGACCCCGGCCGCATCGCGGGCGGCGATTCCCATGCGGTCATCGTCCGGATCGGTGGCAATGACGAGATCGGCCCCGGTCGCATTCGCCTGCGCGATGGCCATGGTGAGGGCTTCGGCATTTTCCGGGTTCGGAGATTTCACGGTCGGAAAGCGGCCATCGGGCACTTCCTGAGCCGCGACACCTTCGCATTGAAACCCGAGACGTTGGAGCATCGGTTTGATAATGACACCCCCCACCCCGTGCAATGGTGTGTAAACAATCTTAAGCGAGTTTTCGCGATGAATGAGTTCCGGATCGAGCGGGAGCGTGGCCAGACGATCCATGTAGGCTTCGTCAATCTCGGCCCCCATCGGAATCACCCGTCCGCGATCTGCGACCGGCGCGAATTCTTCCGATTCCACGAAATTAACCCGGTCGATGATCGCCGAGGCGTGGGGTTCGACGACCTGGCAGCCGTCTTCAAAGTAAACTTTGTAGCCGTTGTAAGCCGGCGGATTGTGGCTTGCGGTGAGATTGATGCCCGCCTGGGCTTTGACGTGGCGAACGGCAAATGAAAGTTCCGGCGTCGATCTTGGCCCTTCAAACAGATAGGCATCGCAGCCGAGGTCGGTGATGACTTTGGCTGCGAGTTCGGCGAACTCTCTCGAAAAATACCGGGTGTCGTGACAAATGCAGACAGCGGGTCGTCCGCTTCGTCCGCTGCGGGCAAAATGTTCTTTCACGTAATGCACCAGCCCCTGAGTGGCGCGGCTGATGTTGTAGGTGTTCATGGCATTGGTGCCCACGCACGGAAACTCCGGACGGTCGAGCGGCTGCGGGGTCCCCTGCTCGGCCCGGGTGACGATGGCTCCGATGGTTTTTCCACGGAGCCCCCCGGTTCCGAACGCGAGCGTACGAAAAAACCGGTTTTCCAGCTCCGTCCAGTTCGACGCTTCGACAAGCTCGGCGATGGACGCCTCATAAACCGGCGAGGTGCTTCCCGCGAGAAGCGCGTGGATGTTGGCGGCCGTGGTGGCATGAAGACGCCCGTCGCGGACGGCTTGGTCGATGGAAATGGAAAGAGAGCTCATCGTGACGAAACGCTAGCAACGCGGCTTTCGAATGTCCACCACGCCGCCTCGGACCACCGATCGACGATTTCCGAAATAATCCCTTGTGTTCCCGAAGAACAGCCCTACGGTTCACTCCAAGGCCCAAACGGGGCATGGTAAGTTGCTAGTTGGTTCTTTTCGGCGAAAGCCGCAGCTCAGTGGCAATTTGAAATCCGACCGTCGGAAACAGCCGCTCGAGAGAGCCTTAACTTCAACTATGTCAACCAAACTCTACGTCGGGAATCTTTCCTTCGACACCACGGAATCCGACCTTGCCGATCTCTTCGCTAAATCGGGAACCGTCAGCCGCACCGAACTCATCAGCGACAAGACCACCGGCCGCTCACGCGGATTCGGATTTGTCACGATGTCGGACGCCGAAGGCGCCCGCGCCGCGGCCGACAGCCTCAACGGCACGGCCCTTCACGGCCGCAACCTCACCGTCAATGAAGCCAAACCCCGGGAAATGAACGGTGGCGGCGGAAATCGCGATCGTCGTCCGTCGAATCGCTACTAAGCCTTCGCATCTCTTAAAGGAACGCTCCGGCGACCGCGAGGCTCCGGAGCGTTTTCTTTTGCTCCGGGACACATCTCGGAGCGATTCCGTTCTTCCCGGCCCGAATCTTGGCACTAAGATGCAGGGATATCAATGAATACCCCGCCGTCGACGAAGCGCGAACTCCAGGAAGCAACGGAATCCCTCGCAGATCATGAAGGCGTTGTGGGAGTGGAACCGGTTCCCGGTCGGGCGGCTTTCGAAATCACCTACGATCCCGCGCGACTGTCGCCGGAGGACGTCCGAAAAATCGCGGAAGACCATGCGCCTCCCCTGGCGCTGCAAAAGCGAACGATGCGCCTCGATGGAGCGGCCTGCGAGGCCTGTGCGATTCGGTTGGAGCGTCGGATCCGTCAGATTCCCGGCGTTCAAAAGGCAACCGCCACGTATCTGGGCCGGATTGTCTGTCTGACGTTTGACGAGCGAAAAACCGACGAAACGACGGTTTTGCACGGTGTTCGTGCCGCCGGTGCGACGGTTCGCCCTTATGAGCCACCCCGCTTTGATGAGGCGGAAACGTCGCTTTGGACACGCCTGCGCCGCGGCGAACTCAATGAAGAGGCCTCCTGTGCCCTCGGGTTTTTCTTTTTAATCGCGTCGCTGATCCTCGAGCACACCACGGGAAAAACCTCCGTTTTCTCGTGGATCGGCTATTCCGGGGCCTACTTTTTCTGCGGACAACAGGGCGTTCGCTCGGCCATCGCTTCGTTACGTGAGAAAGTGCTCGATGTGGATGTGCTGATGGTGCTTGCCGCCATCGGGGCCGGGATCGTCGGCCAGCCATTCGAGGGCGCGCTGCTGCTCTTTTTGTTTTCCTTTTCGAACGTTCTCCAAAGCTACGCGCTGGCGCGCACGCAAAAAGCGATCCACTCGCTGTTGCAGTTGCGGCCGGACCGTGCCCTGGTTCGACGGGGCGCGACGACCGACCTCGTCCGCGTGGAGGAACTCGCGGTTGGCGACATCGTGATCGTGCGGCCCGGAGAGCATATTCCGGTGGACGGTATTGTGAGTGAGGGCACCAGCCACGTCGACGAATCCAGCCTCACGGGCGAATCGATGCCGGTTTCCAAAGCCCCGGGCCAGTCGCTTTTCGCAGGCACGCTGAATCAAAGCGGAGCCATGGAACTGCGGGTGACGAAGCGTTCGGAAGATTCCGCCCTCGCGAAAATGGTGAAGCTGGTCGAGGAGGCGCAGGCGGAGAAGTCCCACACCCAGCGGTTTCTCGAGGAGGCCGAGCAGTATTACGCCACCGGGGTTATTGTATTCACAGTGCTTGTTCTGCTGGTGCCGTGGCTTCTTTGGGGCGAGGCGTTCGATGTGGCGTTTTATCGGGCCATGACCGTGATGGTGGTCGCCTCCCCCTGTGCGCTCGTCATCAGCACGCCGGCGACGGTTCTCTCGGCCATTGGCGGCGCGGCGCGGCGCGGTATTCTTATCAAGGGGGGCTCCCATTTGGAATCGACCTCACAGATCGAAATCGTTGCCTTCGACAAAACCGGCACCCTCACGCTCGGCAAGCCGTCTGTGACCGCCGTGGTCGATCCCCGGGGGGTTCATGATGCCAGCAAGGCCCTTCCCGCAAGCGCCGGGGATCTCCTCGCCCGCGTCGCGGCGCTGGAATCCAAGTCCGAACATCCCCTCGGGGCCGCCATCGTTCGCTCCGCCGCCAACCTCGGATTAAATCTCCCCGGCGTAACGGATTTTCAGTCCACCGCCGGTCAGGGAGCGACGGCGACCGTCGATGGGCGCCGCCTGGTCGTCGGCAGCGAACGGTTCTTCCGAGAGCGTTCTGCGAGTGGGATGGAATCTCTTCTCCGCGAGGCAGAGCCGTTGGCCCGAAGTGGGAAAACGTGTGTCTGGGCGGGGTTTGAAGACGGCGGCCAACTGAAGGCGGCCGGCGTGCTGGCTCTGGCCGATACGCTCCGGCCGGAAGCCCGCAGCATTGCCGCCAACCTTCGAAAGCTGGGCGTGAAGAAAGTCGTTATGCTCACCGGCGACCAGCGGGCGGTGGCGGAAGCCATTGCCGCCGAGGCCGGTGTGGATGAAGTCCGGGCCGAGCTTTTGCCCGAGGGCAAAGTCGCGGCCATTCGCGAACTCAAGGCCAGCGGACGCGTCATGATGGTCGGAGACGGAGTGAATGACGCTCCCGCCCTTGCCACTGCCACCATCGGCGTAGCGATGGGGGCCGCCGGAACCGACGTCGCGATGGAAACGGCCGATGTCGTTCTGATGGGCGACAAACTGGAAAACATCCCGATCCTCCTCCAAACGGCGCGCCATGCAAAAAGGGTTCTCTGGCAGAATCTCATCTTTGCATCCTCGGTCATCGTCGTTCTGCTCATCGCCGCTTTTGGTATCAACCTCCCCCTGCCGATGGGCGTGGTCGGCCACGAGGGAAGCACGGTGTTGGTCTGTCTGAACGGCCTGCGTTTGCTTTTCTACAAACCGCCCGGCTTGGGCACCAAAGCGGGATAAGCCTTGCCATGCGAGGCATTCCCGGGATCTCTTCTCCAAATAATGGCGTGGGAATTCGATTATCTGATCGTCGGGTCGGGCTTCGCGGGATTGACAATGGCCGAGCGGCTTGCGACCGAGCGCGGGAAGACATCTCTTGTCGTCGAAAAGCGCGCCCATATCGGAGGAAATGCCTATGATCGTTATGACGATCACGGTGTGCTCATCCACACCTATGGGCCGCACTATTTCCGGACCAACTCGCCAAAAATCCGGGATTATCTTTCGAGGTTCACCGAGTGGCATCCGGTGGATTACCGCATCCTTTCATTCACGGGCGGGCGCTATTGGAATTTTCCGATCAACCTGAATACCTTCGAGCAGTTCCTCGGCCGCGCGTCCACCACAGAGGAAATGGAGGCGTGGCTTGAAGCGCATCGCGTGCCCATTGCCGAGCCGGCCAACTCCGAGGAAGTCATCGTGTCGCAGGTCGGCTGGGAGCTCTATGAGATGTTTTTCAAAGGCTACACGCTCAAGCAATGGCGGAGGCATCCGAAGGAGCTCGACAGCAGCGTTTGCGGGCGGATTCCGATCCGGACGAACCGCGACGACCGCTACCTGCGCGAGGAGTTTCAGGCGCTGCCGCGGGCCGGTTATACGCGTCTGTTCGAGCGCCTGCTCCAGGCCTGTGGCGACAAGGTGCGTGTTTTGTTGAAGACCGATTATCGCGAAGTGCTCCCGCATGTGCGTTTCGGGCACATAGTTTATACGGGGCCGGTGGATGAGTATTTCGACAATTGCTTCGGCTCGCTCCCCTATCGCTCGCTGCGCTTCGAAGCGCAGTCGTTTACGCCGGGGGAATTGGTCGGGCGGGAGAGGGTCTCCGGACGCCGCGGTTTCTGGCAGCCGGCGATGCAGGTGAATTATCCGAACGAGGAAGATTTTACCCGCATCGTCGAGGTGAAGCACGCCACCGGTCAGCTTTGCGAAAACACGACCATCGTCCGCGAATATCCCGAGGATTACGGACCCGGAAAAGAAGCCTACTATCCGATCCCAGCCGCCGACGCTTCGGCGCTTTATCGCAAATACAAAGAGCGGGCCGATGCGGAAAAAAATGTGTCGTTCATCGGCCGCCTCGCCACGTATCGCTACTACAATATGGACCAAGTCGTGGGCATGGCGCTCGCCGAGTTCGAGCGTCTTGGCTGACGCTTAGCGTTTTTCGTAGTTGGTCGAAATCCAGTCGCGGTAGCTGCCATCCATGACCGCGCGCCACCAAGGCTCGTGGTCGAGATACCATCGGACCGTCTTTTTAAGTCCCGTTTCGAGCGTCTCTTGAGGCGTGTAGCCGAGCTCTTCGCGGGCTTTCGTGGCATTGATCGCATAGCGCCGGTCGTGGCCCGGGCGGTCTTTGACAAATGTGATGAGCGACCGCGGATCCGACGGGCAGTCTGGAAAGCGGGCGCTCAAAGTCGGATCGTTTGCAAACTCCGCCGCGACGAAATCGCAAAGGGTGTGAACGATGTCGATGTTTGTTCGCTCATTGTTCCCACCAATATTGTAAACCTCGCCGAGGCGTCCCTTTTCCAAAACCAACTCAATACCGCGGCAGTGGTCCTCGACATAGAGCCAGTCCCGCACATTGAGTCCATCGCCATAGACCGGCAACGGACGCCCATGCAGGATGTTTACCAAGATCAGAGGGATGAGTTTCTCCGGGAAGTGGAAGGGGCCGTAATTGTTGGAGCAGTTGCTAGTGGTGACCGGAAGACCGTAGGTGTGGAAATAGGCCCGGACCAAGTGATCGCTGCCCGCTTTGCTCGCGGAATAGGGGGAGTTCGGCGCGTAGGGCGTCGTCTCGGAAAAGGCCGGATCATCCGGCCCAAGCGACCCATAGACCTCATCGGTCGAAACGTGATGAAACCGCACATCGCGCGGGTCTTTCCAAGCCCGGCGCGCGGCTTCCAACAGTCGATGCGTGCCCACGACATTGTTCTCAATGAAGGCCTCCGGGCCGGTGATCGAGCGATCCACATGGCTCTCCGCCGCGAAATGTACCACCTGGCGGACTTGGAATTTTTCAAAGATCCCATCCAACAACCCCGCGTCGCAAATGTTGCCGTGAACAAACTCCATCGCCGGATGCGACTCCGGCAAATTCGCCCGGTTTCCGGCATAGGTCAGCGCATCGAGCACCACGACCCGCCCGGAAGGATGCGAAGCAAGCCGATGGTGGACGAAATTGGAGCCGATAAAGCCGGCACCGCCGGTGACGAGGAGAGACATGGATGGCAAATGTTGGACAAAGAGACTCCAAAAAAAATGCGGCGGCGGCAAGACATCCCCGCACCCTGCTCGTCGCGCCACGGCTATTTACTCGCGGGAATCGATCTGTTACTTATCAAGCGCGATGGAGCCCTCGATCCCGACCGAACAGCGATTCCAAGGCATCCCGGTTGCCCCGGGGATTGCCCGTGGAACGGTCATCGTTCAATGGGAAGAAGACGAGGAAATCGCGCTTCGCAAGATCTCGTATCATGAGCTCCCGGAGGAGATTGCACGCTTTGAGTCGGCACTCATCGCAACCCGCGCCGAACTTCTCGAAATCCAACAACGCATCGCGAACGCGATCGGCTCCAACGACGCGAGCATTTTCGACGCTCACCTTCTCGTGGTCGAAGATCGCACCCTGATCGACGAAGTCCTCCGCAGTCTGGATCGCGACCGATACAACGTGGAATATATTTTCCACCAAGTCGCCGAAAAATACTGCCGCACGCTCGGGCAGATCGATGATCCCTATCTTCGCGAGCGCGTGGTGGATATCGAAGATGTGACCCGCCGGGTCATTCGCCACCTTCTCGGGAAATCCCAGCGAAGCCAGGCGGGGAATGACCAACCGCACATTATCGTCGCGCACAATCTGACGCCATCGGACACGGCGATGCTCAATCGCGAGCTCGTCTTGGGCTTTGCCACTGAAACCGGAAGCAAAACCTCGCACACGGCCATCATGGCCCGCTCGCTGGACATCCCGGCTATCGTCGGCCTCCACGGGATTTGTCAGACCCTCACGACGGGTGATGAAATCCTTCTCGACGGCTACAACGGGCTCGTCATCCTGAATCCGGCTCCCGAGACACGCGAGGAATACGGGCGTTTGGAGTCGCAAAAAGACGAGGTTACCGAGCGTCTCGAGCTGATCCGCGAGACGAGTTCGATCACGCTCGACGGACGGCATATTGTTCTTTCGGCCAATGTGGATCTGCCTGAGGAGTTGGAAACCGTCACCGAGAGTGGTGCCGAGGGAATCGGGCTTTACCGGACGGAATTTCTTTATCTGAACCGGCCCGCCCCACCG
>CAZEYT010000101.1:0-8507 GCA_964516295.1 uncultured Chthoniobacterales bacterium | reverse complement strand
CACCGGACGAGGACGAGCAATACGAGCATTACCGCCTGGCTGCGGAAAAGGCGATGCCGCATGGCGTGATTATTCGCACGCTTGACATTGGTGGCGACAAGTCCACCCAGAGCCTGCACCTGCCGCATGAGCAGAACCCGTTCCTCGGGTGCCGGGCCATTCGATTCTGCCTGCAAAACCCGGAGATCTTCCGCACCCAGCTTCGCGCCATTCTTCGTGCGGCTGTATCGAACAACATTCGTGTGATGTTCCCGATGATTTCCGGCTTGGAGGAATTGCGGACGGCCAAGTCCCTCCTGGAAGAAAGCAAAGCCGAGCTGGCGGCCCGCTGCGTTCCCTTCAATCCTTACATCGAAGTGGGCATTATGATCGAGGTCCCCAGCGCCGTGTTGGCGGCGGACCATCTGGCCCGGGAGGTTTCGTTTTTCAGCATCGGAACAAACGATCTCATCCAATACACCATTGCGGTCGACCGGGTGAATGACCGCATCGCCCATCTCTATAGTCCCAGCCATCCCGCCATCCTCCGTCTTCTCAAGATGGCCGTTGACTCGGCGCACAATGCCGGGATTTGGACCGGCGTCTGCGGGGAAATGGCGGGCGATGTTCTTCTGACTCCCCTGTTGATCGGATTGGGCGTTGACGAACTCAGCGCGACCGGCGCGGTTGTGCCGCGCGTCAAGAAGGCGATTCAATCCCTCGACAGTTCAGCCTGTGCAGGGTTGGTGGAGACGGTGCTCGGGATGGATGATTCGGCGGCGATTTTTGAGATGAGCCGTCAAACCGCGATCCAACATTACGCCGAGATCGCCGACTGACATCCGGAGATTTCGGTTTCCCGACTCCGTCGGCGCTCGTTACGTTCCCTGACTCATGTTGAAAGACACCCAAAACGAGCCGGACAGCCGAATGCTTCCGATTGACCGCGTCGGCGTGACCGACCTCCGTTATCCCGTCCAAGTCCGCGACAAAGATCATGCCATTCAGAGCACGATTGCCACTGTGGAGCTCACGGTCGATTTGCCGCATCATTTCAAGGGCACGCACATGAGCCGCTTCGTGGAGGTTTTGAACTCCCATGGACCGGTGATCCACGTGGACAACATCCGTGAGATTCTGGAAAGCCTGACCGAGCGTCTGGAGAGCGACTGTGCGCATCTGAAGTTTGAGTTTCCATTCTTCCTCCAAAAGCGGGCTCCGGTGACGCAGGCACCGGGCCTCATCGATTACACCGCGAAATTCAATGCGACCTTGGAAAACGGACGCTTGGATTTTGTCGTGACCACGATTGTGCCGGTGACGACGCTCTGCCCGTGCTCCAAGGCGATCAGCGCGGCCGGGGCGCACAATCAGCGCGGACATGTGACCTTGGCGGTGCGTTGCACGAAGCCGATGTGGATCGAGGATATGATCCGCTGGGTCGAGGACTCGGCGAGCTGCGAGCTTTACAGCCTGTTAAAGCGTCCCGACGAAAAAGCCGTGACCGAACGGGCTTACGAGAATCCAGTTTTTGTGGAGGATTTGGTTCGGAACGTCGCTCTGCGCTGCGAGGCGGATGCGAATGTAATTTGGTATCGCGTCGAGGCGGAGAATTTCGAGTCGATCCACAATCACAACGCCTACGCGCGGATCGAGAAGCGAAGCCGTCCGGACGTCGCCTGAAAACGACAACACCCCGGCGCAGGACAAGCCCGGCCGGGGTGTTGTAAAGTGTTTCTTAAATCGTCTTACTTCGAGGCTTTTTCCTCGATGTATTTGATCACGTCGCCGACGGACTGGAGCTTCTCGGCATCTTCGTCCGGCACTTCGACGCCGAACTCCTCTTCAAACGCCATGACCAGCTCGACGGTGTCCAGCGAGTCGGCTCCGAGGTCCTCAATGAAGGATGCGGAGGGTGTGACCTGCTCGGCGGTGACCCCGAGTTGTTCGACGATGATATCTTTGACTTTTTCTTCGATGGATTTTTCGGACATGGCGGATTGGTTTGTTCAGAGATGCAGTATTGAGCGGCCCGCGACTTGGCAACAAATAATTTTTCACCCATCGCTGGCGGACGCCGAAAATTGCGCATTGGCACAGGAGGTCAAGCGTATTCTTAAACGTGAACGTGTTTGTCTTCGAAGCATCGACGTGGTTGTCGGCCGGTTGCGAGGCGGTCTACCGGTTTCATGAGAACCCGGAAAACATCCGCCGGATCGCACCACTGTCGCTCCGGCTTCAGAAGGTCGTCTGTGACCGCACCGCCCGCGCGGGCGGACGGTTTCGTATCGAAGGATCCCAGTTCCTGCTGCCGCTGCGATGGACCGGTGTGTGGGAAAAAGTTGAGCCGTTTCACCTGTTGGTGGATACGGCCGAAGAATCGCCATTTCGAATCTGGCGTCACAGTCACATCTTCGAGCCTGAGCGAAATGGGTGCCGGCTCACCGACCGTGTCGAGTGCTCCCTGATGCCTTTTCCAGCGTTGCGCCTGATCGACCGGATCGTGCTGCCTTTTGTTTTCGGTCCGATGTTCCGCGCGCGCCATGCCGCCACGCGGAAGTGGTTCGAGAACGCCGTGGCTACTGGGGATTGACCGTCTGCTGATTGAGGAAGTTATCCTCCGAGGTGGCGGTGGTGAAGGTGTCCACGCGATAGGCTTGGCCCGGTTTCATTTCCCGAGTGGGAATCCGCTCCTGGTACTCGATGCGCTCGCGGGGATTGATGACGACAATGCCCTCCTCCGGCTGAAATGCGCGATCTTCCGACCATTTATCCACCACCGCGCCTTGGGAGTCGTGGGTGACGATGTCAATGCGTTGCGAGGTCGGGTATTCCAGTCGCATGATGCGGTTGGAGTTGTTGCGGATCGTGTAGGTCACATTGATCTCGCGACGTTCCTCCAGTGAGAAAGACGAAGGCTCCACGCTGAGCGTCGACGCAGCCGGAGCCGTGCGGATTGGACCGAGGTTCACTGACGAAAACATGCCGGTAAAGAACGAGCGAATCTGCGCGGCCGCGCTTTCCTCGCTACCCTTGCTGCGCGGAAAATCGGTGATTGGGTCGTTCGGACGGGCAGTGCCGGCACCGGGGCCACCCATGCTGACAGCGCGGCCGGGTTGAAGAAAAAACGGACTGGCCTCATCCGGCGGACGAACGGCGAAAGCCTCCACTTCGCGAACGAGAGTCGGCGAAGGCGTCTGGGCAGGTTGCGCGACAAGCGAGGGCAGCCCGGCGGCGAGCGCGATGAGGACGAGGTGCTTCATGCGTGACAGTCCCTAGCGCACCGGCGGCGCGGTTGCAAATCCAATTCCCCGTGTCTAGGATTGTCGGATGCGACGTTTTCTCCTGTCGGTTGTTTGTCTCGCCGTTCTGGCACCGGGTCTGTTGAGCGCCGGCGAAAAAAAACCACCTCCGGTGAGCATTCGCCTCCACGGGGAAGGCAACGAGCGCGAGGGCGAGTCGTTTGTCACGTCGGTCGAGCTTTCCTCGCCGAAAAAGAAACTCTTCATCCGCAAGGTTCCCGTTGTCAACGAACGGGACGTGAAGGCATTTCTTTCGTTTCCCGGACGGGACGGCACGATCGGGGCCTACTTCCGTCTCGACGCCCACGGCAGCAACAAACTCACACAGTTCACCACCGAGTCGAACGGCCGGCTCGCGGTCATCATGATCAACGGTCGGATCGCGTCGGCGGCCCGTGTGGAGGGAGCGGTGAAAGACGGTATTTTTTTTGTGCCCGGTGGTTTGCTCCCGAGCGAGGTCGCGCAACTCGCGGCCAGCTACCCGATTATTGGTCGCGAGGAAGAGTTCAAGAAAAAGCCGCCGAAAGAGAAACCGGATAAAGCGCCCTCGGCATGATCTTTGTCCGTATTCTTGCCTTGTTTCTCGCTTTGGCCGGAAGCTGCATGGGGGCCGTCATTGATTTCCCCACGGCCAATCGCGCCCTTCTCGACGGCCGGCCGGAGGATTTTTACATGTATGTGGACCGCGACTTCGAGGGGGTGAAATCGCAGCCGTGGGAGGGCGGATCGTTTGGATTTGTGCGCGGTCCGCAGCGGGTGGCGGGCGACGTGATTTTTGCAACGCTGCATGAAGGCATCGACATCAAACCCGTCCGTCGGGACGCGGCCGGAGTGCCGCTCGATGACATTCTCGCCGCCGCGCCCGGGCGTGTCGTTCACGTGAGTGCGGAGGCCGGGGCGTCCAACTACGGGAAGTATGTGGTCCTTGAGCACGATCTGGATGGCATTCGCTTTCTGACGCTTTATGCCCACCTCGCGTCGGTCTCGGTCGCACCCGGGACCACCGTGCGCCAGGGCGATGTTTTGGGTCGGATGGGCTACACGGGTCGCGGCCTCGACCGGACGCGGGCGCATCTGCATTTCGAGGTCGCTCTTTTGCTGAACCGCAATTTCGAGCAATGGTATGAGACCTTTCATGGGAGCAGCCCGAACCGCCACGGTCTTTACAACGGCATGAATCTCTCCGGCACCGATCCCGCGGCCATCCTGCTCGCGGCCGCCAAGAATCCGCGATTCAACCTCGCCGATCACGTCGCATCCCTCGAACCCACCTTCCGCATCACGGTGAAAAATTCCCCCAATTTCTCGCTGATTCGTGATTACCCGTGGCTCGTCCCGGACGGCGAAAATGCGAACCCTCCCGCTTGGACGGTAGCATTCACACGGTCGGGATTTCCGATTCGGGTCGTCGCCGCCGAGACGCCGGTCGAGGCTCCTGTGCTCAGTTGGCTTCAACCGTCCCATGTCGCTCCCGTGCACGCAACCCGCGGCATTGTCGGCGGGAGTCCCACGCAACCCCGGCTCACGGATTCCGGCACCCGCTTTTCGCGCCTGCTGACTTGGCCCGACTAAAGATTTCCTGGCCTCAGCCGCGGAGGATCACGTTTTTCAAAGCCGGGAAATTTTCTGCGAGGCGCCCCAGCACTTCCGGTCCGACAGACTCCCGGATCTCGCGGAAAAACTCTTGAGCGAACGGCATGACGCGATCGGCCGGAATGCCGGCTGACTCCAGCGCCACGGCCACGCGGGCCAGATCGGCTGTTTGTCCACCGAGAAGCCCGCCCGCGGCTCCGAGGAGACCGCCCAAAAGACCACCCGCCTCGCCGGTGCTTGGCTTGGTTGGTTCACTGAGAAGTTCCGACGCGCCGGGAATCTTGGACACGAGATTTTCAAAATCCGGTCCCCCGACTTTTTCCCGGGCAAAATTGAGAAGGGATCGCGCGGCGTTGCGAACGGATGCTTCCGGAAGGTTCAGTTTCTGGGCGATGGCGGCGATGATCTCATTCATGAAGCGGCGGAGCATGACAGCAAACGCGCCGAACGACAATCCCAAGCCCGACTTGTCACGATGCCCGAAGAGTCGGTATTCTCCCCCCTTGCAATCGATCCCGTCACTCTTCCTCATCGCCGGCAGCGGGAACTACCCGCGCTTGGTCGTGGAGGGCGCACGGGCGGCCGGGGTCGGGCGCATCGCTCTCGCGACGTTCGAGGGTGAGACGGATCCGGGCCTCCGCCTTCTGGTCGACGAGGAGTTTCCCATGCGCGTCGGTCAGCTCGGAAAGCTCATCGAAGCTGCGAAAAAATCCGGGGCCGCCCATGCTCTGATGGCCGGTCAGATTGCTCCGTCGAATCTCTTCAATCTCCGGCCCGACCTGCGGGCGCTTCTGCTCCTCGCGAGATTGCGGGAACGAAATGCCGAAACGCTTTTTGGTGCAGTCGCCTCGGAATTGTCGGGGGCCGGACTCGATCTTCTTCCCGCCACGACGTTTCTGGAGAATCACGTGGCCACCGCGGGTCACATCGCCGGGCCGCGCCTGAAGCCGCGGGCCGTTGACGACCTCGAGTTTGGTTTTCGCATCGCGAAGGAATCCAGCCGCCTCGACATCGGTCAGACGGTCGTCGTCAAAAACGGAACCGTGCTTGCCGTCGAGGCTTTTGAAGGAACCAACGAGGCGATCCGGCGCGGAGGTCAACTGGGGCGCGGAAGAGCCACGGTTGTGAAGGTCTCGAAGCCGGGACAGGACATGCGCTTCGATGTGCCGGTTGTTGGCACGATAACGCTTGAAACAGCCGCCGCAGCGGGCATCTCGGCTATTGGCGTGGAAGCCGGAAAAACCATTTTGCTCGACCGCCCGAAAGTCACCGACACCGCCGCACGCTGCGGCATCTCCCTTTTTGGATTATGAAAACCATTCGCACCGGCGTCGTGGGCGTGGGCCATATGGGCCTCAACCATGCCCGGATTTACTCGGAAATCTCAAATCTCTCAGCTGTGTTTGATGCCAACTCCGCGACGGCCGCATCGGTCGCCGAGAAACACCGCACCCGCGCCGCCGCCTCGCTGGAAGACTTTGCCGCCCACATCGACGCTGCGACGATTTGCACGCCTACCGTCACCCACTTCGAGATTGCGAAGTTCCTCTTGGAACGCGGCAAGCACCTCCTCGTCGAAAAACCGATCACCGACACACCGGCCCGTGCACGGGAGCTCTCCGAGATCGCCACGCGCAACGGATGCGTGCTACAGGTCGGCCATATCGAGCGCTTCAACCCTGTCCTTCACGCACTCGAAGCTCAACTCAAAAACCCGCGTTTTCTGGAGGTCACCCGTCTCTCCCCCTACCCGAATCGCAGCACAGACATCGGCGTGGTGCTGGACCTGATGATTCACGATCTTGAAATCATCCTCCATCTGGTCCGCTCGCCGCTTTCCAGCATGGATCCGGTGGGCATTTCGGTGCTCGGTCGTGGCGAGGATATCGCGAACGTCCGCATCCGATTTGAAAACGGCTGCGTCGCCAATCTCACCGCCAGCCGCATCAGCCAGGATCGCGTGCGCAAGATCCGGGTCTTCCAAGAGAACGCCTACCTCTCGTTGGATTACAAAAATCAGACCGGCTACCTGTTGCGCTTGGCACGGGATGACGAGCAGACCAGCTCCGGCCTCGGGAAGCTGATTGGGTTCGCGACCGATTCCAAAATTGTCACGGACTTCAGCGGCAAGAGGATCGTGCGCGAGCCGGTCGAGGTCGAAAAAGGCGAGCCCCTTCGCATTGAACTCGAATCGTTTCTCCAGTGCGCCCGCGAGGGCTTGAAACCGAAGGTCACCGGCCAGGCCGCGGCCGATGCGCTCGATCTGGCTCTCGAAATCACCCGCCGGATCGAAGAAGCCGACCCTCGGGGATGAACCGGCCCAAGCTCTGGTGGGTCGCCGGCGAGACCAGTGGCGACGCTCGCGCGGCGGAGGTCATGAAGGCCGTGAGAAACATCCGGCCCGATGCCGTTTTTATGGGTGCCGGAGGGCCGAAAATGGAGGCCCTTTCCCCGGCGCCGTTCGATCACTGGACCGATCAATCGGCCGTCCTTGGCCTTTGGGACGTCCTTCGCCACTACGGATATTTCCGTGCGAAGTTCGACCGCATGCTCGCGGATATCGCACGCGAAAAACCGGACGCCGTCGTGCTGGTCGACTACCCGGGCTTCAACCTCCGCCTCGCCCGCGCGCTGCGGCGGCGCGGGTTTTCGGGTAAAATTCTTTATTACATCAGCCCGCAAGTCTGGGCTTGGAATCGCGGCCGCATTTCAAAAATGGCGGGCTTTTTGGACCTCATGATCTGCGTTTTTCCATTTGAGGCTCCGATGTATGAGGCCAGCGGGCTGCATACGGTTTTTGTGGGTCACCCACTCTTGGAGGCGCTTGGGCACGAGCGTCGAACTGGCGCGCGGGAGCCGGATCTTCTTGGCCTCTTCCCCGGCAGCCGCGAACGGGAAATCCGCCGGATCTTTCCGGTTCTCGTGGAAGCCGCGCGGCTGGTGCACCGGGAAATGCCGCACATTCGCTTCGAAGCAGCCGCGGCAACCGAGTCCCATGCGGCACGGATGAAGGAAATGGCGGGCGACCTGCCGATCACGATCCGCGGCGGAACGGCTCACGACCTCATGCAGCGTGCGACGGCGGGCGTGGTCTGCTCAGGTACGGCGACCCTCGAAGCCGCCTGGTTCGGTCTACCGTATTGCCTCATTTACAAGATTGCGTGGCTCACATTTGAGATCGGACGTCGGTTGGTCGATGTGGACTGCCTGGGCATTGTCAACATTCTCAACAATTACCGAGTCCATCCCCCACCCGACCCGCGCCTGCCGGCGAAGGCGGCTCCGCATGTGATCCGGGAGTTTATTCAAAAGGATGCCACGCCGGAAGCCGTCGCCAGCGAGGCGCTCCGACTTCTGCGCGACACGGAGGCACGCGAAACGCTGCAACGCCAACTCCACGAGATCGTTTCTTCGCTCGAAGCCGAGGGCGCGAGTCGCCGGACCGCGTTGGCATTGCTGGAGGCCGTGTCGGCGACCTGAGGGAACTTTTTTCGCGCCCGGAACAATTCCCCGGCTATGCTTTCCAAACCATGAACGAATCCTTTCCCAAAGATCATCTCGAGTCCCTCTGGGCTCCTTGGAGAGTCGAATACTTTGAAGCCGAACACCGAACCGGTTGGGACTTTCTCACAG
>CAZEYT010000100.1:0-8964 GCA_964516295.1 uncultured Chthoniobacterales bacterium | reverse complement strand
GGTAGGCCATGCTGATGAACATGTCCTCTTTGATGTCGGGATAAAGCTGGGCATTCACCCGGCGGAGGACCTCGGACGCCGATGTCTTTCCCGCCGCCTCGCTGCGCAGGACGCTCCGGCACATGGCCATGATGAGCGAAGCCGGCACGCCTTTGCCGGACACGTCGGCTATGGCGACGCCGGTGCGCTCGGGATCGATGCGGATGAAATCAAAATAGTCGCCGCTGACCTGGCGAGCTGGAATGTTGAGTCCGCTTAACTCATAGCCGTCGATCACCGGCGGGGAGGAGGGCAGGAGAATGCTCTGAATTTCACGCGCGATTTCCAGGTCGTGGTCCATCCGCTTTTTCTCGCTCGCCTCGAGGTAAACCACCTCGTTGTAAAGGGCGAACGCACCTTGCTCCGTGATGGTGCGGAAGACCTTCAGGTCGGCATCCGTGAAGGGCGTGCTCATGGGGCCGTTCGCAAGGGCCAAGACGCCAAGAATTTTCCGTCGATACGCAAGCGGCCCCACCAGTGCGGAGTGGGAGGCCCCACCCGAACCGGCCGCCACGATGGCTTCCTCGTTCCACACGCGGGTCTGTCCGTTGTCCCAACATTGGCCGATAATGCCCTCGCCGCGGCGGAGCGGATGGAGGCGCAGGTAGCTTTCCAAAGCCACCGGAGTGGTCACGGCCTGCTCGATGATATGTGACGGGACCTCGATGAGGGGAGGGCAGCCTTTTGATAGAAACGCCGGAGCCAGTGTGCTGTCGTTTTTGTCGACCAAGTAAAGCGCTCCGCCGTGCGCCTCAAGAATCCGCACGGCGCTCTCCACGATCAGCCGGTGAAGCTCGGAGCTCCGGACGCCTTCCGAAAATGCCTCGCCCAGACTGTGAAGAAAATCAAAGACCCGGTCCTCCTCGACCTCGATCTCCACGCGCCGCCGCTCCAGCTCGCTGATCCTCTTGGTGAAGGCATTGAGAACGACCAAAAGCGCCACGAATGTTCCGAAGAACAAGGCGAAATAGATATAGGTCCACATTTTCTCTCCCGGAGCGACTATCCGAAAGCAGACGCCGCCGATCAAGATTGATCGAAATCAATCCTCGTCCGCGTGTTCCTGGGCGAGCTCCTGCCGGAGGTAATCGATGACGTCCTTGAACTTCACCGCGTTGTGCGAGTCCGCCGCCACGAGAGCTTCGTGGGCTTCGAGGACGGTTTCTTTCTGGTCGCTGGTCTCACTCGAGATCGGAGCCGCCACCGTTGCCGGGGTGGCCGGGCCGGGACCGGTATCGACATCGAAAAGCTGGTCGAGTCCGAGATTTTCCAAAAGCGAGGCGTTGCGCGGATTCACATTCACTGCGCGCAAATTGCCCTGCCCGATTTCGCGAAGGCGGAGCGCGACGCCGGCGAGAGTTCCCATGAAGGTCGAATCCATCAACTCGCAAGCCCCGAGGTCCACAACAAATTCCCGGCTGCCGCGCTGGATCATTTGTTTTACAAATTCCTTCACGCCGGGACTGTTTTGAAACGTTCCCCGGCCCGCGACTTTCAGCCAGACCGTGCGTCCGACCTTTCCTACCAGAACCGAAGAAGAAGTGCTCACAAGACAGAAGAGAACCAGTAGCGCCGTAGGAAGGAAGATGTCAAATCAGCTACCTCCACAGGAAGGACTGGCGGAAGGCGACGATCCGGCCGTCGACAATCAACAGAGCCCGCCACGCGGTGACGCGACCACTTTCAAGATACTCGTCGCCGATGACCTCGAACGATGATTTGCGGGAGCCGCGCGTCTGGGGATAGTAGCGTTCTTTGGCCATCACATAGTTTCGGAGACCCGCCTGCCGGTATTCGAATCGAACGGTAACATCGGCCGTTTCCTTGGCGCGCCAGAAAAAATTGTAGTAATTTCCGCTGAGTCGCTGGGCTTCCAAGTAGTCGATGGCTCCCCACGTGGCCCGCTGGCGTTCAAAGATCGCTGCTTCGCTGCGTGTGAGAGGGATCGGCTTCGTCACGTCCAGAAGACTTTGCTGAACTTTTCGGAATTGAAAATCGCTGTCGAGCGCCAGCGGAAGGACATTTGCCCGCTCGAGCTGGTTGGCAGGGCCCTCGGGGGCGGCACACCCGACAAGCAAAAGCGCGGCCGCGAGGAGCACGAAGAAACGGATCATGCGGCGCATACAAGCGGGTTTGTCCGGGGCTGTCAATTTCGGGCCGGAGCAAGGACTTGACGCGGGGCGCGCTCCGCCTGATAGGGTTTCGGGCTCATGACTGCCACAGAACTCTTCGCCAGCTTCGAGCCCGGCCAGTCGTCGAATGTGCTCGGATGGCTGATGGAAAATGACCGCTCTGCCTACAAGGCCTGCACCGGACTTCTGGCGGGCCGCCGCAAACTGCGCGCTGTTTTTATTGAGCGCAAACCGCGCGATGAACGGAACGCGTGGATCGCCTGCGCGCTCTCCAAACCCGCGAATGCCGACGTCGCGACCGAGATTCTCCAAGCGTGGATCCTCGGGGCCCATCAGGCTATGGTTTGCGGGTTTCTTGACGAACTGAAGGTGCCGCACGACGGCAAGGGGATTATCGAAAATCTTCCCCCCGAGCCCCCGTCGGATGCGATTCGGGCGGCTGTCGATCACCTCTTCGCAGAATTCCCGCCGGAGGCCGTTTCCGCCTACCTGAACCTCTTTGTTTCGATGGATATCGCCGAGTGGCCGACCTTGAAAGCCCTCGTCGAGTCCGATCCCCGCCTATGTCCCGCGCTCACAAACACCTGACGCCTTTCGACGAGTCTCTTAACGGCGCTCTGGAGACGTTCGAATTGCTTCGCGGTCTTCGCGAGCCAGTGGAGGCCGCCGCGGCCCTTGTCACCAAATGCCTCCTCGAAGGCGGAAAGCTTCTCCTTTGCGGAAACGGCGGGAGCGCTGCGGACAGTGGCCACATCGCGACCGAATTCGCCTGTCGGTTTCAGGGCGACCGGCGTCCTTATCCGGCGATTTCGCTTTCGTCGGATGGCGGGCTGCTGACGGCGATTGGCAATGATTATTCGTTTCAAGACCTCTTCGCCCGACAGGTCTGCGCATTTGGGAAATCCGGCGACGTTCTCATTGCCCTTACCACCAGCGGGAAGTCCCGGAATATCCTCTCGGCGATTGAGGAAGCGCGCCGCATCGGCCTGAAAACCATTGTTTTTCTCGGCAAGGGCGGCGGTTTTACCAAGGGCGCGGCGGACATTGAAATCACCGTTGAAGGCACCGTTACCGCCCGCATCCAGGAGGCGCACAAGTTTCTTCTTCATGTCGTGTGCGAGCTCGTGGAGCCGGCTCTCGCCAAGGAATGAGCACGGTTTTCACCGTGGCAGCGGCGGTCCTTGGAGTCGTGGTGGGT
Organism: uncultured Chthoniobacterales bacterium; assembly: GCA_964516295.1. Classification (GTDB taxonomy): domain Bacteria; phylum Verrucomicrobiota; class Verrucomicrobiia; order Chthoniobacterales; family Terrimicrobiaceae; genus CAZEYT01. Next base: position 5,595 of record CAZEYT010000100.1, on the reverse strand, counting down.
TCGTTTCTCAATGCCTGCATCCATCGACTGCCGCTGGGCATCAGTCTCTCGAACCCCCGTCGCTCGTTTTGCCCCTCGTGCAAACGCATGATCCCTTGGTATGAGAACCTGCCGGTCATCAGCTGGCTGGCGCTCCGGGGGAAGTGTTCCGGGTGTGGGGCATCGATTTCCCCGAGGTATTTGCTGGTTGAGATTCTCACAGCCGGTGCGTTTCTGGCCCTCTGGGTGCGATTTGGGCTGCCCCTTGGCCCGGTCTATTTCGTCTTCATCTGTCTGCTGATCGTTGCCACGTTCATCGATATCGCGCATTTCATCATTCCCGATGAGATTACGTGGGGTGGGGCAGCAGCCGGATTGGTTTTCAGTGTCGCCATTCCCTCGGTGATGGGCGCAACGTCCCATTGGGAAGCCGGGCTTCTTTCGCTGGGCGGAGCTGCTCTGGGATTTGGTCTGCTCTGGCTCGTCGTCGAGGGCGGAAAACTCGCGTTCGGACGGAAAAAACATGTGTTTCCAGACGGGGAGGCGTTTGTCTGGACGCGCGACGGCGACCGCGCCGATCTCAAGGTCGGCGACGAAACGCTGACATGGGAGGAGATTTTTTCTCGGGAGTCCGATGTCCTCGTTCTCGAAACCGACTGCCCCTCCACAACTGGCACTCGGGAGCTCGCGAGCGGACCGCTTCGATTTCATTACAACAAGGTCACTGCCGGCGACACCGTTCTCGATCTTGATACGCTCGATACCATCCGCGGCCGCTTGAAGTCGCTCGTCATCCCGCGGGAAGCCATGGGATTTGGCGACGTGAAATTCATGGCCTGCATCGGGGCGTTCCTCGGCTGGCAGGCTGTTCTGTTTACCCTCTTCGCCTCGTCGATCATCGGCTGTGTGGCCGGAGTCGCCGGTCTCTTTCTCGCCAAGGACCGGGCGGGATCGCGCATTCCCTTCGGTCCGTTCCTTGCGTTGGGAGCCGTCCTCTGGCTGTTCGGGGGACGTGAACTCACCGATTGGTATTTCTCTCAATTCCGCGGCCTGATGACGCCCGGCGACTTTTGAACATGGCCAAACCGAAGAAACTTCCGCTCCCGCAGCTCGTGCGGGCCTTTTGGAAACCTTACCTGCGCCTGGCGGCTTATCTGAAACCTTACAAAGGCCGCTTCGCTCTCGGTCTCCTGTTCGGCGTCGGAGCCGGCATCGTCAGCGGTATCCTCCCGCTTGTGATCGAGCGAGTCGGCTCGCAAGTGCTGCCGGCGGGGAAGATGCCGGGGATCAAAGACATGCTCGGCCAGGAAACGACCGGCGGGCCCGGGATCGAAACCGTCATTTGGCTTAGTCTTCTCATCCCGGCCGTGATGATCGTGCGGGGCCTCCTCACGTTCCTGAATACCTACTTTCTCACGTGGGTGAGCCTGCGCGTTCTCAGCGACATTCGCTCCCAGCTTTTCAAGCACCTCATCTCCCAATCGCTCGACTTTTTCAACCGTTCGAAATCGGGATTGCTCAGTTCGAGGGTGCTCAATGACACGCGCCAGGCGCAAATGGCCCTCACGTCGATCTCGGGCGACATTGTCAAAGAACCCATCGCCGTTATCACCGGCGTGGTCGTGCTGATCATGCTGGATTGGAAATTCAGTCTGACGACGCTCGTGCTTTTCCCGATCTGCATCATCCCCATCGTCGTCTTTGGAAAGAAAGTCCGGGAAGCCGCACGGGCGGAGGAAAACGAAGCCGCGCAAATGTCGGTTATTCTCCAAGAGTCCTTCGCGGGGGTTCGGGTCGTGAAATCCTTCGCGCGCGAAGATTACCAGTCCGATCTTTTTACGCGCTCCAGCGACACGCAGGTCCACAACAGCATTCGCGTCCGCCGAAGCTCGGACATCGTCCAACCGCTCATCGAATCCGTCTCGGCCGTCGGAGTGGTGCTGGCCATTGTTTATGTCTATTTCTACGGCCTCAACCTGATCAAATTCGTCGCCCTCTGCGGCGGGATTTTCCTTTTGTACCGTCCGGTCAAGTCCATCAGCCGGCTTCCGATGTTGATGCAGAAATGCATGGTCTCGGCAAACAATGTCTTCGAGCTCCTGGAAGAGAAACCGCGGATCCAAGACCGTCCAAATGCCGTTGCCTTGGAACGCTGCGAGGGGCGGATCACGTTTGACCGTGTCAATTTTTCCTACGGTGTGAACAAGGCGGCTGTGGAGGACATTTCGCTGGAGATCCCTGCCGGTCAAAAAATCGCCCTCGTCGGCCCGAGCGGCGCCGGGAAAAGCACACTCCTCTCGCTGATCCTGCGTTTTTACGACCCGCAGAGCGGCAGCATCCGGATCGACGGTCACGACCTGCGCGATGTGCGGCAGGCGGATCTGCGGAGTCATATCGGCGTTGTGAATCAGGACACGTTTCTTTTCCACGACACGATCTTCCAAAACATCCGCTACGGTCGCCTCGACGCCACGACGGAGGAAATCATCGAGGCCGCCCGCTCAGCCTACGCCCACGACTTCATCGAAGCTCAGGCGAACGGCTACAACACCGTCATCGGCGACAAGGGATGTCTTCTTTCCGGCGGCCAGCAACAACGGTTGGCCATCGCCCGGGCGCTCCTCAAAAACGCACCGGTGCTCCTCCTGGACGAAGCGACGTCGGCACTCGATTCGGAATCCGAAAAACTCATCCAAGCCGCGCTGGAGCGTCTTTCGGAGGGCCGTACCGTCATCGCCATCGCACACCGTCTCTCGACAGTTCTCGAGTCGGATTGCATCGTGGTCATGGATCAGGGCCGCATCGTCGAAACGGGAACCCACACCCAGTTGCTGGAAAAATCCCCCCTGTATCGTAATGTTTACGAGTTGCAGTTCCACCACGGCGACGACGCATGAAACTCCTCGACTGGATGATCCCCGAAGATCTGGCGCCGGGCGATGTCCGCAGTGTGGAGCGGGATTGGTCGGACATCCGCCTGCACCGGGTCGAAACGACGGACGACCCGCTTTTTGACATGGCCTTCGGTGCACTTTGGTCGGAGTTCGGTGCCATTGGCGAGTTGGAGGAGGCTTCGGTTCTTGCCACGCGCATGCGTTGGAATCCCGCGGAGCCGGTTGATGGCTGCTCGCTTCGGTATCGGATGATGTTGGTCACGGCGGACGGGCGGTTCGCTGCGGTTCGGGATCACACGGCGATCGTTCTCGAGAACGAACCGGGTGTCGTTGTTCATCTTTCGCACAATCTGGTCGCGCCCGAGTGGCGTCGCTCCGGTCTCGCAGGGTGGATGCGTGCCCTTCCGGTGACGACCGCCCGCCATGTTCTCGAGGCGTGCCACAGGCCGATGGACTCGCCGATTGTTCTGGTCGGTGAAATGGAATATCCGGACCCGGCAGATCCCGCGACTCAGGTCCGCCTCGCCGCGTATCAAAAAGCGGGCTACAAAAAAGTCGATCCGTCGCGGGTTTCGTACCTCCAGCCGGACTTCCGCTCGCCGCGTGAGATCGACCTGAGCGGCGGCCCGAAGCCGATTCCGCTGGCGCTCATCGTTCGTCGTGTGGGTCGGGAGTCCGAAGATTTCCTTTCGGGAGCCGAAGTCCGCCGCGTCGCCCGTTCTCTTTATCGCATGTACGCGGTCGGATTCCGTTCGCAGGATATGAAAGACCTTTTTTCATCGCTGGATCACTACCCGGCGCTGGATGAGAAGATTCCCTTGATTCCGCCGACCGCATGAGGCTTTTTCACGATCCCGGCTTCGCCGCACCGCTCGGCACCCACATCATGCCGATTTCCAAATTCGCGCTCACGGCAGAGCGGATCCGGCGGGAAATGGACGAGGTCGAAATTGTTTCTCCAGCGCCCGTATCCGAGGTGGATTTGCGACGTGTTCACTCGGCGGCCTACATTTCCGCTGTCAAAACAGGCGAACCCCGCGCGCTGGCCGAGTCGCAGAAGTTTCCCTGGTCGGCCGAATTGTTTCCGAGCGTGTGTCTGACGAATGGCGGCGTGCTCGCCGCAGCGCGTGAAGCGCTCCGCAATGGGAGCTCGGGTGCCCTGGCCAGCGGATTTCACCACGCTTGCGCGGATCACGGGGAGGGGTTCTGTACTTTCAACGGACTGGTCGTGGCGGCCGAGGCGCTTCGTGCGGGTGGGGAGATCCGATCCGCCGCCGTGCTCGACCTCGATCTCCACTATGGAAATGGCACCGCGTCACTTGCGGCCTCCCGCCCGTGGGTGCGAGCCTTGTCCATTTACGGCAACGACTATTGGAACAACGAGCCGTTCCGCGACGTGCGGATCCGCCGCCATGAAGACGGCCCCAATCACTTTTCTGTTCCGCTCATCCCGACTGGCGGATCGGACCGTGAACTTCTTCTCACCGCTCTGGCACAGAATCTCGATTGGCTCGTTGCGGAGGGACGCCCGGATCTTTTGCTTTACCAAGCCGGAGCCGATCCTTTGCGGGATGATCCCTATTCGCCGCTGGACCTCGGGCCGGAGGATCTCTTGGCGCGGGATCGGCTCGTTTTTGAGTTTGCCCGAAACCGAGGTCTTCCGATCGCGTGGGTTCTTGCGGGCGGTTATTCGAAGGACATCAACAAAATTGTCGAGGTCCACGTGAACACCGCCCGAGTCTGGATGGATGTCTTCGGCCCTCAGGCCGCCTGAACGCGATCCCGCACAAGGCGCTCGAAAACAGGTGATGCCATGAGCGTGGTGACCACGGCCATGATGACCAAGGTGGCAAAAAGTTCCTCGGTGATGATCCCGCGTTGGAGTCCGATGTTGATGATGATCAACTCCATGAGACCGCGTGCATTCATCAGGGTTCCAATGCCAAGAGCCTCGCGGTTCGGCAGACCGGTCGCTCGCGCCGCGAGCCAACAAGCCACGCCCTTGCCCAGGATGGCGGCGATCAGCACCCCTCCACACACGAGCCAAAGGAAGCCGGTGTTGAGAAGTCCGATTTTTGTATTCAGTCCCGAGTAGGTAAAAAACAGCGGAAGAAGGAGGGCGACCGTGAGCGGTTCGATCCGGGCGATCAGGTCGCGTGATACAATGCCGCGAGGCATGGCTGCTCCCATGACAAAGGCCCCGAAGACGGCATGCAGACCGATTGCGTCCGTGAACCAAGCCCCCAGAGCAAGGAGGGCCAGACAAAAGACGAGCCCGGCTTCGGACAGCTCCCCGCCGGACACCAAAAAGCGGAGCCCTCGCGCCAGAAGCGGGCGAATCACCAAGAGGACAAATGTCACGTAGAGCACGCCACCGCCGATGTTCACAAGCGCGTGGCTCCAGTTATTGTCGAAGCTCGCGAGCACAACAGCCAACAGACACCAGGCTGTCGCATCGTCGATCGCCCCGGCCCCGAGGGCGACGGTTCCCATGCCCGTTCCGGTCAGCTTTTTGAAACGAATAATCCGCGCCAGCATTGGGAACGCCGTGATGCACATGGAGGCGCCAAGAAACAACATCGCTTCCATGTGCGACGTGCGTTCGGGAAACAAATCCGTCGTTTGGATAAGCACCCCCGCCAACCCTGCGCCGCGCAGAAACGGCGCGTCCATTCCGGCCGCGGAGACCGCAATCGTCGACCGGAGATTTTCGCGAATGATG
>CAZEYT010000099.1:0-8965 GCA_964516295.1 uncultured Chthoniobacterales bacterium | reverse complement strand
GGCCTGGGGAGTCAATTCCAACCAGCACCTCGGGATCGCCTCAACCGCCCAGCAACTCTACCCGATTCAAGTAACCACCGGCCCCGGCATCCCGCTGTCGAATGTTTCCGCCATCGCAGCGGGCTCGAATCATGGCCTCGCCATGAGATCGGACGGCTCGCTCTGGGTCTGGGGACGCAATGCAAACGGGCAACTCGGTTTGGGGAATACAACCGTCCAAGGGCGCGCGATCATGGTTCCGTCTGTCGGAACGGTTATTGACATCGCGGCCGGTGCCGACCACTCGCTGATTCTTTCTTCCTCCGGCTCTGTGCTCGCGGCGGGCCTCAACAGCAGTGGCCAGCTCGGCGACAACTCCACCACTCAACGCAACTCATTCGTCACCGCCACCGGTCTCTCCGCGATCCAGTCCATCGCTTCTGGCGACAATCACTCCCTGGCAATCAAGAATGGCGTCCTCTGGACCTGGGGCCTCAACTCCAGCGGTCAACTCGGTCTGCCCGGCTTCGCAAATCGAAAGTCACCAACCGTCGTTCCAGAAATCATCGGAGCCACGGTTGCCTCCGGGGGTGCCGACCATTCCATCGTCTTTTCCGGCACTTCCACGACGCACATGCTCGGATCCAAAACCTTCGGACAGTTCGCCGATGGCATCTTTGGCTTCTCCCCGTTCTTCGTGCTCACAACAAACTTTCTCCTGATCGATTGGAACGACTCCGACCATGACGATCTCCCCGACGACTGGGAACAAACAACCTTCGGAAACCTCTTGCAAACAAGCACCGCCGACCCCGACGGCGACAGCATCGCCAACCTTTTCGAATACCAAACCGGAAGCAACCCCAACGACTACTTCAGTCAGGGAGGCCCTATCCTTTCGCCGGTGGTGGAAATCGTCAGCGGCGATAACCAAACCGGTCCCCCCGGCACGTTCGCCGCGCAGCCGCTGGTCGTCACCGTTACCCGAAACGGCACCGCGCTAGCCAATGCGCCGGTGGTCTTCAGTGTGACCTCCGGTGGCCTGGCAGCCGATACCTACGGAACGCTTCTCCCCGGCCAGCTGGCTGTCCGCACGAATGCGGCCGGACAGGCGTTCGCCTACTACATGCTGCCGCCTACAGAGGGAACGGTTGCCATTTCGGTTCAAGCTGGAAACGCCGCGGCCAGCTTCAGTGCCACGGCGATCTGGATTCCTGCCGCCCCCGTTCTTTCGATTCCCGGCGGCATCTTCACCACCCAGCGCCGCGTCGTGGCCACCTGTGCGACTCCAGACGCTCGGATCCACTACACACTCGATGGCACCGATCCGACCACATCAAGTCCAAGCATTGCCAGCGGTGAAAACATCCTCCTAGACCGCACCGCCACCCTCAAGGCTCGCTCCATCCGCTCGTCCGGCCACGCCAGCTCGGTCGTCTCAGGGAATTTTCAGATCACGGGCCAAGTCAGCGCCGGGGCTTTCCACATGGCCGCTCTCAAGGCGGATGGCTCGGTCTGGACTTGGGGCAACAATGAGATTGGTCAGATGGATTCGGGTGGTGATACGAAACAAGCGATTCCGGTTCTGCAAGGCGGTGTTTCCACCGGCCGCGCGCTCTCGTGCGGCGGTTACCACACCCTGGTTTTGCTGGAGAACGGCACGGTTGTTTCCTTTGGCAGGAACCAAGAAGGACAACTCGGGCATTCCGCTAATACGAAAGCCAGCGTCTCGGGCTTGGTCGGCGTCGGCGCTATCGCTGCCGGCGGCTATCACAGCCTCGCCCTCAAGGCGGATGGTTCGGTGTGGGCCTGGGGCGCAAACTGGCATGGACAGTTGGGTGACGGGACCACGCAGTCGCGGTCCGAGGCCGTGCAGGTGCTAAATGGCCAAGGCCAACCGCTCAGTGGAGTCGTGTCCGTGGCCGCAGGGGCCTATGCGTCTTACGCGTTGCTGAACGACGGCACTCTCTGGGCTTGGGGCGGGAATTGGAATGGCCAACTGGGGAATGCGTCGCAGGAAAATCGTGCGCTCCCAGCGCGGGTGGGTACGCTGGAGAATGTCGTTGGCATGGCGGCGGGTTGGGACCATGCGGCTGCCGTCAAATCCGATGGGACGGTGTGGTGTTGGGGAGTTTCGGGCTCCGGGCAGATCGGTGGAGGCGCGTTTTATTTTGGAGCAGTAAAGTCGCCCGTCCAAGCGGCTGGCATTTCCACAGCCCGCGCCGTGGCGGCAGGCTCGAGCCACACGCTTGCTCTCCTCTCGGATGGATCCTTAAGAGCTTGGGGGAACAATTTTTCCGGTCAGCTTGGCTCGGGATCTTCCTCGATCACCTCCAGTCGCTACATGCCGCAAGCGACTTTGTTCGCAGGTGGGGTGAAGGGTGTTTCTGCCGGCGGGTTCAATACCATCGTGCTTCTTGATGACGGCTCCTTGAGGACCTTCGGCTACAATGAATTCGGGCAGATGGGCGCGGGGGATTTTCAAGCCAAGCCGCACGCGTTCGCCTCGCAGTCCACAGGAGGCATCGCTGGTGGTTCCGCTGGCATCTACCACTCGGCGATCCGGCTGGCCGATGGCCGTGCCGGATGGTTCGGTTTTTATGAAACCGGGAATCTCTACATTGGCGGCGACGACCCCGATGATCAGCGGCAGGAGGCACGGGTATTCCCGAATCTCAGCGACGTGGTACACTTGGTCTCAGGAGACAACCACTCGCTGGCACTCGACAAAAACGGGACGGTGTGGGCCTGGGGCATAGGCTCCCAAGGCCAGCTTGGCACGGGCAGCATGGCAACAAACATGACTCCGCAGCCTATTCCTCAGCTTTCTAACGTCGTATGGATCTCGGCAGCAGGCAACTCTTCGTTGGCAGTCAAAGCCGATGGCACCGTTTGGACGTGGGGAGTAAACGACTTCGGCCAGCTTGGCGATGGCGACTGGACCGACCGTTCAACTCCTGCCGTCGTGGGCGGTCTCTCAGGCATACGGCAAGCAGAAATCGGCTCCAAACACGGGGTTGCCGTTTCTGGAAATGGCGTTGTGTATGTTTGGGGCAACAACGAGTCGGCAAATCTGTCGGCCGATGCTGCGCGGGAGATTTTACCACCCATTGCGATTCCAAATCTCTCCGCCGTTTCCGTAGCTGTCGGCGATGGATTCACGATCGCCCTTGCAGCGGATGGATCAGTTCGCGCATGGGGAACAAACGAGGCCGGGCAACTCGGTTTGGGTGATATCAACCTGCGGAGCACGCCAACCTTGGTTCCGAATGTGTCCGGTATCGTTCAGGTCGTTGCCAAGGGGAGTTTTGCCATGGCTCTGAAGCAGGACGGCACGGCACTCGCTTGGGGGCAAAACGTCCTCGGTCAGCTTGGGGATGGAACCCTTGTGGACCGCCCTTCGCCGGTTCCGGTGGCGAATCTGGACTCCGTCAGCGAATTGTTTGCCGGCGCCCAGCAATCCTTCGCTGTGCTGAAGAACGGGACCTTGCGAGCATGGGGGAATAACGGCAATCAACAGCTCGGACGGTCAAATGCCAAAATCCGGTTCCCGGCCCAAAGGCTCGTTCCCGACGCGGCGGATGCCAACAACAACGCCGTGCCCGACGCGTGGGAAATCGCCCAATTCGGCAATACCACCACCCCCATGTGGGAAGACTTCGACGGCGACGGCCTCAGTAACATCGAGGAATACCACCTCGGCACAAACCCGAAAGATGACAACACCGACGCCGACCTCTTCACCGACCTTGCCGATCCGCGTCCCCTCGTTGCTGACGCCGATGCCGCGCCGACAGCCACACTGATCGGCGGCAACAACCAGCGCATCCTGCCCGGCACCATGGCCCCGCAACCGCTGGAAATCCTCCTCACCCGAGGCGGTCAGCCCATGGCCAACATGCCCGTCATCGCCCGCATCACCGGCGGCACAGGCAAGCTCGCCGCCACCGCCAATGCCACGGTTTTCTCAGACCACGCCCTCCTCGTGCGCACCGACACCCAAGGCAAGGCACGCGTCCACCTGCAAGCCCCCGCCATCGAGGGCCCAGTTGCCGTGACCTTCGACACCCTCCCGGTGCCAATTACCTTCCAGGTCACGGCGACCTCCGACATGGACAGCAATAGTCTCCGTGACAGTTGGGAGATCGAACACTTCGGCACCATCGGGCAAAATCCCAATGCCGACCCCGACGGCGACGGCATCGCCAACCTTTTCGAATACCAAACCGGAAGCAACCCCAACGACTATTTCAGCCAGGGAGGCACCATCCTTTCGCCGGTGGTGGAAATCGTCAGCGGCGATAACCAAACTGGCCCGCCGAATTCAATCGCTGCACTTGTCGTTCGAGTCACCGCGGCGTCACCGGCAGGTAGTACCATCCTGACGAATGCCCCGGTGAGTTTCACCACGGCGAATGCCGCCCTCACCGCCACCAATAGCGGCACCACGCCCCTCACTACCACCGTTTCTCTCCGCACAGACGCCAACGGGTACGCTCAAGCCTTTTTCCGACGCCCGGCCCAGAACAGTCCGCCGAGCACCATCCAAGCCAGCGCCGGGAGCGCTTCTCCAGTCTCCTTTACCGTCCTTACAGCACGAGCTCCGACCGATGAATTCTGGCAACTCGGCGAGCCGGACGGCACGACCGCCCTTAACACACCGCCCGGAACGATTTCCGGCACCTTGATCGGCGGTGCCCTCCGACTCGCCAGCGGCTTTGACACCCGCCCCGCCGTGGAACTCGACGGAGTCGACGACCACATTACATTCGGCAACCCCGCCGACGGAACGTTTGACTTCGGCACCGAAAGCTTTACCGCTGCTCTCTGGGTCAAATTTACCAACACCCAAACCGCTCCGGGTCACTTCGGGCGTCGCATTCTTACCAAAGGCCATCATGGCTGGAACTCCGGCTACTTCATCGGTCTGCACAGCAGCGGGCGTATCGGAGCCGGGGTGGGCTCGACGACGTCCTCGCGGGCCGACAGCCTTCTGTTTGATACAGCGGCTGCCTACAACGACAACAGATGGCATCACGTCGCGCTCGTCGTGGACCAAACCGCCAAACAAGCCCGCCTTTACATCGACGGGGCTCCGAGCCCACTCATCCTCGATCCCGGCACCGGCGGCACAGTCACCGGAACCAACAATGAGATCGTCAGTTTCGCCGGGATGCCAAATCTCAACGCCTCCCGCCCCGACCAACCCCTCGTCGTCGGCAGCCACCTCGGCATCTACGACTTCTTTCAGGGAGCTGTGGATGATATTCGCCTGAAAAACGAAGCACTCGACGCAGCGCAAGTTCTGGCGCTTTTCAATCAAGACAGCGACAACGACACACTTCCAGACAGGTGGGAAGCCACAAACCTCGGCAACTTGGACGCCACCGCCGCTGATGACCCGGATGGAGACGGCATCTCCAACGGGTGGGAGTTTCGACAAGGAATCGATCCAAATGACGCGTTCAATGGCAGTCAAGTTCGACTCCAAATCCGGTCCGGAGACCGGCAGTTTTATCATCCCGGAGTCTGGGCACCCGAGCTCATGCGTGTTCGAGTTACGTCCGAGGATGGCCGCCCTCTGCCGAGAAAACTAGTCACCGTTTCGGTTGTTCCAGAGGCTTTGATAGCAGTTCCTGGCTTTGAAGGCGAGGCGACGTCCAGCAAAGAATTGAAGACAGACGGAAATGGCGAAGTGTTTTTCCGGGTGCAAGGTGCCATGGGCAGCCCTGCGGTTCTTCCGGTCACTATCACGGCAGGTCGGCGCTCGGCCTCCGCGAAGCTGTATCGCCGCTTGGATCCGGAGATAGGCCTCGTCGGCTGGTGGAAAATGAACGAAGGATCCGGCCCGATCGCATACGGGGTGCCGAATACAGCTGGAAACTTCATACTTCACTCGACGGATTGGATTACGGATGAAGGCGAAACAGCGATCAAGTTTTATGGCGTCAGCTCTTACGGGTCGATGCCGGTCTCGCCGGTTCGCGACTTGACCGGTAAATTCTCGATTGTTCTCCGTGCCAGAGTATACCCCTCAACCTCTTATATGAGGTTGTTCTCCACCAAAACCGCTTGGAACAACCCTGAGGGATGGGAGGTCGAGTACAACCCGGCACTCCGACGTTTGACTTTCGGGGGGAGGGGATCGGAGCAAACCATCGCCTACAATGTCGATCTGGATGAGGGATGGCATACGATCATGGTCACCTTCGAGGAAAGTGACGAGATTGACGGCCATTTCCTAGCGACGCTTTTCGTCGACGGCCATGTAGTGCCCAGTGCCGTCTACGAGTTCCGCTCCGGGGCGGTCCGACTTAAGGCCGTTCAAGCCATGAGTCCGCTCCTGTCGGGAGTCGGCGACCCCACGGTCGGGGCACCGGCAGCGGTCGGACCTATCCCCCCTAGCGCCGGCAGTCGCCTTCACGGTTCCCTAAGCGAACTACGAATCTACAGCAGAGTCCTGACGCCGGCTGAATTTGAGCCGGATTCAGACAATGACCTGCTTTCGGACCAATATGAGCAAACGGTAAGTTTCACCGATCCGTACAAGCCGGATACCGATGACGACGGGATCTGGGATTATGAAGAAATCGAGCGTTATGGAACCGATCCATTGCTCCGCGATTCCGACGGAGATGAGATTCCGGACGGAGAAGAACTGACGCTCGGCACCGATCCCAAAGTCCCCGACGCATTCGGGACCTTCAAAGTTCGAGTGGGTCTCTCCGACCGCGATTTTTTTGATGATGTCTGGTCGCTTTACTTGAACCAGCAGTTCCTAATGCGCAACATCCCGGGTCCTTTTGGACAGGCCATTCCCGAATACCGGGACATCTGGATCCGCCATAACGAGCGCTATGTTTTTACCCTTGGCCGAGAGGAAGTAGGGCAGTTTCGGGGGACCGATGAGTACTTGTTGACCTTCGCACCGGCCGCTGGAAATGGAGATATCCCCTGGGAAGCATCTCCCGGAAACTCTCCCCTAAGCGGCGAACTCAACTATAACGAACCCAGCCCCCCCGATCCCTCCAAGTTGCGCTGGGAATTTCGGACCCCCTCCCCTGACGATTCCGACAACGACGGGCTTCCCGATTTCTACGAGACCTCCCGTGGACTGGATCCTCATCATCCAGACACCGACCGGGACGGAATGCCCGATGGGTGGGAATTTTTCAACTTGCTCAAGCCTCTGGACCCGAGCGATGCCGAAGGGGACATGGATGGAGATGGCTTGGTGAATCGACTGGAGTATCAATTCCAAGGCGATCCGTGGAGCGAGGATTCGGATGCCGACTACCTTCCCGACCTCTACGAAGTGTTTCTGGGCTTGCAGGTCGACAACCCGGCCGACGCCTCGCAAGCCTCGCCCTTCCGCAACGGGCTCAGTAACCTGCAAAGCTTCTTCGACAACGGCGATGATGCCGACGGCGACTTCCTCACCGATCAGGCCGAAACCCTCTGGAAGACGCGATTGGACCTCGGCGACTCCGATGAGGATGACTTGGTGGACCTCTACGAGATCCAGAACGGCCTCAATCCCCTGAACTCGGCGGACGCCGCGAGGGATTCCGATTTTGACGGCGTCTCGAATCTGCAAGAGTTCCAAAGCAATCTGCTTCCATGGGATTACGATACCGATAATGACGGTCTTTCCGACGGATGGGAAATTCGCCATGGACTCGATCCCCGCACGCTTTTGGGCGGATTGCGCGGTTGGTGGCGGTTCGATTACAGCCCCTACCACGGCATTTATGATTCCAGCGGCGGGAACCGCGATGCACTCCTCCACGGCCAGGCCTCTGTCGTCTATCGCGCCTCTGCCACGCCATTCGCCGGCCGGTTTCCGGTTCAGGTCAACACCAGCTGGGGCACCTACGCACTCTCCCTCCGCGGGGAAGACGCCTATGCCACGATCCGCGACAACTCGCTTCTTCCCACCACCGGCACATGGACATGGTCGCTCCTGCTCAAAGTTGACGACATTGTGCGTCCTGTGGACGCTATCCTTCTCGAGAAGAAGCACAGCTACACTCTCTTCCTCCAACCAGACCGACGCCTGAGGTTCGAGGTGAGGATGGAAAATGGCACCGTGGAGAGCGTCATTGCCCAGCAACCCCTCGTCGCCGACTGGGTGCATGTGACCGTGTCGCACACCCCCGAGGCTCTCGGGCTCACCACCCAAGCGGTGGACCCTGTTCTCCACCCCGCGCTGTCTCAGGAACTGAGCCGCCCGCTCGGCGCGACGCCCATCAATGTCTCGCCCTGGCCAATTATCTTGGGCAGCCCGCGGGCCATTCCCTGGCGCGTGCCGCAGGTGGAGATCGATGATATTCGCTTCTACACCCGCCTCCTTTCCGCCTCTGAGCGCGATCTCCTTCGCACCGGAGTCGCCGCGGCCGAAGCGCTCGCCGATTGGGACCAGGACGGAGCCACCAACATTCAGGAAATGCTCAATGGCACACCCCCCACAGCGACGGGTGGAGTGCAGAACGCCACCGATTTTGACGGCGACGGACTCACCGACGGGCAGGAGATCAACGGCATGGAAGTCAACGGCGTGCGCTATTTTTCCAATCCCCGCGTGAAAGACGGCGATTACGATGGTCTCACCGATCGAGAGGAACTCACCGGCACATGGTCCGCTGGAGTCCTTCGCTTTTCCGACCCCGCCCTCCGCGATACCGACGGCGACGAACTCACCGATGGAGAGGAAGTCCTCACCACGCTCACCGATCCCAAAAACGTGGACAGCGATGGGGATGAAATGCCCGACGGGTGGGAGACAGCCCACGCTCTGGACCCGAACGACCCCACGGATGCGCGGCTCGATCCCTTGACGCGCGATCCCGACGGCGACGGGATCCACAACGCTGAAGAATACCACGCCCGCACCAACCCCCGGCTCCCCAACGGCACGGTACTCGGATTGGACAGCGATGGCGACGGCTACTCCGATTACGAGGAACTCTACATCTTCGGCACCAAT
>CAZEYT010000098.1:0-9503 GCA_964516295.1 uncultured Chthoniobacterales bacterium | reverse complement strand
CTCGGCGAGGTCGGCGGCGCGGATGACCTGTTGAGACCACTCTGGAAAATCTTCCTCCCGGCGCGGGGAGACGGCGTTCTGCGGTTTGTCGCTCATGGAACCGAGCATGATTGCGCGCCGGGAAAATGCGTAAAGACCTTTCTCGGCCCGGTCGCGTGTTTCCGAGGGCGAAAGGGTCAGACCGTTTTGAGAAAAGCGGGATCGACGGTCGCGAGGGACACGACCGCCCGGTCGGCGTCACTGAGCTCGGCAAGCGGGTGGGTCGTGGCCACGGCCAGAACCTTCATCCCGGCCCGGTGGGCGGCCTCGATGCCGACGTGGGCATCTTCGATGACCAAACAATCCGCCGGAGACATGCCGAGCTGTTCCGCTGCGAGCAAAAAGACGTCTGGTGCGGGTTTCCCGTTGGTGACGTCATCGCCGCAAACCACGGCATCGAAAAGCTCTCCGAGTCCGGTCGCGGCGAAGATCGCGTCAAGGTTCGAGCGCGGGGTCGATGAGCCCACCGAGCGCGGGATTCCCGCCTCGCGAAGCGTGGCGAGCAACTCCCGGGCTCCGGGCAAAATGCAAACGCCCTCGGTTTTGACCAATTCCCGGTAGAGGATTTCTTTGCGGTCTCCCAAGCGCCGAATCTCGGCGGGATCGGCCGACCAGCCGAGGATGGAGGGAATGATTTCCTGGTTCTTTTTTCCGAACCCGGCTTTGAAATGTCCCGGTGGGAGCGGTTGTGAAATCTCCTCGGCGAGAAGCTCCCAGGATCGTTCGTGAAGGGCGGATGAGTCGATGACGACGCCGTCCCAGTCGAAGATGACCGCTTTCACAGGCCGAGGACTTTCTGGAGCATGGGTGCGTCGGGATTCGGACCAATGAGGGCGAGTGTGGCCCGGTCGGGATTCAAAACGTCCCGGGCGACTGCCTGCAGGTCATCGGCGCTCACTGCCCGGATTTTTTCGTGGGCCACCTCTGGCTCGACCACCCGGCCGTAAACGAGAATCGAGATTCCGATCCGCATGTTCTGACTGGAAGCGCGCTCCAAGGACATCCGGCTGGATCCGATGGCATATTCCTTGGCGCGCTTCAGTTCGGCGGCACCGACAGGCTTCTGGCGCATGGCCTCGAACTGTGAAAAAATCAAGCGGAGGAACTTCTCGACATTCCGACGGTCGAGGCCCACGGACACATTGAGCACGCCGGTGTCTTCCAGCGTGAGCGGGTGCGTGCTCACCGAATAGCAAATGCCCCGCTTCTCGCGGAGTTCCTGAAAGAGCCGCGAACTCGCGTTGCCGCCGAGAATGACATTCAGCAATTGCAGCGCGTAGCGACGGTCGTCGTGATGGCTGAAAGCGGGCAAGGCAAGCGCGATCTGCGTTTGCTGGATGTCGCGGGCCTCCAGGTGCAGACGCGGAGAGGAAGGAACGGGCGGCGCCGGACGCGCTTTTGGTTTGCGCCCGCGTGGCAGTCGTTCCATCGCGCGGGAGACCCGGTCGACCACTTCCGCATGCGTAACCTTTCCGGCTGCGGAGACCACGGTGCTTGTGGCGTGGTAGTGACTGGAGCGGTAGGCGAGAAACTCCTCCCGGCCCAGAGACTCAATCGAATCCAGCGTGCCGGTGATCGGCCGGCCCAATGGGTGATTGGGCCAATAGGTCGTGTTGAGATTTTCCTGAACATGCGATGACGGCTCGTCGCGATACATGAGAATTTCTTCGCCGATGACGCTGCGTTCGCGCTCGATGTCCTGTTTGGAAAAACGGGGCTCGGTGTAAATGTCGCACAGCACGTCACAAACACGTGGAAAAAACTCCGCGGCGGCGGTCGCGTAATAGCACGTGCGCTCTTCAGCCGTGTAGGCATTCATATCGCCGCCCACACCCTCGATCTCCTGCATGATGCGCCGGGCGGACCGCCGGGCCGTGCCTTTGAACAGCATGTGCTCGATGAAGTGCGAGATCCCGTTGAGCCCGGCCGGTTCGTGACGCCCTCCGACCGAGGCCCAGATCCCCATCGACGCCGTCTCGGCATGCGGCATTTCGCAGGTGACCACTCGCAGCCCTCCCGGGAGTGTGGTGAGTTGGATAAGATTTCCCATGGGAGAGGGGACCCTACGCATCCGGTCGCCGTCCGTCAAATCCCCAAGGCGGTCCTCCGCAGGTCGGGCGAAATTTTCCACCACCCAACATGTTGTGTTGAAAAGTCCCGAAATCCTTCGTATTCCACACGATATGCGCTGTCCCAAGTGCGGTTCGTTGGAGGACAAAGTGATCGATTCCCGCCTTTCCAAGGACGGAAATACGATCCGCCGCCGTCGTGAATGCCTCAACTGTGAAACGCGCTATACGACGTATGAACAGATCGAGCGGATCGAGCTCCGAATCGTGAAACGCGACGGGCGCCACGAGCCCTTCGACCGACAAAAGCTCATCGGCAGCATCAGCAAAGCCTGCGAGAAGCGGCCGATCGGGATTGATGACATGGAGCGTGCGGTGGGGGATATCATTCTCGACCTCGAGACGAATCATGAGCGCGAGATCCCCACTCGTGTTGTGGGGGCCAAGGTCATGGAGAAGCTTCACACGATGGATCCGGTCGCCTACGTGCGCTATGCGTCGGTCTATCGACAATTTCAGGAAATTGGCGACTTCATCGAGGAAATCCAGTCGTTTGAAAAACGGGCCGCGCGTTCGGGGGATCAGCCCGAACTGTTCAAGCCATGATTGCTTTTCGGGACAACCTGCCGCTGGTGCGTTTTTCGGACGGCCACGTGATGAATTTTGAGCGTGGCTGGCTTTCGTCCGCTCTGGTGCGTGCGGCCGAGACGGCAGGCTACAAGAAGTGGTGGCTGGCGGATCATGTCACAGAGAGCGTGGCGAGCTACCTCCAGCAGGACTTCGACGAAAATGTCGTGACCATTTCCCGTTTGGAGAAAGCCGTGCAGTCGGTCCTGCAGGTGATCGGCTATTCGGACGTCGCGACGCATTTTCGCACGATGCCGCCGCCCGTGCGGATTTCGCTCGCGGACCTCGCGCTGGAAGCCGGGCATGGCTACGAGCTCGCGTTCTTTGAAATCCTCCGTCTCCGGCTTCGGAATGTCATCGCGTCGCCGACCACCCAAGTCGAGCTTTGCGACGTTCATCGCTGTGTGAAGCTTCTCCGGAGTGCCAAAAACTGGCGTCGGGATTGCTCCGGGCTGCTTGGCGAAATTGTCAGCTTTGTGCGTGGGGAGATTGACACCAGCGAGCGTTCGGACGAACTCCATTTGCAACTGACATGACGCTTTTTGAAAAAATCATCGCCCGTGAGATTCCGGCCGACATTGTTTACGAAGACGCGCGGTGCCTCGCTTTTCGCGACATCTACCCGCAGGCACCCGTGCATGTGTTGGTGGTTCCAAAGACCGTGATCCCGCGGGTTGTGGAGGCTTCCGTGGGTCATTCGGATCTTCTCGGCCACCTTGTCCTCACCGCAGCCAACGTGGCTCGGAGATTGGGCATCGACGAGACCGGCTTTCGAATTGTCGTCAACAACGGCCCGCACGGGGGAGAAACCGTGCCCCATCTTCATGTCCACCTTCTGGGTGGTCGCCCGATGGCTTGGCCTCCCGGGTAGTTCGCGCTGTTGGAGCAATGGAAATTCAAGTGCTGGAAGACGGGACGACGGAGTTTCGCGAGGTTTCCGGATTTTTGATGGATCTTCTCCGCCGGATCCCGCTGGTCGGGGCGTCGTCCGATTCCCGCGTCGAGGATCGATTTTTTCCACCTCCGGCCACGGGAGCGGATGAAGAGGGATTGCGCGAAGACTGGAGTGCCTTTGTGCAGCCGGAGTTACTGACCACGTTTCGCGAAGCGCGGGAGGTGGTCCAGGCGGACCTCCGATTGGCGACGGAGGAAGAAAACGCTTGGATCGTGCGGATTCCCATCAAGCACATCAACGCATGGTTGAACGCCCTCAATCAGGCTCGCCTGTCACTGGCCGAGGAGCATTCTTTCGACGAAGATGCCCTATCAAAGAAACTGCCGACGTCTTTGGAAAGCAGTCACGATCTTGCGCTCTTGCAGATGCACTTCTACGGGATGATTCAGGAGTGGTTTGTCAGTTTTCTCGACTGAGCAAACGCAAAAGCGTGGCGGCATCGTCCGGGAGCTTCGCGGGATCGTCTCCGTCGACAAACTCGAGCAAGGCATCGCCGGACCAGCCGAGTCTTCGGAGCTCCGCCAGGTAGGCGGTCCAACGCCTGGCCCCGCTCGCGAGGGGACGGCGATTGTTGTAGTCCGGCTCCCAATAGAAGACGTGGAGATGCCGGAGCCGGTCAACGAGACGGGGAAGCATGGCGAGGCAGTCTTCGGGCGACACCCCGGACGGCGGTTTCCAGAGCGTCTTGATGAACGGATGCACGTTAGCCGCGAGGAGGTCACAGGCCGAATCAATCCTATCGGTGAGCGTATTGTCGTGGAATTCGTAGCAGATGGGAATTCCCACCGCCGCCGCAAGATCGGCACAGCGCAGGGCATCGTCGGCAACCTTTTGACGCCAGGCTGGATCGGCATTGAAGGAAGGACGATTTCCGGACCACACGCGAATCGATGCGGCTTCCAGGGTTTTCGCGGTTTCCAGAACATCTTCAAAACGGCGGTCCCGTTTCCGAAGAGACGGCGAGGCGGCAATGAGAACGGTAGGCGGTGATCGCGAGTCCGGCCGCGCGGGTCAGACGGCCGACCTCAACCGAGCGCTCCAGATTACCCACGGGAACAAGCACATCGCCGCCCCATTCCAGCGTGCGCAGACGACAGCGTTGGCAAAAATCGATCATCTCGGCCGGCGCGAGTTTTCTAAAGTAACGGAGACGAGTCCAGGATTCATGTCAGGCCATGGTGGGGCTCATCTCGCGGGTGACGGCATGGCGGAGCGGCTCTCCGGAAACGAAGCGACCGACCTCCTCGACCATCCACGAGGCCATCCGGGAGCATTCCATCTGCATGCTGCCGGCGATGTGCGGGGTGAGGACGACGTTCGGATGCGTACGAAGCGGAGAATCCGGTGCGGTCGGCTCGGAGCAGGTAACTTCCAGCACGGCCGACAGGTCGGATCGACGCGACAAAACCTCGCACATCTCATCTTCTGCAATGACGGCCCCCCGCGAGGTATTGATCAGGGTCGCACCGGACTTCATCGATTCCACCAACCTCCCGGTGAACATTCTCTCCGTTTGCGGGATCCACGGGGTATGAATGCTGACCACGTCGCAGTCGCGGAAAATGTTCTCGAGCGGTGCGAGAGCCACACCCAGTTCAGAAGCCTGCTCTTTGGGCAGGTCGGGATCAAAACCCTGCACTGCGATTTCGAACGGCTGGAGAAGGCGATCTGCCCGACGGCCGATGGAGCCTAACGAAACAAGTCCCACTTTCGAGCGATGTCCGCCTTCCATCCGAAGGTCGCCGGGACTGATACCTTCCGGCGTTTTCATCACACGCGAAAAGTGCCAGAACCGCTTTAGACTCAAAAGAATCGCGCCAAGTGTGTATTCGGCAACCGGGACGGCGTTAGCCGAGCAAGCGCTTGCAATGACAATGTCCCGTTTTCAACTCTCTTCCGCGACAAATCCTTTAACCGATCCGGCGGCGTAGAAAACGGCCCGGAGCTTTGGAGCGGAGTCCAAAAAAGCTTTGTCCAGGACCGGCATACCCCACGTGCTGACAAGAACCTCGACGTCCTTCAAAAGATCGGGCGATTTCTCGAGATCGATTGGGTCCACAACCTCGCCTGCGATGTGGAGGCGGCCGCGGAAGTCGTCGACAACGGAGTCGGGAAAAACATCGGCTTGAAGATTGGCAGGACAGAGATTCAGGGCATTCGGGCGCATGGGGCGGGAACGGTATTGGCCCATCCGTTGCGGCGATCCAGTTTGTTTTTAAGCCGAGTAGCGGCGAAACTGTCGCCGAATGGAGGAATCCGAGGCCATTTTGATTCGTCGCATCGCCTGGAGCGATAATAGCCTGATTACGGTCTGGCTGACGGAAAGCCATGGAAAGCTTCGTCTGATGGCACGGTCAGCCCGGCGTCCCCAAAGCCCGTTTTCGGGAAAGCTTGATCTGTTTTTTCGGGGCGAAATTGGTTTTGCGACGAACCGGAAGTCCTCATTGGGAACCCTTCGCGAGGTCCATTTGCTGGCTCCGTTCGACGGTGGAACCGTGCCGTGCGCGAATGTCTTTCTGTGCGGGTATTTCGCCGAACTCATCGATCTCTGCACCCAGGAGGGCCAGCCGGTGCCGGAGCTTTTCGACCTCCTGAAACGGGCTGTCGAGCACCTGCGGGAAACGGCGGCGAGTCTGCGGGCGTTGGAGCATTTCGAGCGCGAGATGGCCCGGGTGCTCGGGGTCGGGGACGATGGGAGGCATCCGTTGGCGGCGATTGAAGCCTATTGCGGACGAATCCCGGCGTCGCGGGCGGCGGCAACCGGACTGCTGGTCGGGTGATTTTTCGCCTCGCCGGAAACGAGCCGCGCACCATAAACTTAGGATTCTCATGCAAACAACCGCCAACCTATGGGACGTCCTGTGCCGTGATTTGGAAGCCCAAAGAAGCAAGCTGGAAAGCGGCCTCCACAATCAAGCAGCCAAGAAGTTTCGCGAAGCTGCGGAACAGGTCTTCCGGCCCGGGAGTCCGCGTCTGTGCGATGCGGTCGAAATCGCAGGAGATGTCTGCCAGGCGGCCGGGGTGTTTGACGAGGCAGTCAAAGACTTCGAGGAATCACTGAAGAAAAATCTCGCGCTTGGTTTTCTCGCTTCCGCGGCCCGCGTTTCAGCCAAGCTGGCGCTTCTCCTGGATTATCTCAATGAATGTGACCGCGCGCGGACCTACTATTTGCAGGCATTGGACCTCTACAAAACGGTTCACGACGCCTCGCAGCGTTGCATGTTACTGAGCCATCTCGCGAGCATGGAGAAACGCACCGGCAGGATCGAGAGCGCTCTTCAGCACTATAATGAAGCTCTCGAATGCGCCGTCGGGATCTATGGCGAGGTTCATCCGGAAGTCGCGCTCTGTTGCAACAATCTTGGTGTGGCTCTGACGGATGCCGGCGACCTCGTCCGTGCGGAAAACGCCCACATGCGGGCCATGGGAATCCGCGAGCAGCTCTTCGGGTCCATGCATCCGGAGGTGGCCGAGTCGATGGGCAATCTTGCCGTCGTGTATCATTCCGGCGGAAATTGGGCCAAGGCGGAGGCTTTCTACAATGCCGCATTGAAAACGCACGCCGCGTTCCAAAAGCCGGGCGCTCCGGAAGTGGAATCCGTTCGTCGGAACTACGAGAAATTGAAAAAGGACCGCCCTTCATGACGGCGCGGGTGTTGACCGCCGGGCAAGCGCGGGGCGAGCGCGACCGCCTTCAGGCCGAAGGCAAAACGCTGGTTTTTACGAATGGTTGCTTCGACATCCTCCACCGCGGACACGTGGAGTATCTCACCTTCGCCCGTGAGCAAGGCGACGCGCTGTGCGTCGGGCTCAACAGCGACGCCTCGGTCCGCCGCAACAAAGGTCCTTCGCGTCCGATCAACCCCGAGCAGGATCGCGCGTTCGTTCTCGGTTCGCTTCGCGCTGTCGATTTCGTTGTCCTTTTTGATGAAGATGAACCCCGCGACCTGATTGCGGAAATCCTGCCCGGTGTTCTCGTGAAGGGCAAAGACTGGGCGCACTACGTGAGCGGCCGGGATATCGTCGAGGCCAATGGCGGCCGGGTGGCCTTGGCCGATCTCGTCGAAGGTCGTTCGACGACAAATACAATCGAACGCGTTTTGCGTTCGACGAATCCGGACGGAAAGTAGGTTCTGTTGGGCTCGGAAGCGTGCCGAAACCCGAGTCCAAAACTGTTCAATCCTGTCCCGTGGCTCAGCGGGAGATCTCATCGGCGATGATCCGCAGCCCTTCGCGAACTTGCCCGTCATCCATGGCGAAGGAAATGCGTACGCACTCGTGCCGGTGATGCCACTCGTCCGGAAGGCCGAAGAAAAAGTATTCACCCGGGACAACCAAAACGCCGCGGGCCTTGAGGGCCTCGTAGATTTCCCGCGACGTGCGGCGACTCCCGCGGAGCCAGAGCCAGAGAAACATCGCGCCGCCGGATTCGTGAAACGCATAAGGTGCGTCGTTCGGAAAAAACTCTTCCACTGCGGAAAGTGCGGCATCTCGCTTCCGAAGGTAGAACGGTCGTACGACCTCCCGGCTCAACCGGGTCAACGTGCCATCGGCCAAAAGCGGGCTCACGATGGACTGGCCGAAGTTTCCGTTGGCCAATCCGCTGACGGCCATCATCGACGAAATCGCGCGGGCCACGTGGGGCGGGCCGACGACGAACGCCGTGCGAGTCCCAGGCAGGCCGATCTTCGACAGGCTCATCACGTGAACGGTTTGCTCATTCCACGGCGACGAGGCTTTTTCGAAAACGAGGCCCGGGAATGGGTGGCCGTAGGCGTTGTCAATGATCAGTGCGATTTCCCGCTCGGACGCCAGCGCGGCGAGGCGGTCCATCTCCGCATCGGAGAGGACATTTCCACTCGGATTCGTCGGACGCGATACGCACATCGCGCGGATGTCCGGCCCGGGATTAAGGCGCTCGAAATCCAGCGCGTAGCGAAAACGATGCGGTCCGGTCTCCTCCATGCGGGGCCGCAGCGATGTAAACTGGCCCGGCTCAAGCGCCTGATTTGCATACCCAATGTAGTCGGGCATGACCGGAAACAAAATTCGTCCCGGCCGACCGTGGGCATCTGTTCCGCCAAAAAGGTTGAAAAGGAAAAAGAAGGCGGTCTGGCCGCCGGGAGTCACCGCGATGTTTTCGGGTTCCACCGGCCAGCCGAGTTCCTCGCGGAGAAGGTCGGCCAAGGCGGCGATGCAGGCGGAATTGCCGCGGGGCGGATCGTAAATGGCCAAGGTCCGCCGCAGCGATGCGGGATCGGATACGATGGCTTCGAGCCGTTCTTTCCACACCGATTCCATTTCGGGAATGTGGGCCGGATTCCCTCCGCCGAGCATGTGAAGGGAGGGGCCCGAGGCGGCAAGCGCGTGTCCCAGATCGTCCATGAGCGTTTCAATACCGCTCCCGCCGGCCAGGCGGGCTCCGAGGGCCGAGAACATCATTCGAGATCTTTCTGAATGGTCATCAGGCGCTCATAAAGCGGTTGGAGCCCTTGGGGAATGATCCGGGTTCCGCCGATGACGGCAATGAAATTGGAATCTCCGATCCAGCGCGGGACGATGTGGACGTGGATGTGATCTTCGACGCCGGCCCCGGACGCGCGTCCGAGATTCCAGCCGATGTTGAAACCCTGCGCGCGAACGGCGACTTCCAACAGACGCTGGGCATGGATCATGAGTTGCCAGAGCTCGAGAACCTCGCCGTCGGAGAGATCCGTCATTTTGTGAACCTTCCGATAGGGCACGGCCATGAGGTGACCGGCGGAATACGGATACTTGTTCATGATGAGGAAGGCCGATTTGCGGCGCGAAAC
>CAZEYT010000097.1:0-9523 GCA_964516295.1 uncultured Chthoniobacterales bacterium | reverse complement strand
TCCGGAAACGCCGTTCATGATAATTCCGACTTCGTGAGTTTTCATAAGATTCTAAGGATCAAGGTTTCTGAGTACACTGCGGGCGGGCGCCCTCCGGGAGCGGTGGAACGTCGATTCCCGCTTTTGGAAGCGTTCCTTCAAGTTCCTGACGCCAGTGTGCCACATCACCGGCAGGCCCGTAGCAATAGAGCATGCGAAGCGGCGTGGAGCCGATGTTTGTGAGCTGATGGAAAACCCCGGAGGGAATATAGACCATTTGGCCGGATGTGAGCGTTTGACGTTCTTCGCCAAGGCACATCTCGCCGGTGCCTTCGATGACAAAGTAAACTTCCTCCTGTTCTTGATTATGCCAGGGAACCTGTCCGCCATCGGGATCGAGCGTGACATTGCCGATGCAGAAATTCCTGGCTTGGATCGGGGCGACTCCGCCTGCGAGATTCTGCGTGCGACGACGCGCTGGGTAGCGGCGGCCTTCCATCGTGGAGAGATCGGATATGGTCATAAAAGTTCCTTAGCGGCCAACACCGCCGAAAAACGTGTAATAAGGTTTGTTTTCAATGATCCGCTGCAGATAGAGGGCCAGCTCCCGAGCGTGATAGTCGCCCCACATCGAGGATTCTCCGCGTGGGATCTTGCTTCCTTCCGGGATGTAATCCCATCCGTTCGGGCGGTGATAGATGGAATGCAAAATCAAGCCCTGATGCGCTTCGTCGGTGGAAAGATAAGGTTCGGAAAGAACCGTGCGCGCCGTGGTGAGTCCGGCCTTCCAGTATTTCTCGCCGGCGGGGTCGCCCTTGCTTTGCAGATAACGTCCGAGACGAAGCAATCCCTGGGCGGCAATGGCGGCCGCGGAACTGTCCACCGGCTCGAAGTCATTCTCGATCTGCGCCGGACGGTTGAGGTAATCGGGGATACGATGCAACTCGGGAGCACCGGTGTCCCAATAAGGAATGCCATCGATCGGGGTGTGCTCGATGTAGAAGTCGCAGGCTGCCAATGCCGCTCGGAGGAAAAGCGCCTCGACATCCGCGCGGCCGCCAAACGGCTCCAAATCAGCGTCTTCCAAAGTGGCCAGCCACTCCATCTGCTCGGGGTAACCGAGAACGATCCATGCGAGCCCACGGGTCCAAGTGGTGAACGGAGAGAATCCCTGCTGCGAGTTCGGGCAGCGGAAGTTTCCGTCGTTGCGGTTGAAAATACTTTCGTGAGCCACGCGACCGCGGATGTCGTAGGAGTCACGTCCCTCGCCATAGAACACGGCAAAATCGGCCGTTGTTCTTGCATGTTGAATAATCCGGTCGAGGAGACTGATTTTTACATCTCGCTCGCCCATGAGCACGTGTCCGAGACGATGCGAGACCGACAGCGCACGCAGAGACCGGATTGTATCGGCGAAAAGGGAATGCGGCCCGTTGAATGAATAGATATATCCCGACCCCGTCGCGGTGGTCGACCATCGGGCCGCCTGCACAGCCCCGGTACATTTGAGAGCGAGTTCGTAAAAGTCCTTCTCCGCAGCATCCTCGGGAATCCGGCCCTCCACCATCAATCGAAGCAGATTGCAATACGTGGAAACGTTGTTGAACCCATGATCATGAACGCCGATGTGGGTGATGTGATGCGCCATCCTCTCGCGGGTCCGTTCCCGCCCAATTGACAGAAACTGCGCGTCGCCGGTTGCATCGTATTGCAAAATGGCCGAGCCATAAACAAAGCCCTGGGTCCATTCGGTCCAACCCCGGGCGGTGTATTTGCCTTGAACAGTGAAGACCGGGGTTGCCGAGCCGGAAACTTCGGCCGCGTCGATGGAAAGGATTTTCGGGCCGGAGGCTTCCCAGAACTTTTCCAAGAGTGGCGAGAAATCGGAGGGTGAGAGATTCGGGTCGGAGGAAATCATTGGACGATGCCAAACCTTGTCACATCAGCGTTGCGAGTGTTAGAGCAAATCGGGTTGCCATTAGCACAAATCCGATATTTCCTTAACCTAATGCCCGACCGCCTTTTTCGTTCTGTCCTTTGGACGCGTCTCGACGCCCGCGCCGGTGGGGTGGCGGTTCTGCGGTTGGAACTCCACCGTCACCGACCGGAAACGGCAGCTCTGGGACGTCATGCGCACCGTCACTGGCAGGGTCTCGTTTACCTCTCGGGCCGCGGTCTTGAAGAGGTGAATGGCACCGAGCATCCGGTCAGGACGGGAACGATGCTTCTCCTGCCGCCCGGAACCCGGCATGCTTTTCGGAGGAGTGCTTCGCAGCCGCCGCTTTGCCTGATGCTGGACTTCCGGGCTCCATGGCCCCGTCGTCCGGCGGTCCGTAACCTAAGCGCGGTGGAAATGGCCCGCATCCGGTCTCTGCTTGCGAATCTGGCGCGTGTGGCCGATGACAAACGGGTTCCAGACGAGATCGGCCGGGCCTCCGCTGCCCTGGCCCTCCTCGCGGCTTTGGCGGAATTCAGCGGGTGGCATCCCCGGGCTCCGCGGAATTCGGCGCTCACCGTGCTCCACCAAGTGCAGCGTCATTTTGAACGCGAGCCGAACGCCGGACCGAAATCCGCCGCCGCAGCGCTGGGCTATCATCCGGACCACCTGAGTCGTTTGGTCAAAAGCGAGACCGGACTCAGTTTGCGCGGGCTTGCCGAGAAGGTCCGCCTTCAGCGTGTCCGGCGTCTTTTGCGCGAAAACAAGCTGATCCGCGATGCAGCCGATGCTGCCGGATTTTCGGATCAAAACTATTTCTCGCGATGGTTTCGGAAGCAGACCGGGCAAACGCCGGCCGAGTGGCGTTCCTCCGAGGCTGAAGGCGGCCGTTGAGATATCCGAGGATCGGCCGTTGGAACGTCTCCACATTCTGGCGGTGTTGACTGCGAATCGGAAGACCCGGGCCCCAAATGAGCCAATTCCATGGCGAACCGCTCAGTGATTCGACGACGTCACTTTTCGTCTGGAAACGATAACGAACTGAATATCGGCGTCTTTCTCCGGCGTTTGTGGAGAAGCGTGGACCGGAGCACGTAGAGTCCGATCGCGGCAGGGAGCAGGGCAAAAAGGGGCCACCAGGCCACGAGCGGAGGAGACGCGGGACGGACAGGAAGTTCTTGGGCGAATTCAATCAGGTTGCTGCCGACGCTTGCTGTGACGTTGAGGCTCCAAGTGCCCGGAGCCGGAATTCCGAGAACAACGGATTGGAGCAACTTATTGTTCGAGTGCGCTGTGGATGCGCGGCCTTCCGTGCCGGTGCCATTAAGCGTGTTGCAGACGGTCGCCCAATCATCGCGGGTCGTGTCCACATCGACAGGTCGGAGGACAATACGGAGGTCGCAATCCGTGATTGGCGCTTTTGATGCGACGTCTTGGACCATCACACTGAAATCAGCACGTCCAACGCGCAGCGGGACCGGTTCCGCAAGAACGGTGACCACGATACCGTCGGCCTCACGCCGGGCCACAACGACTCCGCCATCCGCCACCAAGTCGGAGACGTTCACAACAAGTGCCAGCGCCAAAAAAATGGCCGTCTTCACATTCCCATTCCCCGCAATTCCATGGGTTGAAAGAGAATCCAGATACCCAGCACGTAAAGGGCAGCCGCGAGACAGGCCCACGGCAGGAACAAAGCAAATGGCCGCGCCGGAACGATGCGGAGCGATTTTTTCCAGAGGAGCCAGAGCGAGTAGAGCAGTCCGGCATTGAGCAAAAGAATCTGCCAGCCGGGGAGCTCTGGGAAAGCAAGAGACGGGACAGTCCAGTCCTCCGGAGCTGTTCCCCACCCCAAGTCCGCCGCAACGCGCGAGAAGACCGGCAACGGCGTGTGCGAGGCGGTGAGGAAGTGAAACGCAAAATGGGCAATCCACATCGAGAAACCCAGCGGCACCAAGGTCAGGAGAAATCCCCGTCGGATCTCGCGTCGCTTTTCGCGGATGCCCGCGAGGCTGCTCCCAACCCATGTGCAAAGGCCCGAAAGAAGCGGCGGTGCGGCGAGCAGAGCAACGAGGAATACCAGCGTCATCCCCCACCCAGTCACGGCTCGACTCGCGAGGGATTCCAGACCGGACATGGCGGCCTCGAATGGGCGCGTCATCGCGGCGGCATTCAGGAACGCCCCGGCGATCATCACCCCGGCAACGGCCGACAGATCGCCCCGTGTCGAAAAAGCGCCGACGGATGACCGCCGCGCAGGATCTTCGATGAGATCGGCTCCGGGCGATGCGACGAGAAGACCGACATTGTCATGTGGACAGGCTTTCACACAATCTAGGCAAAACGTGCAATCCATATTCCCCGATTTGCGCGGTTGGAAGAGCCCGAGCTCACACCCGCGTTGAGAAGCATTTCCGCGAAGGCAATCATGCGTCCGACAACTCGCACAGACCGATGGTTCGCGAACGCGGACTTCCAGCGGCGAGACGAGGGAAGATAGAAAATGAAACTGCCCGATCGGGCAGACGGACTTGCAGAAATTGGCACCTTTGAAAATGCCGTCTATGGCAAGGGCCGCCACGAAGTAGCCGATGAGCATCCAAGCGGTCCACCAAGGATTGTCCCAGAGATCAAAATACTCGTAAGCCCAAAAGAAGAGGACGAGGAGAGCGAGCGCCGGCCACTTGGACCGAAGCCAGCCCGGCCATCTGCGGTCGGCCGGGAGGAGACGGCGACCAAGATCCCGAAAAAACGTGAACGGACAGGCCATGCAGAAGAAATTCCCGGCGACCAGGAGCGCGAGAACGGTAAGGCCCCGCCAATGGGTCCATGGGAGGACGCCGGCGAGATTCATGGACGCCACTTGCGGACCGAAAAGCCCGTCGGCGATGATGGCGAGCGCAACAACAAACAGGCCCGCTTGGAGAATCATGCGCACGGGACCGCGCGCCAGGAGCGGCCCGAGGACCGGGACGCAAAAAACATCCAACGGCCGGCGCGCGAGCGCGGGACTCGGCGGCGGGCGTGACGGTGTGGGGGGGCGGGAACGCCCGTGGCGCGGGGAGAGATACTGCATCGCAATCACGCCGGCCGGGACGAGAAATCCGATGGACCCGGGCACCCACATGACCGCCCCCGCCCCGGCCTGATCGTCCAGCGCAGAGAGTCCGACCAGGCGGGGCGCGGCGGCATAGGTGGGATACAGAACCTGATCGTAGAACGACAAAAACGCAGCCAGTGCGGTGTTCTGAAGGTCGGCGATGAGGAGGTAGGGAATCATCGCCCAGCGAGGCCAGGCCGGTCGCGAGGGCCACGGCTGGATCACCGGCCACCAGAACAACGTGGCGGTGACAAGAAAACTCGCGTGTTCGACCTGATGCCAGAACGGCGAGCCCAGAGCGAGTTCATACATCGCCGGCACGTGCCAGACGACATTTGACAAAATGAAGAGCGGCCCGGCAAAAAGAGGATGCACGAAAAACCGTCCGACGCGGTGGAGGAGCGGGGCATTGAGGAACGGGCCGAGACCGTCGCGCACCAACGGCCGCGGCAGCCCGCTGAGGATCGGAAGCATCGGCCATCCCCACAGGAGCAGTGGCGGAGCGATCATCGTGAGGAGCAGGTGCTGGATCATGTGCACGATGAGCAACCAGCTGGCGAAGGCGTCGAGCGGCGAGGCCAGCGCAATGTAGATAACGGCGAGTCCGGAGAGGAACGACAGGAGTCGCTCGACCGGAAACCTTGCCGGAACTTGGCGGTGGAGTTTTCGCCATCCGCGCGCGTACAAAATCGCCGCCAAAAGAAGGCCGAAGACCGGCAGGGGCTCGAACGCCCACGAGAGAATGACGGATTCCGCCGGCGTCATGGCGACGGCTTCACGCGTGACGCTCAGCGGGCCGGCGCGGCTTCGGCCTCACGGTCTTTGTACCAAAGGATGCCATGTCGGCGGAGGTTCGCCACGAGAGCGCGGAGGTTCTCGGCTGTCTCGCGATTGCTGAGCAACATGCCCAGAGCCCCGCGGCCTTGACGGACATCTCGGATGATGACGCGGATGTCGGCGAGGGCTTTCTGGAGTTCATCCGCCGCCTTCTTGGCCGCGTCCATCGCCTCCTTGCCACTGCCGACGGCGGCATGGGCTTCGGCGACGACTTTGTCAACTTCCGCCGAAGACTTGGCGAGTCCTTCGCTGGTGGTCTTGAGATTTTTGAGCGTCTCGGTAATCGACGCGACGCCCTCGGCATTGAGCACACCCGTGTCAACTTTCTCGGCAATTGAGTTGATGTTGGCGATGGCCTTCTTCAGGTCGCCAATGAGTTCTTCGGCACTTTCAGCCATACCACCCAGCCCGCCGCTGTCCACTACTCCCTTGATCGTCGAATCGGCGGCAATGGGAGCCGATTCCTTCGCGCCCGGCTTGAGGATGATCTGGATGAACTTGTCGCCGAGGAGGCCGGAACTCCCGATGCTGAATTCACTCGCACTGGGAATTTTAACCCCGTCGAAAATTCGCAGATTGACAAACACCCCCTCCATGTCCGGCAGGATGACGGGGTCCGACATCACACGCCCGATCTTCGCCCCGGCGAGGAGAACCTCGGATCCGCGCATGAGACCGCTGGCATTCGGAAACTCGACACGAAGCTGATAATAGCCTTTCACACCTTCACCGAGTCGGCCGAAGTAAACGACCATCGACGCGACAACGAGGAGTCCAATGAAAAGGAAAATGCCGACTTTGGTTTGGGTGGCTCGGTCTTCGCGGGTCATGTCTTGGTTTTCAATAAACGGTTTCGCCCGAGCGTCCATCCACAAAATCCCGGATGGTGGGATCCTTCGTCTCGCGAAGTTCGGCGGGTGTTCCAACAAAATAGATGCGGCCTTCGTTGAGGAGGGCGACGCGGTCAGCGACGTGGTAGCAGCTGACCATGTCGTGGGTGACGACAACCGATGTCACGTGAAGCTCCGCCTGAAGATGACGGATGAGGCGGTTGATACTGTCGGAAACAATCGGGTCCAACCCCGCCGTCGGCTCGTCGTAGAGAAGAACATCCGGCGGAGAGATGATGGCCCGGGCGAGAGCGACGCGTTTGCGCATGCCGCCCGAGAGGTTCACGGGCATTTTCTGCTCGTGGCCGCTCATGTTTACCATCGCAAGGGCCTGGGCGACCTTTTCACGAACAGCCGCCGGACGGCGCTCGCCACGCTCGCGGAGTGGGAAGGCCACGTTGTCGAAGACGTTCATGGAATCAAAGAGCGCGCCATCCTGAAAGAGCATCCCGATCTTGCGGCGTACCGGCTCCAGCGCCCGTTCGTCCAATGTGGTAATCTCCTGTCCCTCAAAGCGGATCGTCCCGGAGACCGGGTGCATAAGACCGATGAGGTGGCGGAGGAACACGCTTTTTCCGCCGCCGCTTTTTCCGAGAAGCACCAGGCTTTCGCCTTTGTGGACATCAAGGGAAAGTCCCCTCAGAATTTCTTGCTGGCCGATCTTTTGAACGAGATCGCGCACTTCGATAAGGGGAGCGCTCATCGTTGGCCGGCCGGGAAAACGATGTTGAGCGCCATCGTGAGAAAGAAATTCGCAATCAGGATGCAGAGCGAGCATTTGACCACCGTTTCGGTGGTGGCCCGCCCGACCCCCACGGCTCCGTCCTTCGCGCGAAGTCCCTGACGACAGCTGATGAAGACGATGATCCCGGCAAAGACAAAGCCCTTGATGAGCGACATCATGATGTCACTGCCCTCGGTAAACTTTTTCATGTTCGCGAGAAAGTAAACGCCCGTGATGTTGAGGATCTCGACACCGACATAATAGGAAGCCAGCACGCCGAAGCCGACGCATTCGACCACGAGGAGCGGCATCGAGATGAACATCGCCACCGCGCGTGGCACGACAAGATAGTCAACCGGATTCACCGCCAGCGCGCGGAGGGCATCGATTTGTTGGGTGACCTTCATCGTGCCGATCTCGGCGCTCATTGCCGCGCCGACGCGACCGGCCACCATGAGGCCTGCGAGGACCGGACCCAGCTCGCGGAACATCGAGAGCGTGACGACGGGCCCCACGGCCGTTTCCATGTTGAGACTGGCAAATTGAAAATACGCCTGCGCGGTGAAAACGGCTCCGGTGAAGGCCCCGGTGACAATAACAACCAATTGGGATCCAAATCCGATCTCTGCAATTTGGCGGAGCGTGAGGCCGATCCGCACGCGCCCTCGGCAAATCGAGGTAAACGTTTCCCATGCGAGCAAGGCCAGTTCACCGAGGAAGGCGAACAGTCCCACGATCATTCCGGAAACAACCCCGATGATCCCCCTGCCGGCAGGTACTGCCGATGCATCGCCCGTGGCCGAACTCAATGGATCCGCTGGGTTTTCTTTTTCGAGCTCATTTCCGGCGGAAGTTGGCCGACAAACTTGGCGTCAAGACCGGCCTTGCGGAAAATGGATTCCAAGTCGTGTTGCGACGGACACTCGCTGAACTCCATGTAGATGATGTCGTGATTCGTATCGACCTTGTAACGGAGTCCCAAGAGAACATTGAGTTCCAGAGCGAGGCCCATCATCTTGTCCGGCTGACGGACACCGGCCGCATAGACCTCAAGTTCGATCATGGAGCGATTTTCGCCTGCAATTGACCCAAATCAAGCTGCAAATTGCGAACGACACGCGGCGCGGCGCTGGTTCGCTTCAGCGTGTTGGGGATGGCGATGGGAAAAAGCTGGGAGCCGGGGATTGAACCGGCTCGTCGGTGGTGGCTTTTTCTTCGGCTTTCGCCTTTTTGGCCGCCATTTTCTCCGCGTAGCCCTTGACGGTGACTTCCGCCGAGTGGCGTTCACAGCCGGTTTGGAGGATGAAGAAAACAGCGATGGAAGTGAGGATGATGGCTTTCATCATTCAATGATTTCCAGTGCGGCCTGGATGCCCCGTTTGGACGCGGCCGCATGGAGGAGCGTGCGAAGTGCCTGGATGGTGTGACCGCCCTTGCCAATGACGCGAGGAACGTCGGACTTGCGAAGGGCGACATGGAAGGTGACCCGCTCCGGCGTCTCGACTTTCGAGAGGACGACGTCATCGGGGAACTCGACGAGCGAGCCGATGACGTTGCGGAGGAATTCTTCCATGGGGAGCGGAGGCTAGGCCGCGACTTTTTTGCGGGCCTTCGAGATGATGTTGCCCACGGTCTGCGAGGGGCGGGCGCCCACACCGACCCAGTAATCGGCGCGCTCGAGCTCAATCGAGAAGTTGTCGCCTTCCTGTTTCGGATCGTAGGAGCCGATGATTTCGATGAATTTGCCGTCGCGAGCGCGGCGCTGGTCGGCGACGACGATCTTGTAATACGGGCGGTTCTTGGTGCCTTCGCGGCGGAGTCGGATTGCTACTGCCATAGGATTTTAGAAGTTTGTGGTCTTTGATCGAAATTGCAAGCGGGGAGCGGAGTATCCACGGAACTTGCAGCGACTCAAGTGCGAAGATTTCGCCCCATACGGGCCATCATCTTTTTCATCTGGCCCATATTTTTCATCATCTTGCGCATCTGGGAGAAGCGCAGGAGGAGGTTGTTCACCTCGGTAACGGTGGTCCCGCTACCACGGGCGACGCGCTGGC